>JAWLDF010000008.1:0-105034 GCA_041686735.1 Bacilli bacterium
TCAAAATAATACATGATTGGAATAGAAATAACCATCATGGACAACAAAATGTTTCCTACAATGAAAATTTTCCGTTTATCCCACCGATCCGAATATACACCTCCAACCAGACCTATTAAAAATATCGGTAACCGTGATGCAAGCATCGCAATAGCAATTTCATTAGCAGACCCAGATAGCATGAGTATCATCCATAATAACGCAATCTCATGCAACTGATCCCCCAATAATGTTGAAGTTGTCCCCCCAAAAATATATTTTACATTTCTATTCCTGAGGATTTTCCAATTCATCAAAATGTTCATGGATTATTTTCCTCTTTTCAATTAAAATCATCTTATATGTGAACGGAATATTTTCCCTGTTTGCTGTTTTCATATTCTTTCTCATCACTAATACTTTCTGACAAAAGCAAAAAAACCTTTGGTCACAAGGAAACTAATAAATCCTTATTATCCAAAGGAACATTCTCACACTCTCTCATGATGAATTTTTCATTATTGTATTAAAGGTGACGCCAATTTTCAATCAATCTTCCCATTTCACTTTATTCAAAACGTCTTTTCCGCCTGTAACGGAAATGATGTTGCCCGTAATAAAATCCGATGTATCCTGGCACAAAAAAGAAACAATTCTTGAAATATCTTCACCGGTTCCCGCTCTTCCAACCGGCGTATCGACATCAACGACTTCCCTGGCGTTTATAATCTCTGATTCCTTCATTTCTTCTGTAATTTCGCCGGGAGAGATCATGTTAACCGTTATTCCGTTTGAAGCCTCTTCAAGGGCTAACGATTTCGTCATTGAAACCAATCCAACCTTTGCCGAAGCGAAAGCTGCTCTGTAAATCCATCCCGGTGCCGTTTCGGCCCGGTCAAATCCTAAATTGATAATTCTTCCCCATTTTTGCTCTCTCATTTTAGGAATTATTTTTTTGGCCAGATAAAAAACGCTGCTGAGATTGCCATGAATTAAATATTCCCATTCATTTATTGTATACTCGATCAGAGGTTTTCTTTCATGGATATAAGGACCTGCATTATTGATCAAAATATCGATCTTATTAAAGTGCTCAAGTGATTGATCAACAATACGCGAACAATCTTCAGCTTTAGAAACGTCCCCCTGAATAGAAACAGCTTTGATATGATACGTTTGTTGCAGGAATTGACACAGATCTTCTGCAGATTGTTGACTCGATCTGTAATTGATGATACAGTGACACCCCTGTTTGGCAAGATCGATGGCTATTCTCTTGCCAATTCCAGATGCACTTCCGGTAATCAGAGCAACCCTGTTTTTCAACTTGATCTCCTTCCCATCATTGGTTTGATCATCCGGTTTTCATTAGAATCGGATGACTATATCCTTATTATTATTAAACCTGTTACCACTAAAATTAAACCCCCGATTACTTTTAGTGTCGGGATCTCCGACGCAAAAACAAAAGATAACAATAAAATGGCGATAACATCTAAAAATTTTGAAAGAGCAAATACAAAAGTCATATTATCTATATGTTTGTAAGCTAAGGAAATTCCGTATGAAATAAAGAAGTTGGCTAATAATATCAAAATCGATACTTTCATGTAGAACTCAGTTATCTCCTTTAATCCCAGACCAACGTTCTTTGCTTGATAGGCAAAGATTCCATTTAAAACAATAATTCCTGCAAAAGCAATGATCCCCGCTAAATAAACCATTTTACCCTCTATCCTCATTTTTGAATAAGTATTTAATCTTCCGGAAAGAAAATTTGAATAAAACGTTGAAGAAATATTTAGAGAAAATATAAAAGATCGCTAATAGAGCAATGGTGTTTAACATATTTTGAATCAGCCAAAAAAGTATGTCAAATAACTCCTGCGGGACCATGTTCCATGTAAAAACCTCATCCCAGCCATTCTTATTCAAAATTAAATTCATGCCAAAAATACCTGTTATGGCTGCGATAATGGTAAGCTGGTGAATCTCTTTGTTCTGGCTCTCATTCAGGGCTTCCAGTTTGCGTTGATTTAATTCTTTCATATCTTTTTGAACTTCACTGTACAAATTTTCAATTCCAAGAACCCTTCGATAAAAATTCCATTTTTCGATCCCATCGATGTTATGTGTGATTCTTCCCACAACGTGTTGCTGGTTAAGATTATAATACTCCGATATAATTTCATTCGCTTTTTTCAAATCCTGCTTATTGTTCATATCCTGTAATTCTGCATAGCGTCCCGATAACTCTTGCAGGAAATTTCGATAGTATAAAGATAACAAAATAAAGATTAAATAGTGACGGGTGTGCTGTTGATAGATTAAATCCGCAAAAGAAGAATAATGTTCTTCATGATACGAATAGGATACCCTGTCAATGTTTTGCAACGTTACTGTGCCATAATCTATTCCGGTATAATATGTGTCTGGAACCCAGCGCTCCCATAAATGTCTGGATAAAAAACTTTCTTTAAAAGATTGGTCTCCGCTGTTCCCCTCAAAATCGTTCAAACTGGCTAATTTGTATAATTCTCTGGTGGTAAAAATTTTTTTACTGATATTATTTATTTGAACAAAAGAATGTACAAAAGCAACAGGTTCCACATGATTAAAGACATCCAAAAGTTCTTTTACGTATTCGAAAAAAAGCTTCATATCCTTAATATCATCTTGCTCTATTGTGATATGATCATTTTGATTTTGAAACATGTCTGTGTTTAGTTTAGCGACTTTGATGACGGGATCTGTTTCATAAATAGGGTAGTTTTGGCTGATTCTTATCACAAATTTATGCCAGATGTCTAATGTAACATTATTTTCAAGGCCGATCCCTTTATTTTTGTGAAAACGATGATCTTGCTTCGAGTATTTATAATTTTCAAGAAGGCACAGTCTGATGACCAGAAAACCCTTATCATTATTAAACAGATAAATTTCGTTGGAAATAACCTCAAACAGGACCGGAATTAAATTCCTGTCCTTTTGTATCTTCTTTGTATCCTCGTTTAACTCATAAAACTCGCCATAAAATATATTTCTTTCTCCGGCTTTTCTTATTTTGCGATAAGCCCTAAATTTTTTGTTTTTGTCAAAAAAGAGCATGTTCCTTATATTTGGATGAAAATAATTAAAAAATTTCCCATTATCAATCCATTTTCTATAACTGATTTCATCAGAATCCGGGATGGACGTATTGTATTCATCAGAAAAAATATACCTGATATTTTCCTTATGACCGGTGTCCCTTTTCTCGTATGTATATATTTCTTCCCAATCTTTGTTCTTAGATGGATGGGATTTCAAAACCTTCAGATCAACGGGGTAAAACAAATGTAGCACATTATGACCGATATACCTTTTGTCTAACATAAACAACACCTCAAATTAACTTCATATGCATTATTATACCAGATAATGATCATGCAACCATTACAATAAGGGGCTTCAGAGTCGATATAATGATTGGAAAAGCACAAAAAAGCAGTAAGGATATTTCCCCACTGCTTGCTTGTCTTTATATTATTAAACGCCTTGTGCGATCATGGCATCTGCGACTTTAACAAATCCGGCAATGTTGGCACCAACGACAAGATTACCTGGAACTCCATATGCTACAGAGGCATTCAAACTTTCTTGATAAATATTCTTCATAATGACATGGAGTTTAGCATCAACCTCATCCATCGTCCAACACTGCCTTGCGCTATTCTGTGCCATCTCTAATGCGGATACAGCTACACCGCCTGCATTAGCCGCTTTGGCAGGAGCAAACAGTACATGATTTTCTAAAAAGATGTCGACAGCTTCTTTTGTAGAAGGCATGTTTGCACCTTCTCCAACGGCCTTTACTCCATTCGAAACGAGAAGCTCAGCAGAGGCCTTATCGATTTCGTTTTGGGTTGCACATGGCAAAGCGATATCACAGGGAATCGTCCAGATTCCGGAACAGCCTTCAGTATAGGTAGCATTTGGATGTTCATTTAGATATTCGTAACATCTTTTATTTTCTACTTCTTTCAATCGTTTGATCGTGGAAAGGTCAATGCCGTTTTCATCATAAATATATCCGTTTGAATCACTGCAGGCTACCACTTTTGCCCCTAACTCCATGGCTTTTTCCATGGCATAAATCGAAACGTTTCCTGAACCTGATACAACCACGGTACTGCCGTTAAAAGTTAATCCCTTTTCATTTAACATTTGTTCGACAAAATATACGGCGCCGTACCCGGTTGCCTCTTTACGGCCCAAACTTCCCCCGTAACCAACGCTTTTTCCTGTTAAAACACCGGCTTCATATGCACCGAACATCTTCTTGTATTGCCCAAACAGATATCCAATTTCTCTGCTTCCAACACCGATATCACCAGCTGGTACATCGATATCCGGGCCAATATGTTTACCAAGTTCCATCATGAAGCTCTGGCAAAAGCGCATAATCTCCATGTCAGACTTTCCTTTGGGGTCAAAATCGGAACCACCTTTTCCTCCACCGATGGGTTGACCCGTCAATGAGTTTTTAAATATTTGCTCAAACCCTAAAAACTTAATAATACTCATGTTTACAGAAGGATGAAATCTTAACCCTCCCTTATATGGACCAATCGCATTATTAAATTGAGCACGATATCCACGGTTCACTCTTACCTTTCCTTCATCATCCACCCAGGGAACCTTAAAAGAAATAATTCTGTCTGGCTCTACCAATCTTTCCAGGACCGCATACTCCATGTATTTTGGATTTTTGGCAAGCACAGGAACCAAAGAATGAAGAACTTCTTCTACTGCCTGCAAAAACTCGGTTTCATTCGGATTGCGTTTTCTGACTGATTCGAGTAAATCATTGACATAATCTTGGGCCTTTTGTGTTTGTTCTATTTTCTCTAGTACTTTCATGAATATCACCCTCTATTAATAATCGAACTACTAATTTGCATGAATCCCTTTTATTTATCATGCTTTAATTTTATAATGTAGTAAACAATCCGTTCAATGTCTATTAAAGATAACATTAATGCATTTAACGCATGAATTGGGGAATATTAACAATGGAAATCAGGCAAATAAGATACTTTATAGAGGTTGCCAAAAGAGAACATGTTACAGAAGCTGCAGACGCCTTACATGTGGCACAATCCTCTGTAAGTAGACAGTTATCCGGCTTAGAAAGTGAATTAGGTGTAGATCTTTTTATACGTGAGGGCCGGAGATTAAAATTAACACCAATAGGAAAAATATTTTTGGAACGGGTAAAACAGGCAATGAACATGTTGGATGAGGCTGAAAGAGAAGTAAAGGAATATTTGAATCCGGAAAAAGGAACAGTCCGTATCGCTTTTCCTATCAGTTTGGCTGCATACGTTCTGCCAACTGCCATCTATGCTTTTCGAAAACGCTATCCCGAAGCTAAATTTAAGATGAGACAGGGGCTCTATCATGAACTGATAGAAAGTGTGATTCATGGTGAAGTTAATCTTGCCATGATTGCTCCATTAACAAACGATGAAAGCAGAATTAAACAAAAAATATTATTTACAGAGAATATTGTTGCACTTCTGCCGATCAACCATCCGCTTGCAAACAGGACTTCCATTAGGCTGCGGGAGTTAAAGGATGAACCATTTGTTACGTTGCCGGAAGGGTTTGTTTTTCGAGATATTGTTTTAAATGCTTGTAATCAACAGGGTTTTTCACCGCATATTGCCTTTGAAGGTGATGACATTGATGCTTTGAAAGGGTTAGTATCAGCAGGTCTCGGTATTGCATTAATGCCGGAGGTAACATTAGTCGATAATGTTCCACGATCAACTGTGAGAATTCCTCTAGTAGATCCTAATATCACTCGAACTGTAGGTGTAATATGTCCAATGCAACGCGAACTGCTGCCTACAGAAAAGTTATTTTACGATTTTCTTTCTGAATTTTTCTCGAGAATAAACCATTTTAAAGAGTAGCACTTAGTTTAAATAACCCTCCTGGCGGGATGAACATATAGAAAAGAACCCATGTCACCATGGGTTCAGTACTCCACTCATTTCAAGATTTTAAGCATCGTTGTAATCAGGGCCTCTTTATCCAGAGGTTCTCCGTACAGATTAAAGTGAATAATCGCTCCGTCGAGAAGCTGATAGATTTGTCTGGCAGCTTTCAGGGTATCGATTTCCAGTGAAACCCACCCTTTTTCTTTAAAACTGTCTATGAGTCGGACAAACTCTGCAATAAATTTCTCGTAGTACTGCTTGTACCTCAATCGCACCTCATCATGATCTCGCTTCATCAAATAAAATTCGATATAAACCATCTGCCATTCCGGTGAACGGCTGAGATAATCGAGGAAAATGGTCATTCTCCGCTGCAACACGGATTCGAGCGAATCCAGCATTTCTCCTCCCTCTCCCAGGGTGATCTCCGGCCACTCCTCGCGTACACCGTGACGGTGATCAAGAAGGTGGAAGAAAAATTCTTCCTTATTTTTAAAATGAACGTAGAAAGCGCCCTTCGTGTAGCCCACTGCGGTCGTAATATCCTCAATCGATGTTAAAGCATATCCTTTTTCACAGAGAAGCTTAACTCCACTTTCGATCAATTGAGCGTAGGTTTGTTCCCGTTTCATTTGAAATTTATTTTTCTTCATTTGAGCACACCTTCTGACATTCAATTTTTATGACGTCGTTGCCCGACAGACAGATTAAGATCATCTCAGAGCCGAACATCCCAAATCATTTGCGAAGTGAGTCAATATAGGCTTCGACAAGGATTTTGATGACTTCGGCACGGGTTGTACTGTCCCGGGGCCCTAAATTGCCCTCTCCTTTTCCCTGAACATATTGCGCTTCAAGTAATGCTGCAATGGCCGAAGCCGCCCATTCGGGCACCTCGTTTTTGTCCCGAAAGCGATCCATAATGTTGGGGTCAGCCTCTGCAATATTTAATGCACGGGCCATCATCACCATCATTTCGGATCGGGTAATGGTTTCTCCCCCACGGAAGCTGCCGTCAGGATAGCCGTTGACGATGCCGGCCTCCTTTGCAGCAGCAACATAGGCCGCTCCCCACTCGGGGATTTCCGACCAGTCGGTAAACCACTCATTTCCGCTCAGCACCGATCCATCTTTTTGCGGAAGTTCATGTCCCGTTAGCCTGAGCAGCATCGATACAAACTCGAGACGGGTCACCCGGCGCTGCGGTCTGAAGCTTCCATCGTCATAACCCCGGGTCAAACCGAGGGCTGAACCAAATTGAATCCACGCATTTGCCCAGTGTCCGTCCGTGTCATGAAACCCGGTCTGAACTGCTCCATCATTTTTCGGAGCGATAAATAATGAAAAAGTACCCAGTTTATCGGTCTCTACCTTGATTCGGCCGTCTTGAATCTCACCGCCGAGATCGATCCATGCCTGCTGCTTGTCATCATACACGAATAATCTGGGCTCGTAGCCGTCAGGCAATCTGCTTAAATCGGCTTCAATCGGCATTTCCACCACGATCGTATATTTAGTATCATACGGCAGTTCAGGTGAAACAGCAACCTGATACCCGGATGTTAAATGCCACTGTCCGGGAGAAGTCGCGGGCACTTGACCTTTTTCCACCATGATCTGGGGAGGTTGGCCCGCGGGGAAGTCCCCGTTAATCTCGATGCGGAATTCATCACCGTATTGCGCTCTCAACCTGTCAGCAGAATCGGGGGCATGTCTCGGGGTTGAGGAAACCGGTGTCTGATTTTCATTTGAAAATTCGCGCTGCACCGACAATCTGTAGGTCTGCTGACTGACGCCATCTGCTGCCGTAACCTGCAATTTGATATAATTCATCCCTTCTAACAATTCAATCGCGTATGAGCCGTAGCCGTCTGCCAGTAATGTCCTGTCATTAACTGCAACCTGCAGGCTGGCCTGACTGTCAGCAACAACCGGCGTCAGTTTGATCACATCCACATCGGAAGCAACCGTCGCTTCGTAGCTCAAAATTTCCGGTCGGAATTGCATTGTGACGGACTCCGCATTCAGTGCCGACAATGAAGCATTGCGCGATGCGTGACGCTGGATTTCAACCGTATACGTTCTGGAATTCAACCCGTTTTCCGCAATCACTCTCACCTGTACCGTATTGATTCCCACCCGAAGCGGTACTTCATACATATCCTCCCGAGTCCCCGGTTGAAGGAGTTGTCCATCACTATACACCTGCATTTTTGCTCCAGCATCAACGGGTCGGGCATAGAGTTCGACCTTATTTTGCTCATAATGCAATTCGCCCTGCATTGTCGTTTGACCTGCGAAGTTTCCTCCTGTTAATAGTTCCGGTGTAAATGCCAACTGTTGCAGATCAGCGTTGTCGGACAGCGCCCGGTTCACGGAAACCGTGTAATTTTTTTGCCGTAATTCACCCTGGTGATCCCGTGCCGTCAGAGTTAACGCCAGTTCAGTGGCGGGTTCGTCAGACAAATGGATCGGCGTAGTCATTACCCCGTTTGTCAGATAACTGACACGATTCGCATCACCGTCGACCACCAATTTCATGCTTGCTGTCGGGTCCACGGCATAGGGTTTGATGACAAACTGTTCCGCCTCCCAGGATACGGAAACACTCAAATGTTCACTGCTGTTCATTACTTGCAGTTCGGTCACATCCGGGTCTCCTGTTACCTGAAACAACAATCGATCCAGCTCAACCGACGGTTCCCGGGCAATCAGAATCGTGTAAGATCTGGCAGCGACCACTTCATCTCCCTGCTTAACTAACGCGGAAACACTTACGTGTGTCCATCCGTCCTCTGGCTCAAAAGCATAGGAACCGTCGGGAAGTTGCGGGATCAGGGAACCGTTAATTCTTACCTCGGTGGATAACTGGTACACACTTTCGGTAACAGTGACCTCACCGCTCCCCGGTACGTAAACGCTGTCTATCACAGCAACGCCATCCACGAAAAACTCACCAAGTGTAGGTACAATATACAACTCGCCGACATCGTACGGAACATCCAGACTGTAACTGGTTTGATACACATCGAAAGTGACCGAAAGCGGATATGGATTTCCCGGATCCCCGCTGTGTACAATCAGATCCTGCAGAGTAACATCTTTTTGCGGGGAACCCACAATCGTCAGGGTAAAGGTACGGGATGACCGGACAATTCCATCACTCACCACAAATGTCACCAGATACGTTCCCGGTTTCATATCTGGGGTGTCCGGATCGCCGGCCTGTCCGGCGGCACGCAGTATACCGGTCTCTTTTTCCAGAACAATGCCCGGTGGAATATCTGAATTACCGCCCCAATACCACTGATAATACTCCGCTCCACGTCCACCGGACGCCGTCAGTTGAACTTCATAAGCCTGCGGCGAGCTGTCAAGATTTAGCGAAGGCAGGGCATCGGTGGTAATGTTTAGAAAGTCATTCACATCCGTCGTATCTTCCGCATATTTCTCCCTTTCCGGTGAGGGTGCATTTCCAGCCAGTCTTCCGTAATATCCGTCCTCGTTGGAAATAACCAGATCAATAACGGCACCGGGATAATTTTCATCCGGTGGATCAAGTGGTATTTCTTCTCCTCCTCCGGGGGAGTTGTCAATTTTACGGGTGAGCATCGCCTGGAATTTCCCGTCCTGATTCAATGTTCCACTGAGAATCTTATATCCGAAAAAAGACTCGGCATCCACACATTCGTAGAACCAGCCGGTATCCGGGGTTATACAGGTTAACTCCAATTGCTCTGTGGTGAAATCAAACGTATTCCAGTTGGTCAGGTTAAACTCAGGATCAAAGCAGCTGTCCTGATCGGCCTCATCTAGTTCATTACAGTTCGGTGATCCTTTCAGTAACACATCATCCAATCCCACACGATTTCCGTCACCATCTACCAGTTCAACGGTGATCAGATGGGATTTTTCCGGCATGAAAGGATACGGATTGCCTGATTCAAGGGCATCCATCTCCTCTTTTGACTGGACCTGAACCTTCAGTTGTAAATCATAGGCCGGCACTTTTGGTGCAGTAGCGTACATATACGGCCATGGATTGCTGGTTCCTCCACGTTTCATAACGACAAGATCTTTTGTTCCCGTCCCTGGTGGCAGTACGGCATCCATGGTCGATTCGCCGGTATCCTCGTCATAGTAATTGACGTAAAAACTTAAGGCTTCACGGCCCCCTACAAAGAGGACGGCATCATCAATGAAGTGGAATCCATCAATATATACATGCTCATTGCCAGCTTCATCGATTCTGCTGAAGGGGAATCCGATATCGGTAATGACAGGCTGCGGCAGTTCTTTCTTGCCTACTGCGATATAGAGATGGTCATAGTCATAATAGTTCATAAAGCGCTCGTCACTACGTTCCCATACCTGCTCCAACTCGACGGTTCCGTAAACATCGGCCGTTACACTGTAGGAGCCGTCCGAATAGCCGTATTGTTGGTCGGCAAAGGGCTTCCACAGTTCCTCATGCGGATGCCAGTAATACAATTCCAGTGCATCGCTGTAATTGCTATCGTGATCCTCATATTTCAGTTGAAATGGTGTTATACCCGTTGTCGTCAGGCGAATCAGTTCAAAATATTGATTTTTTCCGTAGGGTTCAAATGCACCTTCCGGTGAGCCGACCGGGATGCCATCCAACCCCCTGACCCACAGGTTGGCTCCCAATGATACACTTAATCGATCAAATACGCTGAATGAGGTCGCGAATACATCCGGTTCATAGATGGTAAAGTGCAGCGTTTTTTCTACGGATCGCGGTTCAGCGACCACACGGGAGTAGTCATCACTGCTTTCTGCAGGAAGTCCGTTTTCCGTTATCCTCACCTTCACAGTATAATTTCCTGCTCTGGTAAAATTGCCACTGACCGTGCCGCTATCGGAATCCAGGGTAAGCCCGGGCGGCAATTCTCCTGTGACAATTTCGTAGGTAAACGGTCTCGTTCCGCCTTTCACCTGTTCATCGAGAGCATAACTGAACGGTTCTCCTACCCGCTCCCCAAACCTCCAGATACTGTATGAATTTTCAAGCGTAAGCGGTTGAATCACATGAATGGTTACAGTCACATCCGTACTGCCGGAAGGTTGATTGGGTATCTTCACCCCCGCTACATAAGTCCCGGGAGTTCCCGGACGCCCGCTGATTTTCCCGTTTTGGCGATTCAACGTAACCCCATCCGGCAGATCACCGCTCACGATCTCAAAGCAGGGGGTCGTATTGGTATCGGAACAGCTGTATGCATTCCAATCTTCCACCCCGTCGAGCGTGATCTGCATTGAAAATGATTCACCGGAAAAGGCTTCAATTTGATAGGCAGGCTGTGTCGGTTTTAACTGTCTCGGAACAACCGACAGGCTTTCCTGCAGGGTAAAACCACTGCCATCTGCTAAAACAAAGGTGAACGGATATTCACCTGCTTCGATCCAGTTGGGAAAAGTGTTGACAAGGGTTATTTTCACCTGACCGTTTTCGTCGGTAACCAGTTCCTGCACATAATCCTTGAAGTCACCCAAAAATTTGTATTCGTCATACTCCGTCCGACTCATCGTATTGCCGGTTACGGTTCCGGTGTAAAATCGCAACCCGTCCCGTTCGAGTTGCTCTGCGTCAACAAGAACCAGTTTGCGCCCTGCAAGTGGTTCTCCCTTGAAATCACCATTTTCAGCCGAGGCACCATCCGCATATCCCCCGGAGGAGCGCAGAGTAATCGTGATCTCAGATTGCTTGGTTGCAAAATAATCATCACTTGCTGAGTCACCCAGATAATCATGGACCGAAGGAGTAAGCGTAATCACACTGTTTGAAGTGTCGGGCGGAACCGGTGTTACGCCGATTCTCGCAAAGCCGATCGGGACACGGCGCCCATCCGAAATATGCTCAGCAGTTAATAGCATGGTAGCAACCCGACGTTTAACCAGTGAAAAATCCTCGTATGTCACTGACAGGGTGACTTGTCCACTAGTATCGGGCACCGTCTGTGCAGAAGGCTGACCGTTCAATAAATTGTACCGGCCGATGCTCTGCCAGCGGACACGCCATTCTTCCGGATACTTTAAAAATCTCGCCGCATTAAATTGAAACACGGCCTGATCCTGACCATCTGCGATGATGAATTCGCGGTCACTGTCCGCTTGAGCGAGAGCATAATTCCAGATACTCATTTTAAATACATTGATTTTAGATATGCCTTCGTCCTGTATATAGAGTAATCTGCCGTTATTCTCATCATAACCCAGACTTCCCAGACCACTCGCCCAATTGGCACTCGCTGCCGGCAACTTGTCAGATTCGTCGATCAGACTGCCGAGACTGCCGTTTGAGACATCGATGGAGTAGAGGCGAGTAACAGCAGGATATCCCTGCAACGGTCTGTAGTAAGGTGTCGTATCCAGCACGAGGATATAGAGTTTCTTCTCAGTCCGGGAATAAACAAGCCCGATTCCTTCATTCTCGTTTAATACAATTTTGTTATTGCCCCCCGCTTTTGACCATCGCAGCGTGCCCGGATCAAACAGCCAGATTTCATCTTCCCGTTCTTCAGGCAAAAAGGACTTTTCCTTGAGGTTTTGTCCAAACAACACCACTTTTCCCAGTTCGGGTACATAAGTCATGATTTGATTCCCGCTGCGCGGACCGGGGTTGTTTGCCGAAACCACTTTTGTAAACTGACGCGTATCAGGATCAAATATCCATGTTTCATCGGACAGTTTGGGATCATATACTCCGCTTTCATATTCCCCTTTATAATCTCCGCCATATACCAGCAGTCTTCCATCGGGAAGAACGGCCGTAGCCGCATCATATACAGTCGGACCTGATCCATCCAGCGGATCGAGATAGAGCGGCTCGACACCGTTTTCATCCCAGCGGTATACGTTTCCCGCAAATTGACCGTCCCTGGCAAAAGGTACTTTCGCCCCGCCGAAAATATACATCCATCCGGGATCGCCCGGAGCGACGGGATCGACATAAGCCATCGATGTATGATAGGGATAGTCTAATCGGTCAATGGTCTCAAAGCTTTCCCCATCATATAGTACTGCACCCCGTCCCGGTGCAATGAGTGCCAGTTTGCCCAATTCTTCATGCCAGGCAGCCGTGCTGTATCCATCTTTAAAGATAGAAATCTCTTTTTCCGTGAGAGACCAGTTGCGTTCTGCGGCGACATCGGGTTCAAGTACCGTGAACCGGTGTTGGACTCCGGTACTGTACGGCACACCGTTTCTCTCCGCGGTAATGGTAAACGTATACTCCCCCGGTTCTAGCCGGGAAGGAATTGTTTGTAATGTAGCGTTGGAGGTAATCTCATAATCCGTATCAGGCAGACTGCCCTCAACTTTCCAGGTAACATCAGCGGCAGTACTCCCGTCTGCTTCCACAAATTTCAAGGACTGACTCCATAATTGACCGGGGATCAACTCGGTGTCGATCTGGTCGGGATAGATTTTAGCGATATTTAAGGGTAATTCAAAATTTCGCTTCCCACCGGCATTATCATAGGCCTGGATCTTAATCGTGTACCGGCCTTCTTTTGCGTCCGGTGTCCCGACCAGCTTATAAATACCGTTTCCGTTCGCATCTGTACCCGTCCGTACCAGCTTCAGGCCGCCCGGCAACAGGCCGACAGTTTTCAACTTGACATCTCCTGTACCGCCATAACCTCTGATTTCCCCGGAGTCATAGCTGATCCCGCTAATCCCATCAGGCAACACTGAAACTCGCAGCCCGATCGGTTGAATGATAGAATCACTTGTGAATTGGAAGGAAGCATCGGTACAGCCTGTCAGCTTCAATTCCTTTGAGGTACATGAAAGTTCCCCCATACCCGTACCGCCAATCTGATCAAGATCAAAATCAAACGGAACAGGCAGGGCCATCATCGGCAATCTCACCTCACCGCCGAATCCCAGTTTTTTCGCTTTCATCGTTGCCTGGTAGAGAAAACCGACCATGGCCCGTGGTTTGTAATCCACTTTAAAAGTTAAATCGAATTGTCCATTTTCATCTTCAAGTTGAGGCGGCTTGCCATGGCTGGTGTCGCTGACGTAGAGCAATAAGGCGTCTTCCGGATAGATCGGGGTATCCCCGGAGACGGGAAAAGCCTGACCATGGTTGTAACCAAGATCATATTGGTAGATCGCTTCAACTTTTAATCCTGGTGTCGTCTCAATTTCCCTGATTTTCGGGGTATCCCCGTACACGATCATTAGCGGCTGAATGGCAAATCCCATGGTGAACACACCCGCTTCAAAAAAAGGCAGACTGATTCCGACCGAGTCTTCCGTAAACAGGTCAAAGGTACAGCCCGTATTACATTTCACGGCATCGGAATCCAGGGTGATTTTTTCGCGAATACCAAAGGTGGACTGCTTTCCAAACAGCGGTGCCGGGTGCTTGCCACCCACCTGCATATGCAGACCGCCGCCAAGTCCGACCGTTCCCGATGCAATTTTTAGCAGATCAATTTTTTCATTAAAATCGTGACCAGCAATCTGCCCTTCAAATCCAATGTTTAACCTTACTCCTGCCTCGGCAAACATTGTTCGATTCTTCTGCTGCTTGAGCGGTTCAACTGATACCCGCATCATCGCCTTCAACTGGTTGACGCGTTTATTCCTTTCTTCTGCCGTTTCCCCGGGACGAAAACTCCGCTCTTCAAATGTAATATAGCGAATCGGATCGAGCAGACGGGTTTTCACCTCAAACGGGAAGCTCCAGTTCATATCCACACCGGTGAATACTTCCATATACAGTGATACGGTAAGCAGAGAACCCACTTTAAAAGCAGGAACGTTTTTCTTCCACTTTAATGCTTTTGAGAAATCTCCTTCAATTGTGGTGTAGCGCAGGTCGGTTTCGGGGAAATCCGTCTGATTTACACCAGAAATTTTTACGAGGGATTTCTTATCTCTTCCCTGAATCTCCACAGATTCAGCCTGTGAGACTTCTTCCATTTCCCCTTGTTCTTCCAACTCTTCAATTGTAGGAATTTCAGGTTGCTCGGGTTCGAACATTTCTGCCGTCTGCATATCGCCGATGACCAGCGCTTCTATACGGCCATCCGGCTGCTGATAGCCGGCCACGACCACCGGTGTCTGCACTTCCAGCATACGCGATCCATCTAACGTAACCACGTCCGTATGACTGCGCACCACAACATCAATCAAATCCGTATTTTGGTCGTAACCATACACTTCATCACCGTAGGACACTTCCATATCGATGGTATCGACTACATAACCGGTGGCAGTAATCTCTTCCACCACCCCGAAATAGAGCACCTGATTATCCTTGCTGATCTCTGCTTGCTCTTTCGATGGCTGCAGCCATGGTTCCTCACCGTAAATCCCCGAATAAGCATAAGTAAACGGTGATAGAAAAGATGAACTGAGCAGAGTGAATATGATAGCCAGAAACAATCCGCTCTTCCATATATTCATGCCTTTATGCTTTTTCAATTGTTTCTCCTCCATTTTGTAAACTGGTTCTTTATCTATTCGACGAATAATTTAAAACTCCTTTAATTACTAACCAGTTAGTATTTAATTTATTGCCATTTACAAAGTTTAAAAGCATCGTCCCCTATTTTTATCCATATTTTATCATATTGAAATATTATATGGATGCAAACTTTAAAAAGCACGTCAAATTAGCGCGAAAAACAACTTTTTGCCTTGAAAACCCATTACAATCTTGTTATATAACTGATAGAATATAATAAAATCACTGTCGAAACAGTTCTAGAATTGTATATTTACTCTTAAAAATCTCACTCTTCAACAATTTGTTACAAAGGATGTTTACGAATGAGCGGAAAATTAAAGGTTTTATTGACAACCGAAGGAACCTATCCGTTTCATCAGGGTGGCGTAAGTATGTGGTGTGATATCCTCGTGCAAAATTTAAAGGATATCGATTATACCGTATACAGTGTGATCATGAATCCGTTTGTGACACAAAAATTTAAGTTGCCCGAAAATACCAATTTAATAAAAGTTCCGCTCTGGGGGACAGAGGAACCCAGTGAACATTTAGATACACCATTTTCTCTCATCTATTTAAAGAAAAGCCGGACCACGCCCGCAGATATTCGTGAGCGTTTTGTTCCTCTGTTTACAGAAATGGTAGAAGAAATCATTGCCGAAAAAAAAGATCCGCATAAATTTGCAAACACTTTGCTGGAACTTCATCAATACTTTGAAGAATATGAATACAAGGTTAGTTTCAAATCAGAAATCACCTGGAAACAGTTTAAAGAAATTATTTTGAAAAAGGTGAACAGTGATCCGAAGTTGAAGCATCCCGACGTTTTCGGGTTGATACAGAGTCTGGGATGGATTTACCGGTTTATGAACATTTTAAACACACCGGTTCCCAGGGTTGATGTAAGCCATGCTACCGCCGCCGCTTTTTGCGGGATTCCATGTGTTTTGGCCAAAAAAAAATATGATACTCCTTTTATGCTGACAGAACATGGTGTATATCTGAGGGAACAATATTTATCCATGTCAAAAAGAAATCTTTCCTCTTATCTGAACACATTTTTGATTCGCTTGATACATTCCATTACGTCCTTAAATTTCACCTTTGCCGACCAGGTGTCCCCCGTATGCTATTACAACAAACGTTGGGAGACAAGGTTTGGTGTGCCAGAGGAAAAAATAAAAGTCATCTACAACGGGATCGATAAAAACGTGTTTACGGAAGCCAAAGATGTCCATAACATAAATCCAACCGTGGTATCTGTAGCGAGAATTGATCCCATTAAAGATATTAAGACATTAATAAAAGCCGCCGACAAGGTAAAGAAAAATATACCCAATGTGAAATTTATTATCTACGGCTCTGTTTCTGTACCTGAATACTATGAAGAATGCCTTGATTTGGTAGAAAAATTGGATTTAAAAGACACTTTTATTTTCGCCGGTCATACCAACAATATGGCTGCCGCTTATCAAAGTGGGGATGTTTTTGTTCTATCCAGTATATCCGAGGCCTTTCCTTACTCCGTGGTGGAAGCCATGATGGTTGGAAAGCCCGTGGTTGCCACCGATGTCGGAGGAGTCCGGGAAGCTCTGGGGAATACAGGAATACTTGTCACACCACAAGAGCCTGAAGAACTGGCATCCGCTCTGACCAGATTTCTAAAAGACAAAAATCTTCGCAGGTCGATGGGACAGGATGCCCGGGAGAGGGCCTTGAATCACTTTACTCTTTATGACGTACTGGAACAGCATATAAAGAGCTACCTCAATCTGTTAATACTGTCCGACAAAAAATCAACTGTCGCCCGGACTGATCAAGTTTCAATCGATACATTTTCACAACAAAAAACGAAACAACAGTTGTATAGTGAAAGAGCTTTCTTACTCAAAGATCAAGGCTTTGACCGTAAGGCAATTGAACAATTTCGCCTGGCCATTCAGGAAGCACCCGACGATCCCGCCGTACCGGTATACCTGTCTGAAATCTCTAAAGCATATAACCGTTTGGGTGAATACCATCTGGCATTTAATGAACTGGATAAGATGCAAAGCTTTATCAATCTCAACAAACAAAACAATCATATGAAGCCGGCATGATGACACATTGTTCTCCGAAGAAAAGAGGTGCGGTAAAATGGATTCTATTCAACAAAGGAATGCCATGAAAAAACGTTCTCTATGGGGTTATGATTCCAAGGAAGCCGAAACAAAAATTCGATTAATACGGGAAGCGAATGAACACACTCTGCAGCAACTGGAAGTGAAACTAAATGCTTTTCGTGAGGAATATGAACGTCTGCAAGCAGAAATTGAGAAGTTTAAACAACCTCACGAACAGGGAATAACCCAACAAATTTCCCATCTGCTTCTCGAAACGCACCTGAAGAATACAGAGTTATTGCAGCAAAAACAGCAGGAATTAAAGGCAATGGAAGAAGGAAAGGAAGAAAGGCTGTTAAAGAAACAACAGGAACTAGAGGTGGTTAAACAACGTTTGCTTGACGCTTTGCAGTATCTCCAATCTTTTTGGGATAGAGAGGTTATCCGGGATGAAGAAAAAAACACAAATCTTTCATAAAAAAATAAGAAAGCGACTTTTTGGTTTAAATACCAAAAATGTTGATCATTATTTGAACTTCATCCAGGAGCAATATGAAAAAAGATTTGAAAACTTGCAACAAAAAATTTTGCAGTTTGAGGAAAAAAACAAAAAGTTAGCCGAACAATTGCAACAACTTAGAACATCTCAAAATCAGGATGCAAAAGAAAGTATTCTTCAGGAGTATGCCAAAAAAAGAGTGGAGAAAGCCGTTCAATTTCTGGATGAACAACATCAGAAGGAAATTCAACAATTACAAGAAGAAACAGACCGGCGATTGGCCGAATTACAAAAGCAAGAGGCCGATATTACTCACAATATACAAAATACCCACAAACTGCTTCACACCTTAATCGAAGAGTTTAGTTCAATTGTCCGCAAACTGGATGATGATCGGGAAATTCAAAATTTGCTGGTAATGAAGGGCGTGCAGCAGGCTTCAGCAGCTCATCACCCCCCATCACCTATATTAAATGGTGCGGCTGCAGCTCAAGATACAGAAAGCCGGTTAGAAGCTCCATCCTCTTTTTGGGATGACATCAGTGACTGTAACTACAATCTTGATTATTCTTTGCTGACTCCCGCTTCTGTTACAGTTGACGTAACAACAGAACAACCTGAGTACGATCAAGAGGAAACCTCACAGATGCCAAATAATCATGAATCCGCCAAACAATCTGATGAAATGCCTAAAACGAATAAAACGAAATCTACTGTCCAATCCAAAGAAAGCCAGGGATTGACTGAAGAAATAGATAGCATTCAACAGCGCTATCTGGTAGGAAAGATAGCCGGCAAAGACTTAAGGGATGGGAAAGGTCGAATCATCGTGTCTAGGAACAGTATAATTACCAGTGAAATCGTAAAAAAAGCCAATGAAGAAGGGGTTCTTTCCGATCTCATTATTAATATGAAAATTCCGGACCTGGGTGAGTAATATGAACATATCACGAGGGAATGTAGTTCCTTTTTCCGGTTCAGCTCATAAGGACAAGTCCAGGCAATTACAGCTTCTGGCCGATAAAATTTTGGAGAGGCACAAGCAACCGGAAGATCAATATGAGGTTGCAGCATTACTGGAATCTATGGGCTGGAATGATGACAGAGCCATAAAGGAATTTGGCGTCGAAGACATTTTCGAGCTTGCCTCCGGGATCTGGGATTCGATCCAGAACAGAATCGTCTACACTCCTTTTTCAAGAACAGAAAAACCCTCCTTTCTTCGCTCTCTTTATGAGACGATTCGCACATTTTTGCGAGGTTTAATATTTGCTGTCCCTATGGCCGTGTCTGTGGCTTCCATGCTGGTATTGAAATTCTCCCTCTGGTCCTATCAGAACCTCACCGTTGAAATTGCAACCAGTATAGCCTTAGCCACGATTTTAAGCTTTATTACCGTTGGAGGCTTTACCCAGGCGATAGCGAGAAGAGGTTTTTTCTATATTATTCAGGGCTTTTACAATCTGGCGCGAAAAAGTACTTTCTACTTTATTCGTCTTGGATTTTTGGCCTGTATCATTATTTCTGTGTTATTGCTCTTATTTAATTTTTTATTTAATTTATTTTCCTATGAAATGATTCTGATCATCGTCATTTATTTCTTTTTTCTTAATTCGATCTGGCTGTCTGTCACCGGAATGTACATATTAAAAAAAGAACTTGTTTTCACCAGTTTGATCGGGCTCGGAATTTTTCTGGTCTATATTTTGTTTAAAATAGCAGGCATGGACATTATCCTGTCACAGATTATCTCATTGTTGATTGTCACTATACTAAGCTTTATCCTGGTTTCCTACTTTTTTACTAAAGAAGAAAAACAAAAAGAAAAAGGGATAGAGATTAAAATGCCCAGGATTTCCATTACCCTCTATTCCGTCACTCCTTATTTTTTGTATGGGTTTCTCTATTTTCTTTTTTTATTTATTGACCGGGTAAATGCCTGGTCCACAAATAGTGATTTTATGCCTTATATTATCTGGTTCCGCGGTCAATATGAGCTGGGATTGGACTTTGCATTGCTCGCACTGATCATCCCCATGGGCATCAGTGAGGTCATTGTAACCAATTTGATGAACGATTTGGAAGCCAGCCAGAGAGGGTATCTGGCAAAAGAAATTGATAAGAAATACAGATTTTTTGTAAGAAAATATTATAAACTTCTCGTTATCATTCTCTTGTCTGCCATTGCCAGTTCTTATTTGGTCTATCAATTAACCCTCTGGTACAACAAGATATCCTTACTGATGAATGATCAAAATATTTTAACCAGCGATACAACAAGGTTTGTCCTCCTCTGGGGGATTGTATCTTACGTCATGCTATCCGTGTTTCTGATGAATGCTGTTATTTTGTTTTCGATCTCTCAACCCGGGCTTGTCATACGAACCATTTTGCCGGCGGTTGTCCTCAATGTTGTTCTTGGCTTCTTGTTAAGTCGCTGGTTTGATTATTCCTTTGCCGTCATCGGTTTGTTGATTGGATCTCTGTTCATGATGGTACTGTCTACTTATTATGTGCGCAGAGTTCTGAAAAACATAGATTATTATTTATATTATGCTTCATAGGGTGAGATTCCATGTATGATAGTTTCCTAAATCAGTTTTATCATATCTCCCATTTTTTGCTGGCGTTTTTTGTATTGTTCTTTGTGTTGCCCGGATGGTTGTTTCATAAATCCTATGAAGACCTGCCTGAACGTGTGGTTGCCCGTTTTTTAAAAATGGTTCTTTTACTTATTGTAGTCGGTTACCTGCTGGTCTCCTTACGATTATTTGAAGTTATCACCCTGGTTGCCGTCTTTATCCTGTTTACCGTTTTCAACAGATGGAGGCGGAGCATCAAAGATTCATCCTTACTCGTGAAATTAAGCGGTTTTTATGATTTCTGGGAGGGGGTAAAAGCAACAGGGAAACAACATTTTTTTCTATGGATGAAGGAAAAATATGAGTTGTTTAAAATTCAGTTTCATCACCTTTTTCGCATTACCCGGATCCCTGAAACGGTTCTGTTTCTCATCGTCCTTGCCATATCGGTTTTTATCCGTTTTTATGATGCGGTCACCCATGCTGCCCTGCCGTTGTCGGACAGCTATGTGACGCTGTCCTGGATGAAATATATCGACAACAGAGAACTATTTCATGATGGTATCTATCCCCAGGGATTCCATATTTACCTGGCTACTTTATATAAGTTTGCAGCCATAGATCCCATCTACATATTAAAATATGCCGGTCCTTTAAGCGGAATTTTGACCCTGTTCACCCTTTACTTTTTTATATATAAAGCGTCAAATAACCGAATCGCCGGAATCATGGCTGCCTTTACGTTTGGGGTATTCATCGAGTGGATGTTTGCCTATCCCCTTGAGCGTCAAGTAGCCACCAATTCTCAAGAATTCTCTTTTATCTTCATTTTTCCGTCCCTCTATTTTTTTCTAAGGTATTTGGAAAAAGGTGAGAAACGGGACTTGCTTTCAGGTTTTACAGGAACTGCAATCACAGGACTGATACACACCCTCGGTTTTGCTTATCTGGGGATGGCGACAGGTCTGCTGGTGCTGGCTGCGTTGTTTTCCTCTTTTAAAAAAATGTTTCGAAGAGTCATTCATATCTGTCTGGTGTCACTGGGTGCTGTTGTTGTTGCTGTTATCCCCTATGGTATTGGAAGACTCATGGGTAAGCATGTTCACAGCTCGTCGGCCGAATTTTTAACCGATCAGAATGAGCTTATTTTTACTGCCCCCACCCTGTATCCAATGGATTGGATCGCTTTAGTATCTTTAGGTATTGTGGCCATAACGATCTTTTTTTCACATAACCGGCGTCTGGTCAGGATATTTACCGTGTTACTGGGGCTGGCATCCTTTCTGTTGTACTATCAGGGGGGCGTTTGGACAAACAGTCTGTTAATTTCCTCCCGTTCCGTTGACCTGTGGACCCTTACCATTCCAGTGTTGCTCGGTATGGCCTATGATTCGATTGGTTTATTATTTAAGACCTCCCGCAAAACAGTGATGGCAGAGGTGCTTGTATTTGTGAGTCTGGTAATGTTTGTTCAATTTTACTTAAAGCCTTTTCCTATAGAACCCTATAAAATGCAAAGGGATGAAACCCTTGAACAATATTTAAAAATCAGCAGCCAGTTTCGCCCCAAAACCTGGGCCGTCGTTTCCAATGAAGAAGGATATGCCGTGGTGCTTGGAAACGGGATTCACATGTACATGGAAACCTTGTTGGAGGAATACGATCCGTCATTGCCGCCACTTACCAAACGGGGAGAGAGTCAGCCCGATTCTCAGATTCCGGATGATATATTCATTTTTCATGAAAAGAAAGTTTTTCAGGTATCAGAAACAAACAGTATCTATCCTTTGTTAAAACCGAAATATGAAAGAAGAATTCGGGAGAATCAGCAGTTGGTTGATTGGATTGAAGTCTATAAACAGGCAAATAAAAACATAGAAATCTTTTACGAGGATGACAATCTGCTTATCTATCACATTTTTAAGGATAAAGAAAAAAACGATTATGAACGGATCTGGGGCATAGAAAATGAAGACAATGAATCTTAGTCACAGGAATTGGGGGAAGACGGATGCAATTAGTAAGCCTGTATATGTTACTTAAACTCATAACAGGATATTTCTTACTCTATTATATGCTGCCGGCTACTCTTGGCAAAAAATTAGATAGAGAAACAGTTGGAGACCGTTTTTTTACGTCTCTGTTACATTCCCATGTGTTTGTGATTATCGTTGTCCATCTTTTGGTCGCCCTCCACGTTTATGAATCATTGTCCTTAATATTTGTAACAGCAGTGGTTTACTTTGCTATACTCAGATATCTTTATAAAACCAATGAACTATCCCCCGGATTGCTGCTCGTTCTTCGTCTGTTTGAGATATCGGACAAGAATTTAGGCTTAAAGGGGCATTTTCAGCGTACTGTTCATGCCATAACAGAAAAAGCACAAAGTGGCATTGAATTTCTGGTTCAGTATTTGCGAGCCAACCCTATTAAAGTGATTAGCATCATCCTATTGTTTGCTGCTTCCGCATTTATTCGTTTTCAGCATTCCTTGTTACATAACTATTTTGCCTCATCTGATCCATATGTTCATCTGAAATGGGCCAAGCTATTAACGGATCAGCAGATTTATGTGGACGGGATTTATCCTTATGGCTACCAGAGCGTGATATCAGCAATGAGTACAATCTATCATTTTGATCCCTATTATATATTGAGATTTCTCGGTCCCCTTTCCGGCTTGTTTATAGTCCTGTCCATCTACTATTTTGTAAAAAAAATTACCCGTGACAATTTCTGGGCCGCTGCACTGAGCGTCCTCGTTTATTTCCTGTTTTCCTTTCATTTTCAATTTTTGTGGCGGCAATTGTCATCGTTGTCGATGGAGTATGCAGCCATATTTTTGTTGCCGGGAATCTATTATTTCTATCAATATTTAAAGCTGAACCAGCGCAGATTTTTGATATTGTCAGGCGAAACCCTGTTTGTCACCTTTATGATCAGCCCTTTTATCACTTTTGCACTTGTCGCAGCTTTTATCGTCCTCGGGTTGATTCATTTAAAATCTATCTTTCATGAGCGTAATTGGCTGCGTATATTTTCAGTGTTTGCCGCGGCAGGATTTACGGCTGTTCTTCCCATAATCATCGCTCTCTTGGCAGGTAAGGAGTTTCATACTCCATCGATTCAGTTTTTAACCGATCACATCGGGCAGACAAACACGAATTTTCAACCGGACCAACTGGTGGCAACCTTTATTGGCAACATCGCTTTGCTTTTATACCTGGTGATTGTGGTGATAATGCTTATTTTGCTGACGATAAAGAAACCCAAAGATCCTGTTTATGGTACACTGGCCGCGATTTCCTTTGTCTATTTCATTATGTATCAGGCAGAGAACCTGGACTTACCCACCCTCATTGCACCTTATCGGATGGAAGTGGTTTTCACAATCACGGCCTCTGTTGTCGTTGCCCTCTTTGTCACGGGATCCGGACAGCTTTTCAGACGGAAAAAGAACGATCCGCGCTTCGTACAGAGTGGCCTGGTGCTTATTGTGATATCTCTTCTTCTGTACAGAGCAGAATGGACTTTGCCCGAACCCTCCCAATATCAATATGAAGAAGTGGTAGAGGCTTATATAAATATTAAAAATGATTTTCCCTATCAGTCATGGACGATCATTTCCCCGGAAGAGTATCCTTTTGCCATCGGTTATGGCTGGCATTATCATCTTAAAGAATTTATTGAAAAAATAGATCAGGGATTAGAAAATCCCTTTTCTACCATATCTACACCATACATTTTTGTATTTACAGAGAAAATTCCTTTGCATTCTCAGCAGCCGGTTTCCAGGCAGGCCGCCAGCTCCCCTTTTCCAGAAACAGACGATACGAACGGGTTTATATCGGGCGAAGAACGGCTGATTCTTGAATCCAGGGCTTACTATTGGATGGAGGATCAGGGAGTAAAGCTGGTAGACGTCGAGATTTATATGGACACCCCCCGTGTAAGGATATACAAAATTGTGCAGAAACCGACCCTTCTGAGTCAGGAGGGAACCAAATGAACAGCGTCTTTATTACAGACGGGCAGTTACGAAAGTCTTTATCTGTCACAAGATCCCTGGGGAAAAAGGGAATCGAGGTCTGGGTTGGGGAAAAAACGATTTTTTCTCCCACCACATTTTCCAAATATTGCTCCAGAGCTGTTCGCTACCCGGATCCCGGCCGGTATCCGGAACAATTTTATCAATGGCTGCTTGATTTTTTACAAACTCATTCCATCGATATCCTGTTTCCCATGGATGATGAGATATTACAGATTGTGATGAATCACAAAGATGAATTCGAAAAGTACTGTCGTCTTCCGCTTCCTCCGCTGGAAAGCTATCAGATTGCCAGTGATAAATACGAAACGATCAAACTGGCACAAAGGACAGGTGTACCATGTCCTGCTACCGTGGTCCCGCCGTCAATCGAACACATTGAACAAACCGTAAGCGGGCTTTCTTTTCCTCTGGTGATTAAACCAAAAAAGAGTTCAGGTTCCAGAGGGGTTCGAATTGTTAACAATCTGGAAGAATTGCGATTGAAATATGAGGAGGTACATCGCCAGTATCCCTACCCTCTCATTCAAGAATTTATTCCGACTGGAGACCGTTTTGATGTATGCTTGCTCTATAATAAGAAAAATCAAGACATTGCCCAGTTTATTCAAAAAGAGCTTCGTCACTTTCCCGTTGAGACGGGTCCCAGCACAGCTCAGGAAAGCGTGAGGTACCCTGAACTGCTGAACCTGGGATTGCAGCTGATGAAACCTCTTCCATGGCATGGAGTTTTAGAAATTGAATTTATGATTGATCCACGGGACGGGATCCCCAAACTGATGGAGATTAACCCGCGCTTCTGGAACTCACTGGAACTGGCCGTTCAGGCCGGTGTTGATTTCCCCTATCTCCTTTATCAGATAGGCGGCGGTAAGGATGTGGAGCCTGTGGAAGATTACCCGTCTGGAAAAAGATGTCGTTCCCTGTTGCCGGGAGACATTCTGCATTTTCTATTTAATAAGAACCGCTTTCGTTTGGAACCCCCGTTTTTTTCCGGCAAAGAACGGGGAGGCGAGGATGATATATTATCCATCAAAGATCCATGGCCAACCCTTGGATTTTTGTTAGCCGTCCTGCGATATATCTTTAGTCCGCAGGCATGGAAATGGCTGTTTAAGAGATGAGGTGTGGGTTCGGGATGAAAATAAAGAACATATTAACCGTTGATGTTGAGGACTGGTATCAAACATCCGTTCTACAAATAGAGCCTGACCAGTGGTCAAACTTTGAAGACCGGGTGGTTAAAAATACAGAGAGGTTGCTGCAATTATTTGCTGATCATGATGTAAGGGCCACCTTTTTCATACTTGGTTATGTTGCTGAAAAGCACCCTGCTCTGGTCAGAAAAATAGCTGAACAGGGACATGAAATCGGCTCTCATGGTTACTGGCATCAATTGGTATCAAGGCAAAACTTAAGACAATTCCGGGAAGATGTATCTTCTTCCAAAAAAATGATTGAGGATATTGTGGGTAAAGAGGTCCGATTCTACCGGGCTCCTTCATGGTCGATTACGAATGACCATTTTGAAGCCCTCAAAATTTTGCAGGAAGAGGGATTTGTTTGTGATTCAAGTCTTCAACCCTTTCCGACACCACTATCCGGCTGTAAGGGCGTCCCTGCATACCCTTACCATCCTGTGATAAATGGAGAAAAGCTGAATTTAATTGAGTATCCCCCTACGGTTTTTCGAGCAGGAGGAGTCAATATCCCCTTTTCGGGTGGCTTTTATTTAAGGTTTTGGCCGGAATGGTTCGTGAAAAGGGCCCTTCGCAGGGTCAACCGGGGAATGTCCGGCATGATTTATATTCACCCCTGGGAAATGGATGCGGATCAACCGAGACTTCATTTGCCGGTGTACAAACGTTTTGTTCAATACTATCACCTTTCAGGGACGGAAAAGAAGCTTACTCAGTTATTAAAAGAATTTTCGTTTATCCCCCTGGGAGAAGCGATAGAAAACAATCAGTTTCCCGCTGTAACCATTAAGTAAAACAGGAAGTGTTGAGGGATGATCACAAAATTTCGAGCACGATACATTCAAGATTCAACGATAAACAGGCTCATCTTCATCCATTTATTGCTGGCGGCTGTTGCATTTTTTAAGGATATTTTACTGGCCGTTTATTTTGGGACTTCTGAAATTGCCGATGCGTTGATGCTGGCCTATTTTATCCCTGATACCATCGGGAACAATCTGATGGCCGCAGCGATTGCCGTTGCTTACGTTCCGTTTTTTTCCACACTACTGGCACGGGAGCGGAATGATCAGTTATATCAAGCGATTCAACAGGTTATTTTTATATTCTTGTCCATTTCAACAGCTATTATTGTGTTGCTTATCCTGTTTGGACGATCCCTGCTTCAATTGATTGGAACAGGGATGGATGAGAATCTAATTCAGTTGTGCTATCAATTCTTCCTGATTATATTACCCATTATCCTTTTATATCCGTTGACGATGATTGCCACCTCTATTTTGCATACCTATCATAAATTTAATTTGCCGGCCCTGACCCAGGTGCTGCATAACGGAGTTCTGTTTATTTTTTTGCTTAGTCTGATTATGGGCAAAGTTCCTGTTCGATCGGGAGGATATTGGATGGCGTCAGCCATCACTTTGGCAACTCTTGTCATGACAATGATCCACTGGTATGCCATTTTTAAAGGAAAAATAAATTTTTCATTGCTCTATCACACGAAGACAAGTTATAAATTCAAACAATTGTCCCCCATATTACATGAGTTTTGGCCTTATTTTCTTATCCTTATTTCAACCCAGATCGTGTATTTTGTTGACAGATATCTGGCTTCCTCACTGGGCACAGGAACTATCGCCGGACTAAATTACGCCTTTCGAGTTTCACAATTTCCCATCTGGGTGTTTGTAGCAGCAGTAAATGCCGTGATTCTCCCATCGCTTTCTAGAGCTTCAGCCATGGGTGATTATCAGGTCTTACTGACCAAATTTAAACAAGCGATGATGATTATTTTATCGATTACCATACCTGTCGCCCTTATTTTCTTTGTTTTTCGTGTTCCTCTGATTTCTTTGTTATTCCAGAGAGGCGCTTTTAATGAAACGTCACTATCGATCACATCAGATATTTTGGCCGGATATTCCCTTGCCATTGTTGGACAAAGCGCTACATTGGTTTGTATACGATATTTTTTGGCTGTAAAAAAAATGATTTATCCATTTATGATAATGTTACTGGCTGCACTCATAACGATTATTTCAGATTTTTTACTGGTAGATTGGATGGGTGCCGGAGGAATTGGCTATGCCTCTTTTATCGGCTCCATAGTAAGTGCTGGTCTATTACTTTACTATTTATTTAAAGATGTCAATCAGAGTAAAAATTGACGCGATTCGACAAGAAAGCTGAGGGGATGAAGATGACTGCCAATCCGTATTTAATTATTATTCCGGCTTATAATGAAGGTGACAATATTGGCCATGTTTTGCATCAGCTCTTACAACTTCGGTTAAAAGCTGATATTCTAGTAGTAAATGACGGTTCCCTTGACCATACAGAAGAAATTGCTCGAAGATATGGGGTTTTTGTCATTAGCCATCCCACCAATTTGGGGTATGCCGCCTCCCTGCAAACAGGCTACAGGTTTGCTGCCGAAAAGGGTTATCCTTACATCATTCAATTTGACGGAGATGGTCAGCATGATGCCCGTCACCTGCAAAAAGTCATGAAATCATTTCAAGAAAAAAATGTAGATATTGTGATTGGATCTCGTTTTCTGGGGAAAAGTGAGATGAAAATCGGTTTCTTTAAAAAGCTGGCCATTTTATTTTTCCGGGCGTTGATTAGAATCCTGACAGGCAAAAAAATTACAGATCCAACCTCCGGGCTGAGAGGATTTAACAAACGTGTGTATTCTGCCTTTACTCATTCGGATCGTTTTACATCTGAGTATCCTGACAGCAACTTTTTGATAGAGCTTATATTAAATGAGTATCAAATCATAGAAATCCCGGTTAACATGAAGGATCGTATCAATGGAACCGGAATGCATTCCGGCTTAAAACCGGTATTGTATATCGTACAAGTGATATTAAGCATTCTGATTGTCCTTCTTCGTCATAAATTAAAGAAATGGGTGAAGGCATGAGTTATCTTAACTATTTTTTGCTTGGTTGCGGAATCATCTTTTTTGTTCTGGTTATATTGTTATTATTGAAAAACCAGATTAATGAACGTTATTCCGTTGTCTGGCTTGCCGTGGCTACCGGAATACTCCTTATATCAAGCTATCCCGTCTTTATTGATAAAGTAGCTGTCTGGCTGGGGATTGACTACCCTCCTGCCCTGTTATTTCTGTTTTCCACTCTGGTATTACTGTTGGGGAACTTGTATCAGTCCATTCAAATCTCAAAATTAAATCAAAAAATTATCGATCTTACGCAATTTATTGCTTTACATCAAAAGGAGAGGGACCACAACCAGAGACAGGTCGTTTTTTCACCCGAAAAGGAGGAGCTGAAGCGTTATGATAGTGGAAGCTAATCTGATTTATGGCGGATTGATGATGATCAGTTTTCTTGTCATCATCATGATTATTTCGATATATGTGAAAAAAGTGAACTCATTAAAATATGATAAAGATTATGCGGATTATCTGATACGTAACCTGTCCCCCTTTTCAGGACTGGAAAAAAATCTTGACCTATTTTTAGAAAAAATCGAAGAAGTAATTGAGGCACCCGGCTATGCTTTTTATATCTATGATGATAAAAATCATAAATTTGTTTTAAAAGCGGTAAGACATATGGTGGATTCCGAGGGACAAATTGCTCCTTCCTACAGCGGGCTGGTTCCTTACAAGAAAGAAGTCTACAATCCTCCCATGAGCCTGCCATTCGAAGCATATGGTGAAAGGGTGAAAAAGATTTCGGAGGGAGAAGTTCCTATTCTGACAGTTCCCGTTAAAGGGGGAAAAGCTTTAATTCGCATCGGACCTGTTCAAAAGGTTCAATCAAAGACGATTAACCAATTACATATGATCAGTCAAAAGCTTGAAAATCCCATCCATATCCTGCTGTCTGTTGAACAAATCATGACAGAATCCAATGTCCTTTCTACCTCCGGAAGAGCCGTTCAATATATCAGCCAGATGATGATGAAACAAGAAGAAACCATACAAACCTTGATGCAATTATCTATAAAAGCCTACGGCATTTCCCGCGGTTTTTTACTGGTAAAGTATCATCATCATTTCAATATACCTGTGTCCGTTGGATTGCCACAATCTCTTAAAGAAAATCTTATACATGAGCGGGAAGAAGATTTACAACAAATTTTTCAATTAACGGAAAACCGGGCGTTTTCTGTACTGGACAGAGATGATTATCTTTTTGAACAATTTCCATCCGCTGTTATCAATGAGGGTGTTTCTCAAATTGTTTTGTCAAAAGTAACCTATCAGAACAAAGTTGGGGTATTAGTATTTTTGCTTGAGGAAAATATGGATCAGTCCGACCAGGATCGAATAACAACGATAAAAACAACGGTCCATCACTTAACACAATTTATAAAGTTTCAAGAAAACAGCCCGTTTCTATATCAAGCCTCTTCAAACATGCTGTGTATGCTTTCCGATATGATAGACAACCTGTCTCCCTATACCGTGGGTTATTCAGAATTAATGAGACGATACTCCATGGCCGTGGCTAAAGAAATGGGGCTTGATGACAATCAGGTCAAGCAAATCGGACTTGCCGCTTATTTAAGCAATATTGGTGTATTAGGGTTGTCAGATGACCTCTTTTATAAAGAAGGTAAATATTCAGAGGTAGAATATGAACAGATGAAATTACATGCCGAAGTAGGAGCGGTCATTGTGGAAAGTACCCTTGCCAATGATCAGGTTGCCGCATTTATCAGACATCACCATGAACGAATGGACGGAAATGGCTATCCATATGGTCTGAAAGGTGAGGAAATTCCAATTGGCGCAAGAATTCTTGCCGTGGTTCAAACCTTTTTAGCCAAAATAAATGGCCGATCTTATCGTGAACCCCTCTTCTTTGAACAGGCTTTAGAAATTCTAGAATCAGCCAGTGGTTCACAGTTAGACCCCCAGGTGGTGGAAGCCTTTATCGGATGGTTTCGCAAAAAACAGAGCAACCCACTTATTGAAGGACGCTCGTTAGGTCCATGCTGGGAGATGAACTGTGTTCCTTCAACCATTTGCATGCAATGCCCTGCCTATGGAAAAAAAGATATGAATTGTTGGGAATTTGAAAGCAATAACTGCAAAGCCCATGGAAAACAATGTAACACGTGTATTGTATATACTGAGGCCAAAGCTCGAAAGTCCCAATTGGATCGATTAGCATAAGAGGGAAGTGTTCTGTTATGAGTGGAAGTATTAGAAAAGATCGCTTACTGATGGCCAGTAACTTTGCTCTTTACTATGGATGGGGCAGGTCAGAGGAGCTTTCTCGTTTTGAAATGGTCATTATAGAACCTAAAGGAATGACAGAAGAAGATATTCATTATATGCAGAAGCATAATACAATGGTCATTTCTTATCTTAGCGTGATGGAAGTTCATCCTGACGATGAAATCTTTTCTAAACTGGAAGAAGAAGATTTCTTATTTATTGGAGATAAAAAAATGATGAACGAGCCGTTTGGGACTTATTTAGTCAATTTACGTTCCAAACGCTGGATTGAATATTTAATTGGTCGAGTAGATTTTTATATGAATAAACTGGGAACAGACGGGATTTTCCTTGACACCATGGGAGATATTGAGATGCCCGATATCAAGGAACCCATCCGTTCCAAACAAATTGAAGCAGTTACTAATTTGCTTTTTTCCTTAAAGCTTCTTTACCCCGAGCATTTATTGATTCAAAATAACGGACTGGAATCCTTATATAAACATACGGCTCCTTTTATTGACGGTATCGTATGGGAAAACCCGCCTTTTACTTTAAAAGAAAGCAAGGCATGGGCCGAAAAGACGATTGATAAATTGAATCAATTGCAAAAGGAATGGTCTATCCGTGTATTACTTTTACTCGAAAAATCTCTGGAAGAAGAGCGCCGCGCCTACATGGTGGCAAAAAAAATTTCAAGGGAAAATAACTTTCTTCTTTACCTTGCTTCTGCCAATTATACAGATGGTGTCAGCCCGATTAAAGGGTGAGGTTTTTACGAAAATGTTAAAAACTTTATTTTTTTAATTCCATCCAGAAGGCACCATCTTCACTCATCCCAAGATCGAATCCTATTCAACTTCATTTCTCTTCCATTTCCATGCATTCCAGATAATAAACAGCATTAAAATCGTCTCTATTGATGCAAAGAATATATAATGCAGGTAAGGTGAACCGCCACCAATTACAAATAATGTCGTGATAACCGCTGCAACGATGTTCGTTCGCCGGTTTGCTTTATAGCTTAACACCCTAGATAAAAAAATCATCATAATCGGAATCTCTAATAAGATTGCAAATACCAACAGTAAAACTTCATTCACTTGAACTTCCATTGTCCCTTCTACAATATCCTTTATGACTCCTGGTGTGAGAAAGGTAAGAATGTCAGCAAAAGCCATATTAAACATGACTACTATCCATAAGGTTGACAGCTTGACTTTCATTCCAATTTTTTGATTTTGTTTGATTTGATTCATTTGTTTTTACTCCTTTACGATTATTTAAGCAGAAAACTCATCCACTTTGATGACATGCTACCCATTTTTTTATTCCCTGTCAGACGGATTCCTAAGGATTGACCGAGACCAAGATACATTTAGTCTATCTGCAACAAGTGCCAACGTATAGACACTTAAGTGTTAGTTTGAACGATCCGCCAAACCTTGTAATAAAAATATAAATGACCCCGGTTTAGTGGCGGGGTAATTAGTTATTAGTTCATTTTCTCTTTTTAAAGAAAAAATATTCCTCACACTTGCACTTACAACAAACCTAATTCGCGAGCCCGGGCAACAGCTTCCGTGCGTCTTTGAACCTGAAGCTTGCCATAAATTCTGCGGTTGTGCCCTTTTACAGTGTCCAAAGCCAGATATAGCCTCTCACTAATCTCATGATTCGAGAGTCCCTTAGCAATAAGTTGTAAAACTTCCAACTCGCGTTGACTCAAAGGTTCAATAAGTTGCTGTGATGGGGACAGATTTGATTTGCTTGTAAAAATCTGCTCCTCAGTTTCAAATGCAGCCAGCAACTTACTTATGTAGTCCGGCATAATCCCATGTGAAACGACTTCGGACAACAGTGTGGCCATCGGAATACCTTCGTCAACAAAGGTACGAATGAAGCCCCCCGGCTCTGCCATTGCCAGCGTATCAGACAGTAATTGTAAAGCTTGTTCCTTCTCACCCTGTTCATGGTGGCACAATACTTTTAGAATCATGATTTTAAGTCTTTCATTCTCCCAACCCTTTTCCTTTGCCTGACGTCCCAACGACTCCAAAACGGCCAGCGCTGTGGAGGTGTCTCCCTCAGCCAGATACACCCGCGCCTGGCTTATGGGGAGTTCACAGGTTTGGGCAACATGATGAGCTGCTGGCAGATTACCCATACGAAGCAAAGTAAGAACTTGTGCGGAGACAACTTCAGGTTTCATATTAATTAAATTATCATGGCGAATGGACTGTCAGCCTCAGCTAAAATAACTGAGGCGTCGGTGACATTTCCCCGAGCAAGCTTCAAGCGGGCGCGTAATACATTACAGGCTACTAGTTTATCAGTGTTTTCTATCTGAAGTGCCAGATGGATACTTTGCCGGACATGCTGCTCGGCAGCATCCAAATCGTTCCATTCGTAAAATATACGGGCCAGACCAAGGTAAGCTTCACAGGCAACCGGCAGCGGCGGTTCTCCTGTCATTTGCAGAACTTGCTTATAGGTTTCGTTCGCCAGATCTAGCTGATTTTCTGCTTCCTGCACGTTACCGAGGCCGATTGTAGCCGATATAGCGATGATATGATTCCCTGACGACTTGCAGATAGAAATGGCTTCAGTATAGGCATTGCGAGCTGCTTCCCAGTCTCTTTGGAGTTGGTAGGCCCACCCCATTTTCCAGGTCGTTGCAGTGCGGACGGCCAGGTTGTCAGGCTTTAGGTACTCCAGTGCGCGGCGTGATTGGACAATGACGGTTTCTGCCTGATTCTGAACGGCAGCTAACAAGGCTCGTATAGCAGCAATATGTCCAATCATATCTCGGTTATTATCGTCTATCTCAGCACCTTCCAGGGCAATTTCAGCTGCTTGTAGATTCGATTCCACACTTGCTAACCGGCCGGTCATCGACAACGCAGAAGCATACATCACCCATAATGAAGGCCTTTTATCCAGTACTGTCGTCGACAACGACTCCAACCAGTTCAGGACAGGGGCTACTGCCCCGCGAAAGTGCAGGGGCATCCCGTTTCCTTCCATCAGTCGGGAGGCGTGATCAATATCATTAGCGGCAACCGCATGGTGAAAAGCTTCAATCTCCATACCATTCGATTCATACCACAGGCTGGCACGCCTATGTAATTCTTCTATTTCACTTTTCTTATCCTTTCCAAAAAAAGTGTTGCTTTCAAGCAACCTCTGCCGTAACAAATCAGAGAAAAGGTGGTGATAACGGTACCAACGCCGCTCATTGTCCTGGGGGATGATAAAAAGATTGATTCGATCAAGATATTTCAGGGTTTCTTTGCCGGAAACAGAGGGGTCAAGCAGAACGGCATCACAAAGAGGTCCGTACAAGTTGTCAAGAATCGATGTGTACAGTAAAAATGTTTGAATATTTTCCGGTAACTGTTGTAAGACTTCTTCAACCAGATAATCCAGTATGAATTGGTGGCTTCCGGTGAAAGAGTTTATGAATTCGGTCGTGTCTTTATGTTTAATTGATATGGCTGCTAATTGCAGGCCGGCAATCCAGCCTTCCGTACGGTTTTCCAGTGCTGCGATGTCGTCCGGTGAGAGGTTAAGGTCCATCACCTGGTTAAGAAATCCGCCGGTTTCAGCGAAGGTAAAACGCAAATCAGCAAGACGCAGTTCGGTTAATTGCCCGCGGGCACGTAACCGTGATACCGGTAGATTGGGATCCTCACGGGTGATAATAACCAGATGCATCTGTGGTGGCAGTTGCTCAAGTAAAAAATCGAGAACATCATCAACGGGTTTAGCATCAATAACGTGGTAATCGTCAAGAACGAGAACGAAATTGTCTGAGATGGTGTTTAAATCATTTATCAGGTTTGAGAGAATCGATTCGATCGTGGGAGGCTGAGGGGATTGAAGTGAACGAAACACATTATTCCCAACATTTTTAGCAATCGTCTGCAAAGCAGCTATAAGGTGTATAAGAAAACGTGTAGCGTCGTTATCCCATTTGTCCAGGGACAGCCAGGCAACCGGATACTTGTAACCGGAAACCCATTCACTTACTAGCGTGGTTTTCCCAGATCCGGCTGGGGCTGAAATGAGTGAGAGTTTACGATGAATCCCCTCGTTAAGCCGCTCTATCAGTCGGGCTCGGTGGACTAATTTACGCCGGGATGTTGGAATATGAAGTTTGGAAGTGAGAATCGGTATGGGAGGAGTAGAGTCATCTAGTTTATTGAGTTCATGAAAATCTGGCAGAGAGTGTTGTGTATAACCTTTTCCCTTCATAAATACTGCTCCTCCAATACTTTTTTCTCTCTAGTATTTTGAAAGGTTTATTCGACAAAAGATGATTATTTCCTTCAATTTTTTCTAATATATATCTCTGCTGCAATGATGTTGGGAACCCACGCTAACCAGGAAACAGCCATATAAACCGATTCGTATTGTTCGATGCCGAACAATACCAGTAACAATGGGAGCCAGATTCTCAAGGTAACGGCAGCAAGTGTTAAGGAGAAATTTCGGATCATCCATACCCTGTGTGTCTTTACCTTTTTTTCACGGATATTCCTGTATGCAAGATAACCGCTGATTAACCAGAATACAGATAAAAAGCCGAATCCAAATTGAGCAATGGTCCCTCCTGTACTATAAAATGCAAGATAAACTCCCGACAGTCCACCAAGCAAAATTCCCGTCAAATAGACCCTGCCAAAAAATTTGTGCTGGTTTAGATACTTTTGACGAAGTTTTTCAATAAACATAAAAGGTCCGATGATCAAAGCAAGTGAACCAAAAATCAGATGAACATAAAGCATGAAATACCATAATGGCCACATCTGACCCAGTAACTGATTTTTTGCCACGACAAACCCTGCCCTTTCCGCCCCCAGTATCAGGTATTGCGTAAGGGAATAACCCGAAATCACAAGTGCCAGCAGCATTATGACGAACCAAAAACCTTTTTTCATTTTCATCCCAGCTTTCTTTAATTTATTAAAACCACGAATGGTTAACAGTGTTAATCTGAATCGCAAAAAAAATATGAAAACATATGCACATCTACATTCCTTCCAAGCCTGAATCAATCACATGCTTGATCAGTTTTTGTTGTTCGATCCAGGGAAAAGATTTAAAAGTAATGAGAAGAGAAGTGATACCATGGATCATTGCCCAGAGAGACTGACTGACGAGGAGGGCATCCTTTTCTTTAATAAAGCCTTGATTGATCGCATCTCTGCTTAAATCATGAAGTAGCAGGAACCCCTTGACCTTGTCACTTTCTGCGAAAACAATCGTCTCCGGGCCCTCCATATTTTTAATAAATAACAGATGGTAATAGTCAGGATGGGTGATGCCGAAATGTACATATGCCATTAATACGGCCCGCAACTGCTGCTTTACATCCTGTTGGTTATGAGCGTTTTTGGCTTCCTTTAAAGATTCGAGGAAAAGCGCATACCCATCTTTGAGAAGTTGCTCAAGAATCTCCTGCTTGTTTTCAAAGTAGTTATAGATGTTGGTCGCAGAATATCCGACTTTTGCCGCAATTTTTCTCATGGATACATTTTCGTAACCCTCATTTAAAAACAACTGAGTAGCTGCATCTACGATTTTTCTTTTGACATCTGACTCGTTTGTTCCTTTATTTTGTTCAGGCACTTTATCAAACTCCTTTTACAAACAAGCATCGTGGTTAACGCTGTTAAGTTAACACTGTTAATATATCATGGATTTATTTGTAAGGTCAAGTACTCAATATATCACCTGATCCAAATACCATGTCCTTTGTAGGCTATCTCTTCTAATGATTAATAACCCCTCTTTTTCTCGGTCGAGTTGACCAATCATTTCCCCATTCGAATTCCAGGCACAACTTCCTCCTGCTGCCTGATATCCGCCGGTTGTACCACAATAATTTGCCATAAATACTGTCATCTTATACTCCTCAGCCATTTTTTGTAATACACTGGTATCTTCTTTATATCCGTCGGGTGTGATCAATGCACTGGAAATATAAACAGAGGCATTATTTTCGTATGCATTCTTCCTGTGATTCTCATGACTCGTGTCCGCACAAATAGCAAATGAGAGATTTTCATTTCTGTCGGATATCATTGGATTTAAGGATCCGGGGATAAAATGATTATCTTCTCCTTCATGCAAATATTGTTTTGAATATATCATTGTACAGCCATTTTTTAAAATAATAAAACTACCGATAATAATCCCTGCTCTTGTCCTGATAGGAGCGCCAACAATGGCGTTTATCTTTTTTTTGAAACAACAGTTCTTAATTACCTCTATTCTTTCATCATCCATTGCAAAAATAAGCGATGCTGAAGGTTTCAGTTCGTACCCGGTCAATGATAACTCAGGAAAGACAATATAATCTGTATCATACTCTCCTGCCTTTTCAATCCATTCGCAATGTTTTTCAATGTTATATGCAATATTCCCTTGTTTTGTCGTTATCTGTGCCAAAGAAATGGAAATGTCTTTTGTTTTCACTTTTGACCTCCTGATTATTTGCATCCATACTTGTAAGCTTAGACAACAAGACTTTCTTTACTTATACCAAGAAATTTTGATAAGATAGCCTGGACAATATTAGACGTTTATAGGGATACGGTTGATTATGAAGGAGAAACCTATGATGACACGTTGGCAGAGCTTAAAAATCTAGTAAATTATGGATACAAAGCATTAAAGGATTGGGCTATAATGAATTTACTTTGTATGTAACAGAAGAAAACATAAATGCACTTCAGTATTTAGGAATCGCTTAAATTTAGATTCACTACCGTTCATTTTAATTATTAAACTCGGTTGAGTAAACCGGACAGTTGTAAATCATTAAAACATTAAGACGGCTGGATAACAAATTCTCCGTAATTCTAAGAAAAACGGAGATATTGAAAAATAGCTTACATTAAAAGAGATAGGTGAGTAATGATGCAGAAAAAATCTTCAGGTTTTTTTAAAAAGTTAATAAGGGGAAAGTTTTTATGGCTGATTCTCGTTTTTTTTCTTTTTTTATGGTTGAATAACACATCACTTTTTGTTGGCCGCAGTGAAAAGGAAATTACTCTTATAGCCCACGGGGCACTGGGGCAGACATTTGATCTTGAAGGAGTGCAGTGGGATACTAATACGGCAGCCATTATCCATGAACCTGAACATACTTACATAGAAAACACCATACCTTCTATTCAGGCTGCCTTCGATTATGGGGCCGACATCGTTGAATTTGATATCAGGATCACCGCTGATAAGAAACTGGCTGTATTTCATGATTATACGCTTGAATATCGAACGAATGGAACCGGAAATGTTTCAGACCATACAATGGAGGCATTACGCCAGCTGGATGTCGGGTATGGTTATACGGCGGATAACGGTAAAACCTACCCTCTGAGAGGAAAAGGAATTGGTTTGATGGTCTCTATCGAGGATGTTTTTCGGGCTTTTCCGAATAAAAAATTCCTTATCCATATTAAAGATGGGGGAGATGAGATAGGACCGGTACTGCTGGAATTTCTGAAAACCCTCGACGAATCACAGATTAGTAATATATCTGTTTACGGAAATGATCAGGCTCTGGGTCTCCTGAGACAGCACTATCCGGAGATGAAGATACTGTCTAAGTCCAGAATGGTTGATGCATTAAAGAGTTATGTACTTGTTGGTTGGACCGGTTATATACCCGATAAAATACATAATATGGAACTTCACCTTCCAGTACAGTATGCAAAATTTTTATGGGGATGGCCGGACAAATTCTTACAGCGGATGGATAAAGTAAACACCAGGGTGGTTCTTGTCAAATATATAAATGGATGGTCAGATGGATTTAATGCGGAAGCTGATTTAGAAAAAATACCGAAAGGTTACAGTGGGGGGCTCTGGACAAATCGAATTGATATTATCGGCCCGTTGTTGAAGAAATGAGGGAGGGATATTCCATAAGTAAGAAATGAAAATTACTGGCCGGAGATGGATCCTCTCACCAAGCTGGAACAAAATATTGCTGTTGTTAGAGAAATCATTGAGGAAGGACAATTCGATGTCCTTTATAATCCAGACGGTGATACCGTTAAAGAAAATATCGCATTTGTGAAGGTTCACGATGAAAAACATTTAACGGTCGGATATAGCGAATCCTAAATGCACTTCGGTTATATAAAAAGCTTGGCTTTATCGAGGCTGGATCATGATTTTTATTTCCTACGAATCTGCCTTCATCCACAAATCATCCCATTGAATAAACGCTTGATCCTGTGAGTCATTTATAAAAATTGATTCAGGGTAGGGCAATGCAAGCTCCGGTTTGTTTTGAGGACGAAAGTACCGTAATTCAGCAGTTTCATCATCTTTAGGGCCAATTTTGCCCCCCTTAATTTCGCATTCAAACATATGTATGATATATTCGACTTTATGTCCATTGGGATATTGATAACGAAATTCCTTCCCTCCAAACACTCCGATTAATTCCCTGGGAAATACAATCAAACCTGTCTCTTCCCTAACTTCGCGAACCAGTGCCTTGGCCGGAGTCTCTCCCGGCTCAATCGCTCCCGCAGGAAGACTCCATTTCTCGCCGTTGCCTTTGTTTTGGAACAGAATCTCTCCATCGGTATTACGAATAATGGCTGCAACACTCGGTACCAGGATTAAATCGTTGCCAATTTTCTCTCGTAATCTTTTATAATACGTTGACATTCCCATGACCTGAATCCCTTCCTTGTTCAATATTTTACAAATATTCTGTACTGCTTCATAATATAATAAATTGGAAAAAAATTAAAAGGGAGGTATTGCGATGTACGGCATTAACGAAGCGAGGCAACAACTGCTGGAGGCAGTGAGTTCATTGTCAAAAGAAACTCTGCTTAGAAAGCCGGATGAAAACACCTGGTCTGTGCTGGAGATTTTAGAACATCTCTATCTTGTTGAAAACTGGTTCACGAATATGATTCATCAAACGCTTAAGCAAAATGAGAGAATGAAAGCACCGAAAGAAAAGCCGATCCACCACACAACCGATCGTTCATTTAAAGTTGAAGCCCCCGATGTGTTGCAACCCGGCGGAACCTTCACTTCCCTCGATATTGCCAGGGCAAAATTAGAAGAATCAAGACAGGTTTTACAGGAAATTCTACAGTCTTATCAGGAAGCCGACTTCTTGGAGAATTCGGCAAAACATCCGATCTTTGGCACGATGAGTGTGGCACAGCTTATCGAATTTATCGGCCTCCATGAATTGCGTCATCTTAAACAAATTGAAGAGGTCATCTTATCCGTTTGAAAACAGTCGGGATTCTATAAGTTTCTTCCAACTGCCCACATCATGAATATCGACAAAATGATCGAGATACGGTAAAGCGGTCTTCATTCCGATTGCTTCCGGAAGGTAGCCTTTTTCTCCCAAAAGAGGATTTCCCCAGATGATGGTTACACTGCGACTTGCTAACGACTCCATTGCCTTCTTTAAAAGATGGGGTCGCCCCGTATCAAACCCGTCCGACAAAATCATTAAATATGCAGGGGGACGGAGCAGACTGCCGTATTGTTCAACCAGACGGTTAAGGGATCGCCCGATCTGCGTTCCCCCTTTTAAATCAAACAAGTCCTCTGGATCGATTCTCCCTGTCATTTTTGCGGACAAAAGAGATGTCGCCCTTCTCAGATCGGTACTGAATACAAACACTTCCACCCGGGCTCCGCAGTGCATAAAAGCCCGGGACAGAGTAAAGTAAAAATCGGCGTAGGTTTTCATCGACCCGCTGATGTCCATGGCAACTACAACACGCGGACGAGCCGGGCGATAACGGCGCCTGTAAAGATCAAACGGTTCGCCTCCCCGTGACAGTGCTTTACGCAGGGTTTTACGATAATCAAAAAAAGGACGCAATCCGCCTTCGAATCGGCGACTTTTCGGACGAACCATCTGTTCGACCGCTTTTTTCGTCAAGGAGTATAGTTCTCTCCGTTCTTCCGCATCCAGCATGTGGATGGAATAGCGTTCACCCTGATTGGGGTGGAACCCGGGAAGGATCGCTCCCTGCAGACGGGACGATGCGGGAACAGGCCGGTTCATCCTCCCTGTGCGATCGGCTGCCTCATCTTCTATCACCTTCTCTGGCAGATTTTGTTTCTCCCTTGAGCCTTCGAAATAGATTCGAAATAAAGAGGGAAACGCGACCCATTCCGAAGCGGTTCTGGCATACATCGAGCGCAGGCCTGTCATCACCTGATCACGATCAGTAAGGCTCACTTCCATCAGTGCATGGATCGCCGTAATCCCCTCTGCAGGTCCGCATCGAAAACCATGCTCCCTTAAAAAGTGGCCGAACCCCTCCAACTGTCGCAACATTTCATCCGCCCGAATTTCTATGAATCCCATAAATGCGCCAACCCTTTCCTGTACACGAGCTCACGATCTTCCTGTGTTTTAATCACGCATCCCAGGGTCAGATCCACACATTCTTCATTCACTTTGTCCACACCAAGCTGGTTCATGGATTCCGCCCAATCGATCGCTTCAGCAAGCCCCGGAGGTTTTAATAGATTCCAGTTTCTCATTTTTCGAATAGTAAAAGCAATCTTCCGTGCAAGTTCAGCGGAAAGTTGCGGGACGCGCAATTGAATAATCTTCATTTCTCTTTCCAGATCGGGATAACCCATCCAAAAATAGAGACAGCGCCTGCGGAGAGCATCAGAGAGGGCGCGACTCCTGTTGGAAGTAAGGATCACCATGGGAGGGGTCTCCGCCCTAAATGTACCCAGTTCCGGGATCGTAATTTGAAATTCAGAGAGAAACTCCAGCAAAAAAGCTTCAAATTCTTCATCGGAACGGTCGATTTCATCAATCAATAATACGGGAGCGGGGCGGGTACGAATCGCTTTTAACAGCGGACGTTCAATCAAATAGGATTCCGAGTAGAGATCAGAAACCGCACCTTCCTGCTCCCCTTTTTCCAGATGGGTACGGGCCGTAAGCAACTGCCTCGGATAATCCCAGTCGTATAAAGCATGGGTTGCATCCAGCCCCTCGTAACACTGGAGGCGGATGAAACCCGTTCCCGTTACTTCGGCAGTCGCTTTTGCCAGTTCCGTTTTGCCAACCCCGGCAGGTCCTTCTAAAAGGAGAGGACGCTGCAAGCGTCCTGCCAGATAGAGTACCGTTGCCAGAGCCGGGTCGGCAATATAACCGGACTCATGCAATTTTTCTTTTAATTGACGTATATCTTCGTTCACGAATGATTCCCCTTCTATTCCTTCTCTGATTCTGTCTTTTCTTCTTCGGCCGCGGTGGTAGCAATTTCATCAGCAGCCTCATCCGCGGCACATTCCGTCGTATCTTCCTGCGTCTCCGTCATTTTCATGATTTCTTTTTGAATATTATCAAATACTTGAGCGGTAATTTTACGCGCCTGTCCGTCCATCAAGCGTCCTCCGATGGTGGCGATCGGTCCGTTTACTGTGACATCGGTTGACCACTTCATCAGCGTTCCCTGATACTCTGTATCATGTAATTCCATGCGGGCCTCCATCTGAACTCCGCTACCCATCCCGCCCCCTTTAATCGACATTGTGGCCGAAGATCCTTCTTCCTCCACGGTCAGAGAGTTGGAAAATTGAAACGCACCGCGAATCGGCCCCATTCCGACACGCACCCGTGCATGAAAATGATTCGGGTCAATCACGTCCAGACTTAAAACATCGGGCAGGCAATATCCCACCTTTTCGGGATCTGTGACAAAACCCCATACTATCTGCCGCTTTGCAGGAATTTCGATTTCACCACTGTATGTTTTCATCTCATCCTCTCCTCTCCAACAAATTTCACACAACCTTTAAATTCCGGTTTTTAGCAGATAGGCTTCCGGATCCTTTAGAAATGCTTGCCGACAATGCGAGCAGCAAAATCCGTATGTTTCCCCCTTATATTCCGCGATATGGGGTGTCCGGTTCAAATCAACGACCATATGGCACACCGGATCGATCCCTTCTCTTTTTTCCACTTTCAATTTTTGCATGGTCTGTTGCTTTTCCTTTCCGCTCCGCTTCACCTGTATCATCTCGGCAAGAATGGTCACCGCGATCTCTGCAGGTTCAACCGCCCCCAGGTCAAGACCGGCGGGGGCGGAGATTAACGAACAAAACTCTTCCGAAACCCCTTCACTTTTTAACCACTTCAGTACTTTTTCCCATCGTTTCGGACTGGTGACAAGCCCCGCATAGGCCAGGGGAATTCCCTCCAGCGTTGCGATGCTATGCTCATCATAGAGTCCCATCGTGGCCACGACCACATAGGATCCCGGATTTAACGACTCGCGGATTTGTTTTTGCAGAGTCGCCGTAACGTCGGAATCATTCGTTTTCGATTCTATTTCCGTACCCCATTTGATGGTCTTTACATTAAAATTTAATCGTTCCCCCATCTCAGCCACATGGGAGGCAATTGGCGAATTGCCGATCACCAGGAGGGTCCGGGCAGGAAGTTTCGGTTCGATAAACAGTTCCACCGTCCCTTCGGAATGACAGGTCATCGGCAATACAACGACCCCCTCCCGCGGAGCGGCTTGTTCGGGATCGGAAGTGATTAACACCACCCGGCTCTCGTTATTTGCCAGACACTCCCGAGCTTGAGAGATAACGAGAGATTGGGTGCATTGTCCCCCTACAAACCCGGTCATCCTTCCGTCGGGGGAAACAATCGCCTTTGCACCCGCTCTGACCGATGTCGGTTTAAGACTGCGGATCACCGTGACCAGTGCATACGGCTCCTCCGCTCTCTCTTTTTCAATGGCAAGATGCATGATATCATCCATATCTCTTTTGTACCGGCCGAAAAGATGTTGCCGGATGCCTCCTTTCCCTGACTTCCCTTATTTCCCTTCCCTTACTGATTCACCCCGTTTTTACGCAGGATCTCCCACACTTTCCACGGAAAAATCGGCATATCGATATGGGTAACGCCGAGGGGCGATAAGGCATCGACCACCGCGTTAACAAAAGCTGCCGGTGAACCCACATTGGGAGATTCTCCGACGCCCTTGGCACCGATCGGATGATGGGGTGAAGGAGTCACCGTTCGATCCGTTTCCCAGCGGGGCGTCTCCATCGCCGTCGGTACGAGATAATCCATCCAGTTGGGGGCAAGACAGTTTCCATCCTCGTCATAAGGAATCTCCTGCATGAAGGCAATACCGAAGCCCTCCGTCAGTCCGCCGTGAATTTGCCCTTCCACCACCATCGGATTGATCACGTTTCCGCAGTCATCAACGGCGAGGAAGCGTCGCACCTTCACTTCGCCGGTGCCTTTGTCAATGTCAACCACGGCGATGTATGCCCCGTGGGGAAAAGTGAGGTTGGGCGGATCATAGTAAAACGTCGCCTCCAATCCCGGTTCCATCCCCTCGGGCAGATTGGTGTATGCAGCCAGGGCCACATCGGCCATGCCCACCGATTTGGAAGGAACACCGTTCACGACAAAGGACTGTCCGTCCCACTCCAGATCCTGTTCACCCACCTCAAGCAAATGGGCAGCGATTTTTTTCGCTTTTTCCCGAACCCTGCGCGCACACAGAGCGGCTGCGCCACCCGCCGTCGGCGTACTTCGGCTGGCATATGTTCCCAGTCCATAGGGAGCCGTATCTGTATCTCCCTCTTCAACAATGACATCATCAGTGCTTAAACCCAACTCCTCCGCGATAATCTGGGCAAAAGTGGTTTCATGCCCCTGTCCCTGATGGCGTACACCTAGGCGGGCAATGACCTTTCCCGTCGGATGAATGCGGATCTCGGCGCTGTCGAACATTTTGATCCCCATGATGTCAAAAGTATGGCTGGGTCCGGCACCGACGATCTCCGTAAAGGTGGAGATTCCGATTCCCATAATCTCCCCGCGTTCCCGTTTTTCCCTCTGTTCTCTGCGCAGTTCTTCGTATCCGATCTTATCCAGCGCCAGTTTAAATGTCTTTTCATAATCGCCGCTGTCATAGGTCCAACCCAGTGGCGACGCATAGGGGAAATCTTCTTTTTTGATAAAATTTCTCAGGCGCAGTTCGGCCGGGTCCATGTTGAGTTTGTGAGCAAGGACATCCATCGTCCGTTCTATGAGATAAGAGGCCTCGGTGACACGGAACGAACAGCGGTAAGCCACACCTCCGGGGGCTTTGTTTGTATAGACCCCGTCCACCTCAACAAAGGCCTGCTTGAAATCATAGGAACCCGTCACGATGTTGAAAAGTCCCGCCGGATACCGGGTCGGATCAGCGGCAGCATCAAAGGCTCCGTGATCGGCGACCGTTTTAACCCTTAATGCAAGAACTTTTCCGTTTTCATCAGCGGCAATTTCCGCCTTCATATGGTAGTCCCTGGCGAAGTTGGTGGTGGCGATATTCTCCGTGCGCGTTTCAATCCACTTCACCGGTTTTCCAAGCTGTAACGAAGCGACAATCGAGCAGACGTATCCGGGATAAACCGGTACCTTATTGCCGAATCCTCCTCCGATATCCGGAGAGACCACGCGAATTTTGTGTTCCGGCAGTCCGCTCACCATGGCAAGAACGGTGCGATGGGCATGGGGAGCCTGAGAAGTGACATACCAGGTCAATTTTCCCGTAGCTTTATCATAATCGGCCACACAGCCGCAGGGCTCCAACGGGGAGGGATGAACGCGCTGGAACTTTACGTCCTGCTCCACCGTAACCGCGGCGTTTTTGAAAATCTCATCTGTCGCCTCCTGATCTCCCACTTCCCAGTGCCAGATATGGTTGTTCTTTTGCTCGCGGTCATCCCGCAAAACCGGGGCATCATCTGCAAGGGCTTTAAAGGGATCTACCACGGCCGGTAGCGGTTCATACTCGACTACTACCAACTGGGCCGCATCCATCGCCGCCTCTCTTGTTTCGGCAACGACGGCGGCCACCTCCTGATACTGAAAAAGCACTTTGCCCGTCGCCAGCACCATCTGTTGATCACCGGCCAGGGTAGGCATCCAGGCCAGATTCATTTTTGCCAGATCCTCGCCGGTAATAATCAACTTTACTCCCGGTACCTGCTTGGCTGCTTGGGTATCAATACTCTTGATGACAGCATGGCCATACGGACTGCGAACGATACTCATATATAACATACCGGGTAAAAAGATATCGTCCACATATCTTCCCTGTCCCCGGATGAGCCGGGGATCTTCCTTTCTGCGAATCGATTTTCCCATGGGACGAAGTTCCGTTTGATCAATTGCCACTGCTTGCCACCTCCGATAACCCTTCATTTTCTTTCTTCACCAGTTCTGCACCGGCGGTCTGAACGGCTTTAATAATGTTGACATAGCCAGTGCAGCGGCACAGATTGCCGGAAATTGCGCGACGAATCTCTTCCTCACTGGGAAGCGGGTTTCTCTCCAGTAATTCATAAGCCGTCATTAACATTCCCGGTGTACAGTACCCGCACTGAAGTCCGTGTTTGTCCCAGAAGGCTTTTTGCAACGGATGCAGTTCGCCGTCCCGTTCCAGTCCTTCCACGGTCATCAATTCCTGCCCGTCCGCCTGAACAGCCAGAACCGTGCAGGATTTGACGGGCTTTCCGTTCAACAAAACCGTACAGGCTCCGCAACTGGTGGTATCACACCCTACATGGGTCCCCGTCAATTTGAGATGTTCCCGCAGATAGTAGACCAGTAACGTGCGCGGTTCCACTTCCGACTCATACGTTTCGCCGTTTACCGAGACACTGATTTTCACACCGATTCCTCCTCACGAAAAAATTTCCCATTTTTATAACCCGAGTTCTTCCGCTATTTCACACAATCCACGCTCGACAAACACCCGCACCATATCCTTTTTATATTCCGCACTGCCGCGCAAATCAGAAGCGGGATCAGCCGCATCCATGGCCTGGCGGGCGGTTGCTTCAATACTGGCCGGATCCAGTTTTCCTCCGATCAGTACCTGTTCTGCACTTTCAGCCCGCAGCGGGATATCTCCGCAGGCACACAATCCGATTCCTGCATCTTTTACGGTGCCGTCGTCACTTAACATGACATGCAACGCCACACCGACAATGGCGAAATCGCCTGCTTTACGCTCCAATTTTTTGTAACGGGAGGCGACTTTTCCCGTCGGAGCAGGGATGTTGACCGCCGATACCACTTCTTCCGTGTCCAGAGAGGTGGTAAATGTGTCGACGAAAAAATGATCGATGGGGATTCGTCGTGTTCCTTCTGGACCCACGGCTTCCAATTCAGCCCGCAATGCCAGCATGGCAGCTCCCCAATCCGAACCGGGATCGGCATGTACCAGTGACCCGCAGAGTGTTCCCATGTTTCGCACGGGGGGATCGGCTATCCACGCTGCAGTTTCAGACAATAAGGGGTACTGCTGTTGCAAACGGGTATCCCTTTCCAGATCTGCATGTCGAACAAGCGATCCGATTCTGAGATACCCATTTTCCTCTTTCCATTCACGAAATGCTTCAATTTTGTTAATATCAATCACGACTGATGGCATGGCAATTCTTAATTTCATCATCGGCAACAAACTCTGACCACCGGACAAAATTTTTGCTTCAAAGCTGTATTTCTTTAAAAGTTCAACAGCTTCGTCTACGGTTGTCGGCGAAAAATATTCAAAAGTTGCAGGAAACATGTGAATTCCTCCTTTCACAGTTTGGTTTCCTTGCAGATTTTTCTGAATATATTAACTATTACTTTATATGTGTTTGGCCCATTTTTTTAGACCCATTCGGGTAAAAAAAATAGGATTCGATCTCTTCATTGTCATTTTTATAAGTTGTACGGATAAACATAGTATAGGGGTTTGTCTTCATTTGGATATAGAGAGTTTAATAAATACTAATCTTGTGAAAAGGAGGGAGCCTCTTTGTCTCGAATTCAAGAAATGAGAAATGTGATGGAAGCGGTGCACCATGCAGCACAATCGGGGCAACAAACAACAATATTGATGATTACTGAAGTTCAGGGTTCGGCATACCGTCAGCCCGGGGCTAAGATGATGATGGCTTCGGACGGAAAGATGCTGGGGACATTGAGCGGAGGTTGCCTTGAGAGCGATCTGCTGGGCTGGTCGGAAAAAGCGCTGGAGATAAATATGCCTTTATTACCCCGTTATGATCTTTCGGAAAACGAATTGTGGAGCCTGGGGATCGGTTGTAAAGGCTCACTGGAGATCCTCATACTGCCCGTTGAAACTGAAGAACCTTTCTGGAAAGCAGTTTCACAATATATTCAAAAAGATATCCCGGTTACGATGATTCTGGAACTTCCTTCCGGTGTGCGTGCCGTGATCGACGACGACGGACGGGAATGGGGTGATACGGAAAATTTGCCGGATGATGTGCTTCATCATGCCCTCTCCATGATGTACCGCAGAACAAGGGCTGAAACCCTGACAGCGGGAGACAGGCGGTTTGTGATCGATACGATGCGCCCCAGTGAAAAGCTGGTGATTGCGGGAGCAGGACATGATGCGGTCCCCCTCGCCCGTCTCGCAGAGCGGGTGGGTTTCGCCGTTTCCGTATTGGACCCCCGCAGTCAATATAACAATGCGGAACGATTTCCCGGAGCACAGCATCTTGTCATGGAGCCGGATCATGCTTTCCCCGACAGCCTGATCGACAGTTGGTGGGTTATCATGAATCATCAGCAGGATCGTGATGAAAAATCCCTGGACCTGGCCCTGAAGAGTGCTCCAAAGTTCGTTGGTGTACTGGGCCCGCTTTCACGGACAGAGAAAATGCTGGAACATATCGGTCAATCCATGTCCGGCGGACCGATTTTTGCACCGGTCGGACTGGATCTGGCCGCTGAAACTATCGATGAAGTGGCTGTGAGCATCGTCTCGCAACTGATGGCGTTACGAAACGGACGTGACGCTTCACCCCTCCATGGACGGGGAAAAATTCATGTGTAAAATCGGTCCGGGGACCGATATTGGTCCCCGGAAGAATAAATCTGAAAGCAAAAATCCAATTTTTACATGGGCTTCGGGGCTATCTTCCGGGCCTGATTCCGACTTTCTCCCTCAGATACGGAATCAGCCAGCGGTCAATTCCGATCTTTCCGGCGTTGTAACCTGCTGCTAAAATAAAGATTGTAAGAAAAAGCATCTGTGGATTGGTACTCGTTGTTCCGGAAAATAAGAAAGCAAAGTTCATGACTGCTCCCATTAAAGCTGAAAAGGTCGTAAATACTCCGAGCAGCAATGCGATGCCTACCAGAAATTCACCCCATGGAACCAGAAAATTGAATAATTCTACATTGGGAATGGCGAATCCTTCAAGGAATGAGGCCCACCATGATTGAACTGCCGGATGGTCGCCGCCTGCTTTTTTTACTGCTCCCATAAGATATCCTGAAGCATCGAACCCCTCGGTAATCTTCCCATAGCCCGCAGTTAGCCATGACCATCCGAGATAAATTCTGAATAAAAACAAAACCCACGATACCGCCACATTTTCTCTCATAAACCGAATAAACATATTATGATTACCTCCTGCTAAAGCTTATCTTTCATAAGCTTTTTTTATTATCATATTTCTGAGTGGCATATTTTGTATGTGATAAATATCACAAGTTTTGGAAAATCCATAAGCCGTTTTCAATAACATTTGCAAATATTTTCAATGGTGTTTTGATTGAGGATCACTTAGAATGATAATTGGAAGTACCATCCAATATAAAAAACCGGGGTGATTCATTTGAATAATAAGCATGATTTGATTTTGACAAAGCTGGATTCAATGGTTTCTCGCACGGAAAAGGTAGAAGGGTTTATCGACCGCATCATCTCCGTTCTGGACAAGATCGTTTCTCAAATGGATATTCTTGAACAGGAGCAGCGGGATTTATATGAAAAATACAGGTCTTTAATAGAGGATCATGGATTCAGCATCGTTAAAGAAAAGAATTCTTGTCATTGATTTTCACTTGCCGAGGTTATCCACTCCCATTCCATTCTATAAAAAACTTCCCGCTTTCAAAAAAACGGGAAGTTCGATACCAGGGTGAACAGAACATACATATTATATCTTCTGATATTTTAAAAGTCCTCTCACTCTACCATTCCATCGGAAGACCGACATAATTTTCCGCCAGACTGGTTGCCGCCGCACGGGATGAAGTGACATAATCCAGTTCAGCCAGCTGAATCTTACGCTGGAATGGACTCTGACTCTCATGACGATGGAGCATGGTTGTCATCCACCATGAAAAACGTTCCGCTTTCCATACACGGCGCAGACAAATGTCGGTATAACGTTCGAGAAGATCCTTTTTGCCGTATTGATAAAAATCACCCAGTCCACGTGATAATACCTGCACATCCGCTGCAGCCAGGTTTAATCCTTTTGCTCCCGTCGGAGGAACCGTATGAGCTGCATCCCCTGCGATAAACAGACGTCCGTATTGCATCGGATCACAGATAAAACTGCGCATGGCCACAATGTTTTTCTGTGTTATCGGTCCTTCTTTTAATGTCCAGCCATCCATATCGACACGGGCATGAAGTTCGCTCCAGATCCGGTCATCCGACCAGTTGGCAATATCATCATTGGGATCCACCTGAAGATAATAACGTTGTAGTTCCGGCGTGCGGGTACTGAGTAAGGCAAAACCCCGCTCATGATTGGAATAGATCAGTTCCGGCGCCGCCGGGGAAGTCTCAGTCAGAATACCGAGCCAACCGTAAGGATAAACTTCCAGGTATTCATTGCGAACACTTCCGGGAATGGCCTGGCGACTTGGACCATGGAATCCGTCACAACCGGCGATAAAATCACATTGAATTTCTTCAAGCTCGCCGTCCTGCTCTCTGCGGAAACGGATCTTTGGCTCCTCGGTATCAACGTCATGCAGACTGACATCACCCACGTTGAAAATAATTTCTCCGCCACTTTCCAGGCGGGCAGCCACAAAATCTTTGATCACTTCGTGCTGTGCATAAACGGTGATTTGTTTGCCTCCGGTTAATTCGTACATATTGATGCGATGACGTTTTCCGTTGTATTGCAGGTAGATGCCGTGATGGAAATGTCCTTCACGCATCATTCGTTCACCTACACCCATTTCATTGATCAGGTCTACAACACCCTGTTCCAGTACTCCTGCACGAACCGTCTCTTCAATATCTTCCCGTGTCCGTCGTTCGAGTATGACCGACTCGATCCCCTGAAGATGAAGCATATGAGACAGAAGAAGACCTGCCGGTCCGGCACCAATAATTCCTACCTGTGTACGTATTGTACGCATCATGCATCCAACTCCCCTACTGGCATAATTTTTTGATCACGCATACTTTTATCTTTTTATACCTTCCCTACAATTCCATGGTATAATACGAATATTCAGAATAGAAGATATAGTTTCTTTTATGTGAAACAAATGAATTTTTTTCAACAAAATGATTTTTTGAGGTGAGTCGGATCGTGAATGAATCGATTAATGAAAGCTCCCGCGATATACTACAATCCGTACAAAAAGGGCTAAAGATTTTACGGTTGTTTTCCATAGAAAAACCTGAGTGGGGAATCAGTGAAATGGCCCGCGCCCTGCACATCAATAAAAGCACGGTCAGCAGGCTGGTCAGTGAACTGATCCAGGAAAGCTTTCTCGAAAAAAAGGGCAGAAAGTACAGCCTGGGACTTTCTCTTCTCCGCTTGAGCGGTGTCGTCACATCCCATCTGGAAATTCACCGGGAATCAAGGGAATCGCTCATTCAATTAGTGGAAGATCTCCAGGAAACTGCCCATGTTGCCATTCTGGAAGACGGAAGTGTGACCTATCTGCACAAAGTGGACTGTAAACATCCTGTCCGCCTGTTGTCCCATGTGGGAAAAAGAAACCCGGCCCATTGTACAAGTTCGGGGAAAATATTGCTTGCTTATCAGACGGAGTCAAAGGTTAAGGACTTGATCACTGCTACCGGTTTGACGCCAATGGGGCCGAACAGCATCACGGAATCTTCCCGTTTTTTTCAGGATCTCCATACCGTAAGAAAACAGGGTTATTCCGTTTGTATCGATGAAATGCATGACGACGTCGTCAGCATCGCCGCCCCCATCCGGGATTACACCGGACAGGTCGTGGCCGCAGTCAGTGTTGTGGGACCCGGACAGCGTATCACCCATGAAAAAATCCCGGTTTTTATCGAGCGAATCATTGCATCGGGAAGGGATATTTCCATCAATCTGGGTTATATCGAATCGATCTATCAAAAGGAGGATCTACTTACATGAGATATCCGGCAATACGACAAGAACCCCTTTCCTCTATGCGTAACGCACTGCGACTGCTAAACTTATTTTCAATGGATGAACCCGAACTGACCCTCAAGGAACTGGCCGGGAAACTGGAAGTGGGCATCAGCACGGCCCATCGACTCACAGCCACACTCATTGAGGAAGGATTTATCATCAGGGATCCCGTTTCAAAAAAATTTCGCCTAGCCGCTTCGATTCTGGCAATGGGACACACGATCCTAACCTGCGACGAATTGTGTCTGCGAGCAACCCCGGTTCTGGAAAAACTGGCCCGGGAGAGCGGAGAAACCGCCCATCTTGCCATCCTTAAAGAAAACCGTGTCATTTACATGCAAAAAGTAGACAGTTCCCATCCGGTCCATCTGCTGTCTCACATCGGCAGGCACAACCCGGTCCACTGCACCAGTTCCGGTCAGGTGATTCTCGCATTCCAGCCGGAGGATGAAATCGAGCGCGTGATTGCCAGGGGTTTACCCCGTTATACATCCAACACAGTGACTGCTCCGGATCAGTTTAAACAAAAACTTGAAGCCATTCGAAGACAGGCATATGCCCTCAGTATCGAAGAGTTGCACGACGGGGTATCCTCCATCGCCGCCCCGGTGAAAAACCGCTCGGGAAGAACGATCGCATCGGTCAGCATTGCCGGACCCACTTCCCGCATTCATTCTGCAAAAGAAAAACGCCTCATCCAACTGGTGATGGAGGCGGCATATGAAGTGTCAAAACAACTATAGATATCCGCATGAAGTCATGCCGTCATGCGGATACATTTTCTCTTTGCACGATATCGTACGGATCGTACATGTTTAACTGAAGGATTACAGCAGCGACAAAAAGCAATGCGGACAACGAGAGAAAGAGAGCGAAGTCTCCTCCGAGATCAAACAGGATTGCTCCGACGAGAGGTCCTACCCCTGCTCCGGTAAATCGGAGTACATTATAGGCCCCGATGGCCGTTCCTTTTTGTTTTTGGAATAGATTGATCAATGTCGTGGTCTGTGCCGGCAGACTGATTCCTGACATGACGCCGTATGCCAGCAATAACGCAACCAATACCGGGATCGGCATCAAATCCAGCGTCAAACAGATCCAGAAGATCAATACCACCATTCCCACCCCGTAAGAAGTTGAGATCAAAATCATTTTTCTCGTCACGTATTGCTGCAATTTTCTGCCGCCGATCGATCCGATCACCAACCCTGCCGTAATCGGCATGAACAGCAGCCCTTTTGTGGTGACCGGCACCTGGTATAGACGGTCTAATAACCCCGGTAAAAAAACAAGATAGATATAATATCCGTAAAACTGCATAAATCCCAGCAACATGACGGAGAAAGACGAACGTTGCATCACAATTTTTTTAAAGGTGCGCGGTGTGATTTTGTCGGGGATTTCGTCCTTTGATAAGGTTTCATAGAGAACAATCCGGTTGTATATGAAGATAAACATGGCTACGACAAACAATAACAAAAATGACCACTGCCAGTACAGATAACCGGCAATCAAACTACCGAATACCGGTCCCAGAACCGGACCCAGAAATACCATCGTCTGATAAATACTCATGGCCCCGCCGCGATCGCGGGGTTCATAGATATCCCCGATTACTGCCGCCGCCACTACCGAACCTGTACTGATCCCGAAGGCCTGAACCGCACGGCCGAATAGGAATAAGTAGTAATTGGGAGACAAAAGGCAAATTAACGAGCCGGCCATAAATAAAAACAGACCGGCCATGAGGATGATTTTACGACCGCGGGTATCCGTCAACGGCCCGATAATAAACTGACTGGATGCAAGAATGAACGTAAAAAGAGAAATGGTCAGGTTCACCATGAACGAATTGACGCCAAAGTCTGCCTGAATTTCGGGGAGACTCGGTGTGTAGACTGTTTGAGTAAAGGGAGCGAGAAAAGCCGCTACCGATACTCCGAATAATATTTTCTTTCTGTGATCCAAATGGATGACTCCCCCCTTTTTTCTATGAATCGATTGGATAGATTCACAATTCATAACGGGGCTGTCGGAAAAGACATTCTCTTACCCCTTTTCCTGACAGCCCCCTTTTTAAATACCATGTATTGAAAGCAGGTCCTATTCAAATGTAATTATAGCATTCCAGCTTCCGGAAGACTGACCTTCACCCCAGAATTTCGGCTCGCTGTTTTCATCAAGCATACTGAGTAAGATCGCCAGATGGCGACCGCCGGATTCTACTTTTGCAGCACTGGCATACTGCGGAAGCATTTCATAAGCAGCATCAAAATTCTTATTCATTACAAATTCGACGAACTGCTTATCCATGGCCCGCTCAGCACTGGTCGGCATATTTTCCCGACCGCGCACCAGATTATGTGAAAGCGCACCACTGGCCACGAATACCACACGTTTATCCGTTTCTTTGAGCACACGGGTAATTTGCTCACCCCATTTATAGGTCTCTTCAAGACTGGCAGCCAGTGTGACCGAAAGATTAATCACCGGAATGTCCTCATTGGGAACAAGGTGGCGAAGAGGAACGACTGTTCCGTAATCCCACACATAATATGGATCGCGGAAACCTATCACCTGTAATCCTGCATCCTGGCCTGCTTTAACCAGTTGATTAGCCAGGTCTTCATCACCCGGATAATGATACGGTACGTCCTGAACGATATCCGGACACTCAACCGCTGTAAGAACTCCTTTATGGTCCGGATTGCAATCGACATAATGATTAAAAGTCGACGGCCAGTGACAGGATACAAGCACCACCACATCCGGATTCAGACTGTAAATCTTTTTGGAGACTTCCTTCATTCCCCGAACCATGTCCTGCTGAAAATCCGGTATTTTATCCTCATGGACAATACTCGGCACATGCGGCGTAAGAACACTCAATTCGATCGTCATAAACCAGCCCCCCTTAATATTTTAAAATACCATTCCATCGTTTCAACTCTACCCTTTGCCTACTACCCCTGAATATCACCCTTGCTATTTTTCAGAAACGGGGATCCCGCCTTTTCCCCAGTGTGTTTTGGGTACTTCCGTCACGAGTACGCGAATGTTTTCCTTCGGTGCATCCAGTGTCTCGGATACCGTATCCGTCACGTTTTTGATTAACTCAATCACTTTTTCAGTGGGACGACCCTCCAGAATCTGAATGTTTATAATCGGCATCGCTTTCCCTCCTTTCGCAGAAAAAATGGCAGATTCGAAAGGAGATCAATCGGTTACGGTAAAAGTGACATCCCCGAAACCGTCAAATTTCCCACAGACATAATCCCCTTTTTTCAACATGACGGCACCCGTGATACCACCGGTCAAAATCACTTCGCCGGCATGGATTTTCTCACCCTTTTTCGCCAGCATATTGGCCAGCATCGCTACGGAATTAGCAGGATGACCCAGCACGGCAGCGCTGGCGCCCAGTTCCTTGATTTCACCATTGATTGATAATGTCGATCCAACCAGGTCCAGATCAAATTCCTCCGGGTTTTTAATGGACGTTCCGAGGACAACCCTTGAAGTGGAAGCATTATCCGCGACCACGTCAGGCAGGGTGAAATTAAAGTTTTCATAGCGACTGTCGATGATCTCCAGCGCCGGCAAAACGTATTTCGTAGAAGCGAGTACCTGTGCACCCGTCATCCCCGGTCCTTCCACGTCTTCCCCCATCACAAAAGCGATCTCCGCTTCCACCTTCGGATGAATAACGTCTTTCAACGAAAGGGTGCCGCCATTTTCAATCAGCATATAATCAAAGACATATCCGTAGATCGGCTCTTCAACGTTCATCTGCTTCATTTTGGCCTGACTGGTCAGTCCCATTTTGGGACCGATTATCTTTTTTCCTTCACCAAGCTTGATATTGACGATTTCCTGCTGTACCAGGTAAGCTTCATCCACGGTCAGATCCGGTTTCATCTCTGCGGTGACACGAACGACTTCACGTTTTTCTTCTTCCGCGGCAATCAGGTACCTGGCGATCTGTTTGTATTGTTCCGTACTCATATGATCTTCCTCCTACCTGCCTGCGCCCAGTTTTTGTTTCGAGATTTCCGCTGCAACGTCGACAATCATATCTTCCTGACCCCCGACCACCCTTCTTTTGCCAAGTTCAATCAGAATATCACGGGAATCGATGCCGAATTTCTCCGCCGCACGCCGTGCATGAAGCAGGAAACTGGAGTAAACGCCGGCATAACCGAGAACGAGACTGTCTTTCGTAATTTCCTGCGGTTTTTGTAAAATGGGAGCGACGATATCCTCGGCGATATCCATCATTTTATAAATGTCAATTCCGGTTTCAATTCCGAGACGGTCCAGTACGGCCACCAGCACTTCGGTCTGGGTATTGCCCGCTCCGGCACCGAGGCAGCGGATACTGCCGTCGATGCGGGTGGCTCCTTCTTCAATCGCCACCAGTGTATTGGCCATGGCCAGTGACAAATTGTTGTGTCCATGGAATCCGATATCAACGGACAGATTCTCTTTCAACGCGCGAATCCGTTCCCTTACTTCGTGGGGCAGGAGGGCGCCGGCAGAGTCCACCACATAGACCGAGTCCGCTCCGTAGCTTTCCATCAATTTGGCCTGCTCCACCAGCTTTTCCGTCGGAACCATATGGGACATCATCAAGAATCCGACCGTTTCCATGCCCAGTTCCTTTGCCAGTTGAATGTGCTGCGGGGATACATCCGCTTCGGTGACATGGGTGGCGACCCTTGCCATTTTTGCCCCCAAATCGGCGGCCTGTTTCAACTCTTTTCTTGTTCCGATTCCCGGCAGGATCAGCACGGCGATCTTCGAATTTTTACATACCGATGCCGCCGCTTCAATCAGTTCCATCTCATCGGTCAGGGACAGACCGTACTGCAGGGAGGAACCGGCGAGGCCGTCACCATGTGACACTTCAATATAGGGGACATTGGCTTCATCGAGGCCCTTTGCCACATTGACAACCTGCTCCACCGTGAACTGGTGCCGGATGGCATGGCTTCCGTCGCGAAGCGCCACTTCCGTGATATAGATGTCTCTTTTCGTCTCTTTACTCATGCTCGTTGTCCGCTCCTTTCTCAAACCGTCGTTTTTTGCAATTTATGTTTCGCCCATTCTTCTGCAACTTTTACCGCCGCCGCTGTGATGATATCCAGATTTCCAGCGAATTTGGGAAGATAATCTCCCGCACCTTCCACCTCAAGCAAAACGGTCACTTTGTTTCCGTCAAAAATCGGATCCTGTTTTAACCGGTAGCCCGGCACGTAAGAAGAAACATAATCCACCGTTTCCTTAATCGACGCTGTGATCTTCTCTTCATCCACCTGTTCCCCTTCAACCAGGGCATAGACTGTGTCCCTCATCATAATGGGAGGATCTGCAGGATTCAAAACAATAATGGCCTTTCCCCGTTTGGCACCGCCTACCTTTTCCAGACCCAGCGCCGTTGTCTGTGTAAATTCATCAATGTTGGCCCGTGTTCCCGGTCCCGCACTGCGGCTGGAAATGGTGGCCACGATTTCCGCGTACTCCACCGGCTGTACCTTATTAATCGCATGGACGATCGGAATGGTCGCCTGTCCCCCGCATGTGATTAAATTGATATTTTCCGCATCCAGATGTTCTCCCAGGTTGACGGAAGGAACGACAAAAGGCCCGACAGCAGCAGGCGTCAAATCAAGGACCTGCTTGCCGACTTCCCTCAACTTTTTCGCATGACGAATGTGGGCCTTCGCTGAAGTGGCATCAAACAAAATATCCGCCAGCTCCGGACGTTCCAGAAATCCTTTAATTCCGTTGTCGATCGTCACATAACCGAGGTCTCTCGCCCTTCTTAAACCGTCCGATTCGGGATCAATCCCGATCACAGTGGTCAGTTCCAACAATTCCGACCTGCTCAGCTTATACATTAAATCCGTACCGATATTTCCCGATCCGAGCACAGCCACTTTTACTTTACTCATGGTCAGACTCCTTTCCCATCAATTTATTCAAAATGAACATTTACTTCGCCGATATGGGCAAAACGCGCCGCAAACACATCGCCTTTTTTCGCATCAACCGCTGCGGAAAGCGCACCGGACAGAATCACTTCCCCTGCTTTTAACGGAATGTCAAACTCCGACAACTTATTGGCCAGCCACGCCACGCAGACAGCCGGATGTCCGAGAGCCGCCGCCCCTACCCCCGTATTGACCAGCTTGCCGTTTTTAGTAAGCATCATCCCGAGCAGTGTCAGATCCACCTCATCGACACGCGCCGGCTTGCCACCGAGCACATACATCCCCGAGGATGCATTATCGGCAATGGTGTCCGCCAGCTTGATTTTCCAGTCCTGAATGCGGCTGTCTACGATTTCAAGCGCGGGCAAAACGTATCTGGTTGCCTTCAACACATCGAGTGCAGTCACACCGGGACCTTTCAAATCTTCTTTTAAAATAAAGGCAATTTCCGCTTCCACTTTCGGTTGTAATAGCTGATCGGCAGCAACGGTTCCTCCGTTTTCCGCCACCATATCGTCAAACAAATGACCATAGTCGGGCTCATCAACACCGAGCAGTTTTTGCATGGCCAGGGAAGTGAGCCCGATCTTTTTCCCCACAATACGTTTCCCCATTTCCATCTCTTTACTTACCGTTTCCAGTTGAACCCGGTAAGCATCCTCCACCCCCAGATTCGGATGACTCTCTGTCAACGGAGAAATGCCGCGGCCGCTTTCTTTCGCAGCCGCCAGCCGGTCGGACAATTCCTTTACGTTTACTCCATTCAAGGTACGGAACCTCCTTTAATTTAAAGCTTGATCGTAATATTGGTTAACTCTGTGTAAAATTCAAAACTGTGCATGCCGCCTTCACGACCGATCCCGCTGTGCTTCATGCCTCCGAACGGCGTACGCAGGTCACGCAGGAACCAGGTATTTACCCAGATAATTCCCGCTTCAATCTGATGGGCCACACGATGGGCACGACGCAGATCGTTGGTCCAGATCGAGGCGCTTAATCCATAGTGTGTGTCATTGGCACGCATAATCACTTCTTCTTCCGTATCGAACGGCATGATTGTCACTACCGGTCCGAAAATTTCTTCTCTTACGCAGCGGGAATTCCGATCCAGTCCGGTAATGATCGTCGGTTCGATATAGTACCCTTTCTCCATTCCTTCCGGACGCTTGCCACCGATGAGGATATTTCCTCCCTCTTCTTTTGCAATCTCAAAAAACTGGCTGACCCGCTCATAATGTTCCTGACTGATCATCGCGCCCACCTTCGTTGTTTCATCGAAGGGATCGCCCACTTTCAGCTCCTTACTCTTCTCTACGAATTTGTTAACGAATTCTTCGTAGACCGGTCGCTGGACATAGATGCGGGATCCGCACAGGCAAACCTCACCCTGATTGATAAAACTGGATTTGATCGTCGTTTCAATCACTTCGTCCAGGTCGGCATCCTCAAAAATAATGTTGGGGTTCTTTCCGCCGAGTTCATAGGACAATTTCTTTAACGTATTGGCGGCAGCCTTCATGATGGCCGATCCGGTTCTCGTTTCTCCGGTAAAGGTGATGGCATCCACATCCGGGTGTTCGGAAATGGCCGATCCGGCAGAATCCGGACCAAACCCGTGAACCAGGTTGACCACGCCGTCGGGAATCCCCGCATCCTTACAAATTTGTGCCAGTACGGTAGCGGTCATCGGTGTCCACTCAGCCGGCTTCATCACGGCAGTATTTCCGGCAGCCAGACAGGGTGCCAGCTTCCAGGTTAGCAGCAGAAGCGGCAGGTTCCACGGATTAATCATACCGACCACGCCGACGGGACGACGAATTGCGTAATGAATCGCCTGGTCATCCTGTTGATAGGCTTCCGTTCCCATGGAAATCATATAGTCGGCGAAAAAATGAAAGTTGTATGCCGCGCGCGGTATATCCACGCTCTTGGCCAGCCACACAGGCTTGCCGGTATCGAGAGATTCCAGAGCCGCCAATTCATCCTGTCTTTCAAGAATGAGATCGCCCACTTTTCTTAAAATAGCCGAGCGTTCTCTGAGCGTCATTGTTTTCCAGCGACCGTTCAAAGCGCGCTTAGCAGCGGCCACGGCAAAGTCAACTTCCTCTTTCCCGCCCAGCGCAACAGTGCCCATCACTTCACCCGTTGCCGGATTAATATTTTCAAAGGTTTCTTTGTTTTGCGACTCAACATATTGCCCATTTATAAAATGCAGACAATTGATTGGTTTCACAGGGGTCGTTGCTGACATCTTCTGTCGTCCTCCTCGTATTGTAATTATTTTTTTAATTTTCTACACACTTTAATCCTATCGATTATTGATTTCGTATACAACATCACTGTTGCTATATAAGCAACACAAGTTGCGAAATTTTCAACCTTTCCTTCCCCTGCTTTCCTTATAAAGAAATAGCCCGTGACAAATGCATGGGCTATTCCTGCAAAAAAAATTCATCACTATAAAAACATGCTCAGGTTCATCGCTGTAATTACTGCCTGATCCGGATATATCGTGCGGGAGACGATTTTCCATTCCCCGTTGATTTTACGAATGATATCACTTCGTTCTCCGAAAATTTGTTCCACTTCGTGATCGGCGGCCCGACTTCTTTTAAAAAGGAAGTAACTTCTCACCTGATATTCATAGGGTTGGTCGGTTGCCTGTACGACAATGTTGCTGATAAAATGGCGCTGCCGCGGTGCCGGGTTATCGACCCAGGCCGAAGTGGTATAGAGCCGGTTGACACGGGTGGTCAGCGATTTTTTGGTTTCTTCAAAATAGGTCATATCCTTATCCAGGTCCGATTCATCCCGTCCTTCAACAGTCACACGAACCGGCATGCGATAAATCAGATCATCTCCCAGAAGTTCCAGCCACTCCCTGTACATACGCCGATCCAACAGGTACGCTTCCTGATAGAGAAACGAACTGATATCCAAATGAATTTCCGGGGTCACTCGCTGATTCGTATTCGTGCTCATTGGGCCTCCTCCTTTTCAGACAGATCTTCAAACATCAATTCCATCCAGTATTCATGCATGCTTCTGGACAGGGCATCGAGATAGGTTGTGGGATATGCCTTACCCGGTCCGGGAAAATCCGGATCCGGTTCCACCCGATCCAATCCCATCAAATAATTCAACACGTTGTTATAACTGAGTTCCTTGTCCCGTGCCATCAGTCCGCCACTGGCTTCCACCATGCGCGCCCAGATTTCGGTGTCATCCTGCTCCAGCGTCCCCGACGGACCGAATGATCCGATATAACCTCTGTAAGCTGCTTCTTTATACTCTTCCGGAGCAGCCTTATCAATCATGAACCAGCACCATACTTCCACCTTATCGGGACCGATCGGCCGCCACAGACGGAAATTCAGATAGTTGTGAAGGTGTCCTTCCGTTCCGTGAATGGGACTGACAAAGGAAAGGTTGGGATATACTCCACCCACAAATACCGTCACACGCGACAGGACATCGTCCTGTTCCGGCGACAAATTCCGCTTAAACATCGGCCACATCGACTCCGGAGTACCCTGATAGGGAACCCTTGCCCGTCCCGTCTTTGAGGTAATCACATTAATTCCATGCCCGTGTTCAAGTACAACTTGATGTCCGTATCCGGCATAAAGCGGATCTTCCGGACTGATTCCCAGTTCGACCGTAGAGCGATGGGTGGTCTGTACATGGTAGGGATCGGCCATAAAGTTTTCACTGGTTGCTTTCCAGTTCGCTTTGGTCACCCAGCGTTGAGGCACTCCGCGTACTTCCATGCCGCCGTCGCTTCGTCCGAGCAAAATGTCAAAATACCATTTCATGTCACCCAGATACTCTTCGAGAGGCATTGCATCGGGATCGAGGCTGGCAAAAATCATCCCTTGATAACTTTCCAGTCGCGGCACTTCACGTAATCCCCACTCCGATTTACACATTTCCCCTCCGTACACTTTGTTCCCGGCGACAATGCCGATCAGGTTCCCGTCAAGATCAAAACTCCATCCGTGATAGGGGCATGTAAACGTTTTCTTTTTTCCGCGATCTTCAGTACAGAGGCGCGGTCCCCGGTGGGTACAGGAATTGAGAAAAGCCTTGAATTCTCCGTTCTTGTTTTTCACAAGCAAAATCGGATCATCCACCATCCATCGGGTCACATAACTGGAAGGCTCCTTCAATTCCGATTCATGGGCCAAAAACTGCCAGGTTCGCCCGAAAATCTTTTCCCGTTCCATCTCGTAGATGTCCGGATCCGTCAAAACCCACTGCGGCAACAAACCCTGTTCCATTTTTTCCTTTAAAAGTTGTAATGCTTTCTCATTTAACTTCCTGTCAATCATCCTCTTGCCTCCTCATCCCAAAATTATTGACAGTTTCCAACCCGTCGTCAAATTCACTCTGTGAATTAGCGAATTATAGAATGAACTGTATTTTCTTAAATATAAGCAAAATTTTCAGACATGTCAATATTGAATGACAAATTGTCATAAAAAAAAATCACTCTTTGTTCAAGAGCGATATAACGTGTTTTATTACTTGACGTAACCCATTTGACGGGAAATTTTATATGCTGTTTCCTTGACCATTTGAATCAGAAAATCTCTTCTTTCCCCTTCCATTTTGAAACTGGCACCGGATATCCCGATTGCTGCTAACGCACTGTTTTCTTCGCGAAAAACGGGAGCTGCGATCGCCGTGTATCCCTGGAAAGTTTCATCCTCATCTACGTAGTAGCCGTCCTGTTTTATTTTTTGCAGACGTTTTTTAAACAAATCTTTATCAGTTAATGTTTGTGGGGTCAAAGGTTCGAGCGGGTACTGTTCCAACAATTCGTCGATAAAATCAGGGGACTCATAGGCAAGCAGGACAATACCCAGTGCCCCGTTATGAATAATGCGGCGGCGTCCGACAAAGTTTGTCGGTTGCAAACCTTCATTACTGTCAAAACGAAGAAGATACTGAATGGTTTCACCCTGAGGTACAGCGAGAATGACAGAATGACCGGTCTGTTCATATAGCTGCAACAGATGGGGTTCCGACTCCCTGCGGATGTCCAGATTTTGCAGTACAATGCCGCCATATTCAAGATGCTTGTTGCCGAGACGATATTCATTCGTTCTCTGATCATAATGAATGAGCCCGTTCTGTTCCATAGTCCACAATAACCGGTAAATGGTCGCTTTGGGTAAACCGGTTTTATCCATTATATCTTCAATCGTCAATACTGGTCTCTCAAAGCTGAAACAATTGAGTACCCGGATCGCCCGTTCCACAGAACGGATGGTTTTCAGATTCAACTCTCTCATAATTTACCTCAATTCAAGATTTGATTATGATTACAAATCTGACTTTCTTCCATATTATAACTTTACTATATCACAGACAAAGTTACTTTGCTAAAGATGGTAAATATGTTGCGAGTTCAGGGAAAATCACAAGCAAAATCGTAAAAATGATCATAGTGACGACCATCGGAAATACGCCTCTGAAGATTTTTTCAATCGGTACGTCTTTAACTACACCACTGATGATATAAACGCTTAATCCGAGCGGAGGTGTTAACACGCCGATATTTAACATCATGACCATAATGATCCCGAACCAGATCCCGTCAAATCCCAGCTGGGTAATAAGGGGATAGACGATCGGCAGTGTAAGAACCATGATCGCAATCCCTTCCATAAACATACCAAGAATTAAATATACAATTAGTATCAAGGTTAAAATGACATAGGGTGATACATCGAGGGATGCGACTGACGATGCAAGCACCATCGGAATTTGACTTAAGGCCAAAAATTTACCGAATAACGAGGCTCCGATCAGTATCAAAAACAACATCACCGACAGACGAATCGATTCATCGAGGGATGCCATCAACGTTTTCCAGTTCATCCGTCTGGTGATCAGTGTGATGATAAACGCACCCATGGCTCCGATCGCACCGGCTTCCGTCGGGGTAAAATATCCTTGATAAATTCCGCCGATACTGACCACGAAAATGACGAGAAACGGCCAGACACTCTTCAATGACTTAAACCTTTCCGCAAAAGATGCAGGTTCATGATTCCTCGGCGCAATGGACGGGTTCAACCTCACCTGTATATTGATGGTTAACATAAAAATCAGGGCCATCAGAATACCTGGGATAATTCCCGCGATCAGCAATTTCCCTATCGGTTCATTGGTTAATGCTCCATAGATAATCAATATGACACTCGGGGGAATGAGAATGCCAAGGGTTCCCCCGGCTGCAACAGAGGCAGTCGACAGAGCCGTACTGTAGTTATAGTTATTCATCTCGGGAATGGCAATCCGTGCCAGCGTCGCTGTGGTAGCATTGGTAGAACCTGATATGGCAGCAAAAATTGAACTTGCTCCAATGGTAGCAATCGCCAGCCCTCCGCGAAAATGTCCGATCCATTTATCCACGGCATTAAAGAGTTCTTTTCCCAGTCCAGTATTGGACATGAACATCCCCATTAAAATAAAGAGCGGAATTACACTGAGACTGCTGTTTTTAGCCGTACCGAAGGCAGATGAAGCTAACTGAGACAGTCCCACACTCCAATCGGTCAACATGGATACGCCCATAAATCCCACCAAAAAGAGGGACATCCCTACCGACATTCTTAATATGATGAGAACAAGTAATAGTATAATTCCCAGTACACCGATCATTTCAGGACTCATTTTTTCGCACCACCTTCAGCAGTGATTGGAGAGTATCCAGTAACAGCGATAGAGCAAAAAAGAGAATTCCGATCCCGCCGACAAGTGTAAAAATAAACATGGGAATTCCCAAATCACCGCTCACATCATTGCCGTGGTACAATCTTTTGGTGTATTCAATGAATTGCCATGCGGACAACACCAGCAGTATAAACAAAACACAGGAAGTCAACGACTGAATCAAGGCTTGAATTTTCTCAGGAAACTTGTTAACCAAAAAATCAATCGCAATATGATCCCCTTTCAGCTGGGTCATTCCGAGACTAAAAAAGATAATCAACGCAAGTCCCAATCCCGTCAATTCATTGGTTCCGGTGATCGGATTGTTGAAAAATTTTCTGCCGATGACATCCATCGTGGTTAAAATCATCAGTGAAAACAGAATAAGTTTTGAAATTTTGTGGGTTATATTATTAAGGAAATAAACCAATCCGTTCAATCTCTTTATGAACAAAGCATCGTTGGGAGCATGAGCTCCCAACGAATTGTTTTTTTGTCCGACTTCATTTGAACCTGATTTCATCACGTTCACCCCGCAGTAAGTTGGCTCATTGGTTGCTTTGAATTAATTTGACGGTTTCATCGTAGATTTCTTGAGCAGGAATTCCTTCAGCTTCCATTTTTTTAATCCAGTTTTCCGTTACAACCTGAGATGCGTCCTTAAACTTCTGCAGTTCTTCATCAGATAGCGTGATGAATTCAATACCGGATTCCTCGGCCTTGGCCTGAGCCTGCTCTTTCTGATAATCAAAAGCCTCTCCGGATTTTCTTGCCATCGGTTCACCGATCATTCCTTCAATGATCGCCTGATCTTCGGCGGAGATCTTATTCCAGCTATCCTTGTTCATCACAACATAGAATAGGCTGGTATTAAAGTTTCCGATGGTCACATAATCGACAACGTCGAACAGGTTAAAGTCTGCAAGGGCTGCGACCGGAAGTACGCCCCCATCGATGACTCCTTTTTGCATGGCATCATAGATTTCTGGTGCCGGCAGTGATACCGGGGTTGCCCCCCATGCTTCCAGCATTTCTTTTCCTTCTACAGACGGGGTTCTTAATTTCAATCCCTTGACATCTTCAAAACTTCTGACCGGCTTTCCTTTGGTAATAATGGCGTACGGATCGGCGGCGTGGAACCATAACGGCTTCACGTCTGCATATTCAGCCTGGATTTCCGGGAACTTGTCATACAGTTTTTGTGCGACGACACTTAATTCTGCCCCGGTTCCGTCAGCGAGGAAAGGCAGGTGCAGAACAGCATGGACACGGAATTTACCGGCATTATATCCTTGAAGTCCCCAACCGGCATCCATGATTCCGGTTAATATGTTATCAAATGTTTCTGTCGGTCCTCCCAGTGCTCCTCCGGGATAAATCTGGAACTGAACACGATTATCGGTCGCTTTCGCTACCTCTTCGCTGAAAGGACGCATGGACATGGAATCCTGTACGTGTTCAGGAGAATTCATATGACCCATTTTGAAAGTGATGGATTCAGCTGGTGCAGCACTGTTACCGGCATTTCCTGCACTACTTCCGGAGTTGTTTGAGTCGGCGGATCCGCCCGAACCTCCCGAATTGGTCGAACTGCCGCAAGCCGATGTAAATGCCAGCATTAAAACCAATAAACCCGCCAGTACCATTTTTAATGAATTTTTTTTCATTCCTAACCCCCCATTGTTCAGTGATCGCTTCCAGTCGTGAACCGCTTTCATTTCCATTTTAAGAAAAAAAATTAAGTTCACCTTGTGAATTGACAATTCATTTTCACTAAAATTAACACAATGATAGAACTAGTGTCAATATACTAAATTTTCGTACCCACGCTCCTTCCTTACGGGACAGCATCTCAGTTTTAAATTTTAATTATTTTCACAATTTTATGTTATTACGTTTGTATTCCACATACAACGACGATGTTGCTTTATGTGAAACAAGCAAAAAATTTTTACGGCAACATATCATTCATTGTTTTCTGGAAGGCGGCTGATTCCTGTTATGGCGCATGTGAAAATTGATCCCCCCTCCGTAACCTGATTATATTTTTGAGAATTTTCTTTTCATTCTGTTGATTTTTTGTTATATTGTCTCCTATAAGAAAACGCGGTTTACCGATATGAAACAAATTGAAGCCGTTTTATTGTCTTAAAATTCAGAACGAAAGAAATGAGGGGTATCATGGAAGCAAGAAGGAACGATGAAAATTTGCTTTCATCCGTCAGAAATGCACTGCTGATTCTTCGCAGTTTTTCGATGGATGAACCGGAAAAAAAAATCAGTGATCTCGCAACTTCGCTCGGTCTGAACAAAAGTACGGTCAGCCGCACAATGGCCACCCTGGCGAGTGAAGGGTTTGTCTACAAAGATCCTGACACCAAAAAGTACCGCCTCGGTTATTCCATTCTTTCGTTAAGCGGCATTATTACCAGTAATATGGATGTATATCGCGAATCACAACCCGTATTAAACCGCCTGGTTAAGGAAACCGGTGAAACGGCTCACATATCCATCCTCGACAGTACGGATGTCATTTATATTCAAAAAGTGGAGTGCAATCATCCGGTTCGATTTTTGACCCATGTAGGCAAGCGAAATCCCACGTATTGTACTAGTTCGGGAAAAGTGTTACTCGCTTATTCCGACGAATCACTGGCTGAACGTGTGATCGAAAATGGGTTGCATGCCTATACCGCGAACACGATCACCAATCCCGACGAATTGCGTGCCCATTTGAAAAAAGTACGTGATCAAGGATTTGCATGCAGTATTGAAGAAATCCTTGAAGGAGTGAATTCCATCGCCGCACCGATTTTTGATTATACCGGAAAGGTGATTGCCGCTTTAACGGTAGTGGGGCCGAAACAACGGATTCAGCAGCAGAACATCCGCCCGCTAGCCAAAAAAGTAATCAGTGCCAGCATGGAAATTTCCGATCGAATGGGGTACTGGCGCTAGCCGTCTGACACGACATCGATTATCTCGTTGAAGGAGTTGAATTTATTCATGTACGATTTCCATACACATTTTATTCCCGCCGAAGTGATCGACTGGTTGAAAGTGCATCAGAAGACGGTCCATGCGGAGTGGGTGAAGAAGGACGAGAATAAAGAAGCGTTTTTAGTCGTTAATGGCAAATGGGGCTTTGAACTGAAAAAATCTTTTATTGACGCTCAGTTGTATTTGGATGAGCAGGGAAGGGCCGGGGTGAGTCATTCCGTGGTCTCTCCCATTCCCCAGTTGTTCATGTATGACTTCCCGGCAGAAATTACCGCGGAAGTGTCGGCAGTTTATAACCGTGCCCTCGCCGATTGGTCACAGGCCAATCCCGGTCAGATCTCGGCACTGGCAACGGTACCCCTCAATGACCCGGCTCAGGCTGCCGATACCCTTCGTGAAGCGATGAACCACGGATTAAAAGGGGCAATCATCGGACCCGGACTCACTGATAAAATGTTGACAGACGAGGCGTTTGCCCCCTTTTTTGAGGAGGCGAATCATCTGGGAGCCATCATCTTTATCCATCCTCTGTTAAGTGAAGACCCCCGCCTCAAGAAAAGAATGATGCCAAATTTGATCGGAGTGCCCTGGGAAACGACGGTATCGGCCACCGATCTGCTTTTGAGCGGATTCCTTGATCACTATCCGAAGGTGAAAATCCTGCTTGCCCACGGAGGAGGGCTTCTCCCTTATCAAATCGGACGATTGAACAAAGGGTACGAACAGTGGAATCTTGTTTCTTCCGTACTGCAGGCCCCGCCGGAAGAATATTTGAAACGTTTCTGGTTCGATTCCGTGCTGTGGCATGAAGCAGCCCTGGACTTTCTTGTGCGGACAGTTGGAGAGGATCGGGTGGTGCCGGGATCGGACTTCCCTTTTGATCTCTGCCAGTGGCCGCCGCAACTGAAAAGTGAGAAAGGCGTCCGCTCCCTGCTGGGATAACGTTTGCAGGACAAGAGAAAACTCCCGGTATGAGAGAATGTCAGGTCCTCCTCTCTATCACCGGGAGTTTTTAATTCCATAACTAAGATAAGGAAAATAATGTTTGATCCAGTTCCCTCGCCGCAGGAAGTCTGCGCAATGCCTGTATAGAAAAATAGTAGATAGAAAGGTATAGAAAGCCCAGTCCCGCCAGAGCAAACATGACCTTCGCTCCGACAACCGCCGCCACCGATCCGGCAAGCAATGAGCCGAGCGGCAATACACTAACGCTGACACTGGCCATCACAGCAAAGGTTCGTGCAAGCAGCCTTTGCGGGACGATCCTTTGTACCGCCGCGACAAAAATCACATTGGTAATTCCAATCGGAAGCCATGCTATACACAATAATACAACCGACAGGCTCATCCACGGTACAATGATCGATCCCACCCAGAATAAACTGCCGCAGAAAAATAGCACGATTGTTAATTTCCCAAGAGGATATTTGTCAAAAAGTGAGGCAATCAGTGCACCTATAAGCAAACCTCCCGAACTTGCCGCAAGATAGAAACCATAATACTCTGCACCTCCACGCACATCTGCGTATGCCGGAAGAACAGCCATAGTCGCACCTAATGTAAAATTGGCAATGATAGAACCACCAAAGATTTTGACCATAATCGAACCGAGTACAAATCGAATCCCTTCCTTCAATTCATGAAAATAGTCCCGTACAGCTTTATGTAAAGATTGCTTTTTTCCATCCCCGGCAGCAGCAACTGATTGGCTGACTTCATCCGTTTGACTCTGCTCAACTTGATCCGCACTCGGTCTCATTCTTAACGACAAAAACAACATCGCTGCGATCACAAATGTGATTGAATCAATCATAAACAGCAACGCTGCCCCGATCACGGAAATCAAAATTCCTGCCAGTGCGTTAAAAACAAGATCCACTCCCTGGTAAGCAAAAGCAAAAGCAGAATTGCCTTTGACAAGCTTTTCAGATTCAAGTATCGCCGGAAGAGCGGCACTTTGAGCCGGATAAACAAATTGATTCAACAGGGAAAGCAGGGGCATAACAATGAGCAAAATGGTCACAGTCAGGATATCAAGAAAAGCCATGACCGTAATGACCGATAGCAATATGCCCTGAATCAACTGTGTCCTCACCAGAATCTTTTTCAGCGACCAGCGGTCAACAAGTGGTCCCGTTAAAAATTGAAACACCGGAGGGAGCATCACTAAAAATCCGGCAAGTCCCGTATAAAAAGTGGAACCTCCCAATTGATAGACCAGCCACATCGCTGCAACAGTGTATAGGCTGTCTCCCGCATTGGTCACCATTCTCCCCAAAAACAACAACGTAAAGTTTCGATTTGAAAATAAAGTAAACATCGCAATCCGTCTCCCCATTTTATTTTGAATCAGAATGATCTTCTTCGAACCATCTTTCATCGATCTGAAATCCAATGGAAGTAATGTAGTAGTAACGGTCATCCGGCGATTCATCTTCCAACCCAAGCTCATTCAACAATTCCATTATTTTTTGTTTAAAAGAGTTAAACTTCTTTTCACTCATTTTGAACTCGGCTTGAACGCACAGGAATGGATTATCTTCCACCTGGCTTGAGGGCATTTCAAATGCCTCCTCCGGCGCGGATAACACCCTGCTCCTGGCACGCTCGAGCACTGAGAGTGTCGTCTTACGATAGATTTCACTTTTTTCCCGGGCATAGGGAAGGAGTTCATCGGATGGGACAAATCCCCGGGCAATCGCCTTGTAGAACTTTTGAAGGATTCCGTTCTTCTCTTCCCTCTTTTCGATGAAAATAAGACCGGCCTTCTCCAGTTCTTTGAGATGGTAATGAATTTTCGAGCGCGGAGTATTTAACATCTTCGAAAGTTGCTGACCGGTATAAGCTTTTTCCACAAGATGCACCATCATTTGAACCCGGAGCGGATCGCTGAATGCCCTTAATTGTTCCACGTTTTCAAGAATATGCAGCTGTTTTTGTTTCATCACAATCATCCTTTTAATTAAATATTTAAAACGGTCAATTAATTTTGACCGTATAAATTTAGCTTACTGTTTTGTTTACTATAAGTCAAGGGAAGATCGATTGGAAGGTTTTTTTATTCTGTATTAAAACAGTTGTTGACTTTTATTATACTGTTATAGTACAATTAAAACACCAAAAGAACACGGAAGGAAAAATCAAGCCGCTACGGCGAAAAAACGGGAGGGTTTTATATGCAAAACCATCAGGAGGAAAATACGAAAGTAAAAGGGCAATGCGGAGAATGTGGCACGGAGGTTTACGGCCAACGCGCCGGCGCCATCTATGAATGTACGCGCTGCACCAACGTTCAAAGCGAATGAATAATGGAACAATCACAAACAGAATAACCGTCCCTGAATTAAATGTTCATTCAATCGGGACGGTTTTTTTGTTTTTTTATTTGCGATCGCGGTCAAACTAATGAATGCCCCGCCCTGCTGCGGGAACAACAAGTTAGGTTATCCATAAAAGAAAGGTGGACAATAACATGCCCGATAACCGGATGCAACCTGATCGTACCAACAAACAGGGATTTGACAACGAATTTATTCCGCCGATGACTTCTGTGGCAAGCGGCGTACTTGAGGAAATCACCCCCGAACTCTCTTACTTAACCGATCAAATCGTAAACCTCTGTTTTGTACAGAGTGAAGAATCCCCTCAAAATTGGGTGTTGATCGATGCCGGAATGCCTCATTCAGCCGAGCGAATCCGCCGGCATGCCGCTGGACAATTCGATGACGACACCGGTCCGCAGGCAATCATTCTCACACACGGCCATTTTGACCATGTCGGTTCCCTGGCCGAACTGGCCGATTTCTGGGATGTCCCTGTTTATGCCCATAAACAGGAGATTCCTTACCTTACCGGTCAGGCCGATTATCCACCGGCAAGAGCAGATGTCGGAGGCATGGTAGCCCGGCTCTCCCCAGCATTCCCCAACCACGGCATCAATCTCGGGGAGCGGATCCAGCCATTACCTTCCGACCACAGTGTTCCCTTCCTTCCCGATTGGCAGTGGGTTCACACACCCGGCCACACACCCGGCCACATCTCCCTCTTTCGTACAGATGACAGGGCATTGATTGCGGGAGACGCTTTTGTCACAGTAAGGCAGGAGTCTTTGTATCAGGTGTTGTTTCAGTTACTCGAAATCAATGGTCCGCCCGCTTATTTTACAATGGACTGGGATGAGGCCCTCCGTTCGATTAAAAAGCTGTATGAATTGCAACCTTCCGTTGCCATTACGGGGCACGGAAGAGCAGTTTCAGGAGATGAACTGATCAACGGTCTTGAACGACTGATCAGAATCCATTGACTTAAGTAACCTTCCATTCCTTTTCTAATCTCCGAGAAGGATTTCACGGGAAAAAAGAGAAGTTAAAAAGTAAGGATTTTTGTCGAAAGGAATGGAAGGCTGTCATGTCAAAATTGAAACAGTCCAGTGAACTCAGCGAGCAAAGCGAACAAATTTTTTCACTTGATATTGGAACCCGAAGTGTCGTGGGACTCATTTTGAAACCGTTAAAGGAAAAATATAAGGTCGTCGATTGTGAAGTCGTCGAGCATGAAGAGCGATCCATGTTGGACGGACAGATTCATGATATCGTCGCAGTGGCTAAAGTGATTCAACAAGTCAAAGACAGACTGGAAAAGAAACACGGAAAACTGCATAAAGTGGCGGTCGCAGCAGCCGGACGTTCCCTCAAAACCGTTCGCGCCGTCATGGAAAAAGATATTCAGGGGATGCCGTTGCTGACCCGTGACGATATTCTGGCACTGGAATTATCCGCCGTGCAGGAAGCACAGGCACGATTGACCATAGAACAGCAACAGGAGTATGCAGACAACCAGGAAGCGGCCGCTAAGTCAGACCAGGCCGAAAATCCTTATTATTGTGTAGGATACAGTGTGGTCCATCAGTATCTGGACGGACAGGTGATCGGGAACTTAATCGATCAGCGCGGAAAATCGGCAAGCATTGAAGTCATTGCCACTTTTCTTCCTCGTGTTGTTGTGGATTCCCTTTTGAGTGCATTGAAAAGGGTCGGTCTGGAAATGAGTGCGTTAACACTGGAACCGATCGCCGCCATCAACGTACTTATTCCTGCAACCATGCGCAAACTGAACATTGCACTGGTGGATATCGGAGCGGGAACATCGGATATCGCCATCGCCGAACACGGAACCATCACTGCCTACGGAATGGTGCCCACTGCAGGAGATGAAATTACGGAAGCAATCAGTGAAGCGCTCTTACTCGATTTTCCCGCGGCGGAGATGTTGAAACGAAGTCTGAGTAATCCTGCTCAAAACACCTTTTCCGTCACCGACGTCCTCGGGTTTGAGCAAACCCTGACCCGGGAAGAGATTGTGCAAAAAATCGAATCTTCCATTGACCAACTGGCTGAAAAAATCAGCGATCAAATTCTCATGCTGAACGGAAAACCGCCGCAGGCGGTGATGCTGATCGGAGGCGGCAGCCAGACACCGGGATTGACACGAATCGTCGCTCAAAAAATCGGCTTGCCCGACAACCGTGTGGCGGTACGTGGAGCAGACGCGCTGCAAAACATTATCGGAAAACATCGTAAAATTCAGGGACCGGAATTTGTCACCCCGGTCGGAATCGCCATTGCCGCCACCCGCCATCCGGTAAAATATACTTCCGTTCTAGTCAACAACAATACGGTCCGCTTTTTCGATTTAAAAGATTTGACCGTCGGAGACGCTTTACTTCATGAAGGCATCGACATCAAAAGGCTGCACGGCCGGCCGGGATTGGCCATGGCCGTTCAGGTGAACGGAAAGTTAAAAATGATACCCGGCAGTCACGGAAAGGCACCTGTCATTCTTTTAAACGGGGAACCGGCCCATCTTGACACACCGATATCCGAAGGCGACGAGATCACCGTTCAAAAAGGCGAAGACGGGGAACCGGCGTCTGCCAAGGTACTTGACCTGATTCAGGAAGTGGTCACCCTCGATGTCACCATCAATGGAAAACCGGTCTCATTTTCACCGATTCTGCTCGTTAACGGGCAAAAGGCGACCCTGGAAACGCCGTTGCAGGATAAGGATGAACTGACGGTGCGCCTCCCCCGTACATTGCGGGAACTGCATGAAGATGAAGAAGTTGCCGCCACAGCCGGGCTGGACATCAACCTCGATGACATCAGCCGCACTTATACATACTGGCTGAATGGCGAACGGAAACAGGTGGTCTGGCAAAAAATCACGCTGACCATCAACGGGCGTGAAGCCACTCCCGATTCACCCGTCCGTCCCGGGGACCGGATTATCATCGAACAAAGTGAGGCGAAGGATCAGCCCACTCTGGAAGACGTCATTCCTGAAGAAGTGTTGAAAGGACTCGCCACTACCGTCACATTTAACAACCAAACGGTGATGATTCGAAATGATCGGGCCGCGATCGTGATGGACGGACAGGAAGTCAGGCCCTCCCATCCTCTGCGCAACGGGGCGAAAATTCGTATCCCCGTCGATACGAAACAGGGGGCGATTTTCAGCGACGTGTTCCGCTATGTGGATGTTCAGGCCGATCAGCCTCCCGGCAAAAAACGTCTGGTGATCCGCGTCAATGACCAGCCGGCTGATTTTAATACACCAATCCAAACCGGTGACCGGCTTGAGATGAGATGGGAAGAATAGATTTTTGTAAAGAAATCGGGGCTCGCACCCGATTTTCCTTTTGATTAGTGTGTAGGGTTTTGAACGTGATCCGCTTCCTAGGGGGTGGGGGGGCGGCGTGATGGGAAATAAGACGATTTATTCACCTTATTTTAATAAAACCAGCGAATGATGGAATTTCAAGACGAAAAAATCGTCTTAACTCCCGTATAACTTCCTCTCAGAGAAACACAATGGCAATATAAGACGATTTTTTCACCCTAATTTTTTCATTTTTTCTTTATTAACTCGATTAAGACGAACTTCTCACCTTATTCATATTTGGCTCTTCGCCACGCCTGTTGTGCGTTCACAGAAGTAAACTTTCACGTATAATGTCACACCTTCAATTTTTGTTTCTTTTTCCCCTGTCTGGCACGGGGACCGTCATGCTTCCCCCGTTTGTCCCGACCTTTTCCTTTAAATCCGCCAAATCCTGAACGTCCGCCGCCATAAGGACGTCCGCCCGTGTTTTTCTGCTTTTTCACCCTGAGCGGTGCTTCCGCTGTCAGTTGCACCGGACTCGTATCCGGCTCGCGCGTTAACATTTTAATGGCTGCTGAAATCAATGTGATCGAATCATATTCATCCAGCAACTGTTCGGCAACATCATGATATTTGTGGATATCACCGTTCTCCACCGTTTTTCGCAGTTTATCCACTGCGAGGGCGGATTGTCCTTCAATAGCCTCTGCCATCGTGGGAATCGAGCGACGGTCCATTTTGCGCCCGGTCATTTTTTCAATGGACTTGAGATGGTCCCGCTCCCGCGGCGTCACAAAGGTGATCGCCAGTCCGGACTGACCAGCCCGGCCCGTTCTCCCGATACGGTGAACATAGCTCTCTTCATCCTGCGGGATGTCAAAATTAAACACATGGGTGACACCGCTGATGTCCAGCCCGCGGGCCGCCACATCGGTGGCTACCAGCACTTCAATCGTGCCATCCTTAAAACTGCGCAACACTTTGTCGCGTCTGGCCTGATTGAGATCGCCGTGGATTCCCTCGGCACTGTAACCCCTTTTAGCCAGTGCTTCCGACAATTCATCGACGCGCCGTTTCGTGCGACCAAAAACAATTGCCAGTTCCGGAGCATGAATATCGATCAACCTGCACAGAACATCAAACTTTTGTTTCTCCTGTACCTCAATATACTGCTGTTCAATGTTCGGAACGGTCACTTCTTTGTTTTTTACCGCCACCAGTTCCGGATTCTTCATGAACTTCTGCGCAATTTCCTTAATCGATTGCGGCATCGTTGCCGAAAAAAGCAATGTCTGCCTTTCTTCCGGCACTTCACCGAGAATGGTGTGAATGTCTTCGATAAATCCCATGTTTAACATCTCATCCGCTTCGTCGAGCACCACCATATTGATTTCATGCAGGCGGATTGTTTTTCTGCGCATGTGATCCATAAAACGTCCCGGTGTCGCTACAATAATCTGCGGTCTTTTTTTCAGTGCGCGAATTTGCCGGCTGATATCCTGTCCCCCGTAAATCGGGAGGGCACGGATCCCGACATACTGGGTTATGCGGTTTAATTCTTCCGCCACCTGCACGGCCAGTTCCCTGGTCGGCGTCAAAACAAGCCCCTGTACTTCCGCTTGATCCGCATCCATTCGTTCAATTAACGGAATGCCGAAGGCGGCTGTTTTTCCCGTCCCGGTCTGTGCCTGTCCAATTAAATCCCGTCCCTTCATGGCCAGCGGAATGGTCTGATCCTGAATGGCGGTTGCCTCTTCAAACCCCATTTCCGACAACGCACGAACGATACGATGATCGAGTCCAAACTCATAAAATGTACTCAATGACTGTCAATCTCCTTTATTTTTAAAAATTGCTGTCCTATTATTAACATGACTTAAAAAAAGGGCATTATTCCTGATTTAAGGAAAAATGCCCTTTCATTTCTTCCTGGATCAAAACAAACTTATGTTATCTTTTTACAACATTAGCAGCCTGAGGTCCACGGTTTCCTTCAACAATGTCGAATTCAACCTGTTGTCCTTCATCCAGAGTTTTGAAGCCGTCTCCTTCAATCGCTGAAAAGTGAACGAATACATCGTCTCCCTCTTCGCGCTCGATAAAACCAAAACCTTTTTCTGCATTAAACCACTTTACAGTACCAATCATGCTTTTTGCGTCCTCCTTAAAAATTGTTCAAATTGTTGTTAACCGACAGAAAACCGTAAAACCACTTCCGTCCTTATTGCTATTATCGTCAAGAGGGCGCAAAATAATTCCCGATCAACCACGATTAACATACTTCATGATATCATACAGCATAAATTAATACAAGCAAAAGATGGATTTGATGGATAAGCCGCGAAATTCCAAGTATATTTCGTAAAGATTTTTCAATGATATTCACTATCTTAACTTTTACTGTTTTCAACGAAACTTTCTTTTTTTGGGTAACGGTCTATACAATACTTTCAGCCATTATCAGTTTGATAATGAAAAAATTTATCAGATAGGTCATGTCCAACCTCTCAATCAGTACTTAAACTTCGAAAGCGACTTTTTCAACTCTTCTGCCATGCCCGCCAGATTTTCAGCCATACTGCTGATCTCCTGTATCGAAGCATTTTGTTCTTCCATCGATGCCGAGAGTTCCTCTGTTCCTGCGGAGGATTCCTCCGTAATGGCGGCGATTTCTTCGACCGATTTCACACCGTCTTCCACCCGTTTGGTGATCTGTTCCGTCGCTTGCGATACCTGCTGAACCTTAGCCGCCATATCTTTCATAATTTCCGCAATCTCTTCAAATACCTTTCCGTTATCACCGATGACCTGGGAACCGGATTGTACCTGATCCACCGCTTCATTCATCGCCTTGCCCGCTTCATCCGCTTCGACCAGCACCGATTCGATAATCTGGCCGATCTGTTGCGTGGATTTTCCGGCCTGTTCCGCCAGTTTACGAACTTCGTCGGCGACCACAGCAAAACCGCGACCCTGTTCCCCGGCACGTGCTGCTTCAATGGCTGCATTTAATGCAAGCAGATTGGTCTGTTCGGCAATATCAGTGATCACTTTTAATATCTCACCGATCTCTTTCGATTTTTCGCCCAATTTGTAGACGACATCAGCCGATTGCGATACTTTTTGCTCAATCAATTTCATCTGGTTGATCGATTGATCGATACTGACCAGCCCTTGATTCGAAGCCGCGTCACCGCGTTTTGAACTTTCCTCCATCTCGGTAGCATTGTGGTAAATTTGTTTAATTTCCTGTTCGATATTCTGGATTATCTCCAGTGTATGGTTGGCCTGTTCTGCCTGGGAAGTGGCACCGGCCGCCAATTGTTCAGTCGTGGCCGATACCTGTTCAATTCCTTCCGTCACCTGGGTGGAAGAACGGTTTAACTGTTCGCTCGAAGACGCAACCTGATCCGAGATCTCACTGGACTGACGGATCAACACACGGATATTTTCTGTCATTTTGTTCATCGCCGCTGTCAACTGTCCTGTTTCATCCTTTGATTTCACTTGAAGAGCAGAAACTTTCAGATTCCCTTCAGCCAGTTCCTTCATCTGATCGGTTACTTTGATGATCGGGTCGGCCATTTTTTTCGAATATATGTAAATCGCCGCAATCCCGATTAAAATAAAAATTCCCATAGTGATCGACAACAGGTAGAGGATATTATTGGCTCCCTTATTGTAATCCATCATGTAAGAACCGGCACTGATAAACCATCCCCAATTGGGATCCATCTCCGTATATGAAATTTTTTCCGCAATTGAATTTTCGTCATGGGGGAGAGGCCAGCGATAGTATGAAAATCCGCCCCCTTCTTTTCCTTTTTCAACAAAGTCACGGATGAAATAAAACCCGTCTACGGTTTTTGCATCCCATAAATTCTTCCCTTCAAAAGAAGGGTGGGCGATGGTATTCCCTTTTTCGTCGACAACAAAGAAATATCCATACTCCCCCAGATTGATGGAACGATCAATCGGACGTTTCCCCTCTTGATCCATTTCTCCGAGAATCTGAACCTTAACCCTTTCCTGGGCTTCTTTCAGTGAAAGTTTTCCAGCCTCCACATCCTTATTTAAGGCATCAATCATTTTGATGACCAAACGCACATTATTTTGCAGCCCTGTGGCGCCCGCATGATTTAATTCTCCTTCCGCGATTTTAAAAGCAGTCACTCCGATAATCAGGCCGGGTACAATCAAAAGCACCAGACCGATGACAAATAATTTTGCTCTCATGTTCAATGTTGAACTCTCCCTTCCTATCCAATCTGATCAATAAAAAAAGGGCTATTTCTTCATTGAAATAGCCCTGTGTTACCCAAACAAAGGAATGAGAACGACAAAAAGAAACACTCTGTGTTCTCCGTGTTTCGGTAACCAGGCATCTTAAAGCAATGAAGACACCATGGATTTGCGCACTCATCTTTCAATGAGTTTGCCTTTTTCTGAAACCACTCTTTTTTAATTATCTATTTATTAGTATGGTCCCTATGAAATAGGAAATTTTACCTAACCTAATTTTATCTAACGTAAATTTTACGACATACTTATAAATAGTTCAATATTTTTTCACAAAAATCTCCACCTTTCGCCATCATTTCCCCGGGAAATCCCCGTTGCTTCTTCGATACTTTATAACTTTATCGCGATAATTCTATAATGCATCTTTTTGCATCTCTTTTTCTCACATGGTAGGATAAGAGTTGTGGAGTCAGATACATATAAAGAATAATTAAATGGAGGAATGAGATGAACATATTTGAAAATCAGTTACATAAATATGCCGAAGTTGCGGTAAAAATCGGAGTAAACATTCAAAAAGGCCAGACCCTGGTAATCGCAGCGCCGATTACTTCCGCAGAATTTGTCAGGAGTGCGGCCAAAGTTGCTTATGAAGCGGGAGCCAAACATGTGTATGTCGAATGGGGCGATGATCAGCTTTCCCTCATCAATTTTTTATATGCTCCCGATGAGGCAATGCAGGAATTTCCCCACTGGAAGGCAAAAGGCATGGAGGAATGGGCTGAAGAAGGGGCAGCTTTTCTGTCCATATTATCCCCCAATCCGGAACTATTAAAGGAAGCCGATCCGGCAAGGGTTGCTACATACCAGAAAACGGCGGCTGCCGCACTGGAAAAGTTTAATGACTATCGCATGAACGATCAGGTGAGTTGGACGATTGTCTCCGTGCCCAATGAAGAGTGGGCAACTAAAATTTTTCAGGGAACCGATGAAAAAGAGGCTGTCGAACGCCTGTGGCAATCGATTTTTACCATAACCAGATCCGACCTGGAAGATCCGGTACAGGCATGGAAAGAGCATAACCAATATTTAAAGGACAGGGTCGACTTTCTCAATCGTATAGGTTTCAAAAAACTGCATTATAAGGCCCCGGGTACGGACCTGACGATTGAATTGCCGGAGGATCACCTGTGGATGGGAGGAAGCAGCACGAATAAGAAAGGGAATGCCTTTTTCCCGAACATCCCGACAGAAGAAGTTTTCACCCTCCCCAAAAAAGACGGGGTGAACGGAACCGTTGCCAGTACTAAACCGCTCAATTATGCCGGAAACCTGATCGACAACTTCAGCTTTACGTTTGAAAACGGACGTATCATTGATTTCAGCGCAGAAACAGGATACGAAACCCTTAAACAGCTGGTGGAGACGGACGAAGGTTCCCACTATCTGGGAGAGGTCGCCCTCGTTCCACATGATTCACCGATTTCAAACTCAGATATCGTGTTTTATAACACCCTGTTTGATGAAAATGCCTCCTGCCATCTGGCGATCGGAAAAGCGTATCCTTTTTGTCTGAAAAACGGCAAGGGCCTGGATAAAGATGAGCTATTGAAACGGGGCGCCAATTACAGTCTCACCCATGTCGATTTCATGATGGGGTCCGACCGGCTCGACATCGACGGAGAAACCCGTGACGGTCAAATTATTCCCCTTTTCCGCAACGGAAACTGGGTGGAAACGAATTGATTACCAGTTACCCTGAATTGTGATCAGTTCCTTATTGCCAGAATAATGGTTTGTCAGCTTCCTGCATACGTCATAGAAAAGGGGTTGTCTCCGGTCCGTCCGGGGGCAACCCCTTACTCTTACAATATTTAAGATACAACCGCTTCTTTTACATCATCCGGCAGCTTCCATTGAAATACGCGGCGCAACTGTTCTCGTTGTTGATCATTCAACGGAACCAGCGGCAAACGCACGCCTCCGACGGGAATCCCCGTCATCTCCAGAGCCGCTTTCACCGGTGCCGGACTGGGTGCCTGGAAGAGAGCCCGCATCATCGGCAACAACCGGCGATGAAGTTCGGATGCACCCTCGATATCACCAGATACAAACCGGGAAATCATCTCCTGCATATCATTTCCCAGAACGTGAGATGCAACGGAGACCACGCCATGCCCTCCTACAGACATCGCCGGTATGGTCATCGCATCATCCCCGCTGTATAACACAAAGTCCTGCGGTGTTCTCTCAATGATCGCCGCCATCGCATCCAGATCGCCACTCGCTTCTTTAATCGCTACGATATTATCAACGTCAGCCAGTCGAACCACCGTATCAACCGAAACATTGACGACACTTCGTCCCGGAATATTGTAGAGCATCACCGGCAGACTCGTCGCTTCGGCGATCGCTCGAAAATGCCGGTATAACCCTTCCTGACATGGCTTGTTGTAGTATGGGGCCACCAGCATGATCCCGTCCACGCCGATCTGTTCCGCTTCACGCGTCAAGGCAATGGATGCCCGCGTATTGTTGCTGCCCGTTCCGGCGATTACCGGAACTCTTCCGTCGACGACACGCACCACTTTTTCAAACAATGCCCGTTTTTCTTCTCCGGTCAGTGTCGGAGATTCACCGGTCGTTCCTGCAACAACGATTCCTTCCGTCCCGCTGGCAATCAGGTGTTCAACCAGCGTTTCCACTGCCTTGAGATCCATGTTTTCCTCTTCATCAAAAGGTGTCACCATCGCCGTCAACAATCGACCAAAATCCATCTTTTTTCCACCCTCTATTCATGTGATTTGGTAAAAACACCATATGAATAGAACTGATCTCGCCATTCCATCGCCGCGATGTGATGAAATGCCCGCGCAAAAAAGCAGCAACGAGGACTCCCGCTGCTGCTTTAAGAAACAATGATCCGTATCGTTTCCTGCGTGAGATAGCCCTCCATATAGCGAAAAACTATATGACAGTTTTGCACTTATTCAATGCAAAACCAGCCTCGAGACCATGAGCTTCTCTCGGCTTCGGCAAATCCCCCTTTCCACAGCATTCAACGGAGCCCATTCTCCTCCCGCTATGTACTGATGGTTTTTGCACCTCTATCCTCACTCCGTAATGAAGTAAGAAAATAATTGAATTTATAGTTAATGTATCAGAATTCCATATGATTTTCAAGACAAATCTGACAATCTCGTAATGATGTGCATTTTTTCTGAAGATTTTGTTGAAATTTATCCCAGTTTGTCGTATATTGCAAGTAACCCAAAAACGAATAAAAACAGATATTAAATTTGGAGGAACCCAATTTGAAGCAGGTCAAGTTTTTCTCTCAGGCTAAGGCCTTCAGACTCGTCGGCTTACTCCTGATCATCGTCCTTACCGCCACTCCTTTGACCGGCTGTCAAGAACGCACCCCCATCAATGATGATCAATCACCTACAAGCCAAAACAACTCATTACATCTTTTCATAATCGAAGACCCGGAACACAACTTATCCATTGAAGATATTCGCTCGATGCCAGAAAGCGCGTGGAAACAGACAGATGCAGAGAAATCCAACTTCGGATACACCGATGCCGCATATTGGGTAAAAATATCTCCGGTTCATTCTCTAAAACAGCAGGAACGCTGGTACCTGGAAATAGCCAATCCTTCTCTGGATAAGGTAGACGCTTATCTTCCCCTGCAGGACGGAATAACTGAGATCATTCAAACGGGAAAATCGTACCCTTTTTTCGAGCGGACCCTGATACATAAAAACTTTGTTTTTCCTATTTCCTCTTTATCGATCAGTGAGCAAAAACCGATTTATCTCCGCATTGAAGCGTCAGGGATCATGTCCTTTCCGGTCTCACTGACTCCGGAACAAAGTTATGTCTCATCCCGTTTGCTTACGGAATTGGGATGGGGAATCTTCTTCGGTTTGATGGGAATCATGTTTCTCTATCATTTCTTGTTTTACTTTTTCTCAAAAGACAGGAATCATTTATACTACAGTGGATTTATACTTGGAATCCTGTTATTTCAGGCAGCTGACAGCGGCATGGCCTATCAGTTGTTGTGGCCGGCATATCCGGAATGGAACGGAATTGCCCCGGGTTTCTTTGCTGCCCTCATTTTATTTGCATTTGTGTCTTTTACCCGTTCCTTTTTAAAACTGGATCCGGCACACCCGCTATTGAAACGGGGGATGCAGGGGATATTCGTCATATTCTTAATCCTGCCCGTCGCTTCACTTTTTACGCCGTACCCGATTTTCATGCCGTTGCTCATGTACAGCGGAATGGTCGCGTTTCTGTCTGCCATTGTCGTTGCTGTTGTAAGATTGCGCCAGGGATACCGACAGGCGAAATTTTATCTCGGTTCCTTCACCGTTCTCATTCTGGGAACAACCATCAGTATGTTACGTAATCTGGGCTATCTTCCGGCCAATATTGTGACCGAGAACGGAATGAAGATTGGATCTGTTCTGCTGGTCATCATTTTATCCTTCGGAATGATTGATATGTTACGCATCATGCAAAAAGAAAACAAAAAAATCTCGGCACACCGGCGGATTCTGGAATCTCTCATTAAGGTGACCAATTCCATTACCTCCGCTTATGATATTGCGACATTGTCCAAAAAACTTTTACCGGTGGCACAACAAATCATCCCGTCGAAACAGTCTTTTTTCTTTTTAAAAAAAGGGGATCAATATCAATTAAAAGATCATTACGGACATTACCAACCATCCTGTCTCAGTCTGATTTATCAAACTGTCATAGAAAACGAACAGTTATTTATGCAGAAGACCCCCTTTATTTTTTCACCGGCAAAGGATCAGACTTCACCTGTCTGTGATTTTCCTGAAACGATTACGGTCGTACCGATTGCTCTGGAACATGAAATGCTGGGGTTGGTTTTAATCGTCAAGGAAGAAGAAAACGAAGTCCCTGATTTTGTTCTGGAAGTATTACACAGTTTTTCCCGCACGGCTGCCATTGCCATCAAAAACACGCAGCTGTTTGAACAGGTGAAAGAAAAGGCCCAGCGGGACGAACTGACGGGACTTTTGAATCGCCATTACTTTTTCGAACTGGCGGAAAAGGAATTGTATCGTTCCACCCGATACGGTCATTCCCTCTCCGTCATCATGCTCGATATTGATTATTTTAAAGAAGTGAACGATCGTTACGGTCACCTCAGCGGGGATGAAGTGTTGAGGACGCTGGCCAAACGAATGCAGGAACGCCTCAGAAAAACGGACATTATCGGGCGGTTCGGCGGGGAAGAGTTTATTGTGATACTTCCCGAAACCTCGTTGAATGACGCTATAAACGTCGCGGAAGATTTGCGCAGATCCGTCGAAGAAGAACCCTTTAAGCTCAAAAGCGGTGAAAAATTGAGCGTGACGATCAGTGTGGGGATTACAACCTATCAAGAGACGATGAAATCAATCGATGAATTGATCGAGGTGGCCGATCAAGCTTTGTATGAGGCAAAAAGAACGGGGCGTAACCGTGTCATCCCCCTTTTATATCCGCAAAAGGAGGATGAGTATGTACACCCCGAAAGCAACCACAATTAATGCAGTTTTCTATGCAAATTATGAGCCGCTGTCCGTCCGGATTTGATAGGAAGGTTGCGGTTCATTTCCCGTATCTACGGCGTCAGTATATTTGAATATGGAAATTTCCACGCGGCGATTCTTGGCACGGCCTTCTGCCGTTTCGTTGGTATCAATCGGACGGTATTCCCCGTATCCGGCAGCATGAAAACGGCCGGGATTTTGATCCGGGTTTTCCAGAAAGATTTTCATAAAGTTTACGGCCCGTTTCGTGCTGAGATCCCAGTTTGATTCAAACTCGGCCGTATGGATCGGCCGGTTGTCGGTATGGCCCGACACCACAATTTCATAATCCGGATAATTCACCAGTATTTCTGAGATGGCCACACCAAGTTCTCTGGCGCTCTCTTTCACCTCTGCACTTCCCGAGTCAAAAAGGGCGTGATCCCGGATCGTAATCATCAATTGATTGCGATTCAGATTTGTTTCCACTTCCGACTGTAATCCCCGATTGGCAATGTAACGGTCCAGTTCCTTCTTCAATTTTTCCAGATCCATTAATTGCGATTCAGTTACTGCTTTAGCCTCATCCGGATCCTTTTCTTCCACCTCTTTGGTGGAATCGGTCGCCTTGTCCTGATCACGCGGGAAAGCACTGGTAAATTCCAGCATGCCTGACCCGCTGTTAAAAGCCGAGTTTAATGAGATAATCAATTGATCGTATTTCTTAATATCAATATTACTGGATGCAAACAACACGATAAACAGGGCCAACAACAATGTCAACAGATCCGCATAAGGAATCAGCCAGGTTTCATCCATATGCTCCTCATCATGCTGTTTGTGCTTCTTCGGCATTATTCACGTCCCCCTGTTGAGTTTGTGGGTTATTTAATTCAGACGGTGCTACAAATGCGGATAATTTCTGCTCAATGTTGTTTGGTGACATTCCCATCTGAATGGACAGCAGTCCCTCCACGATTAACAATTTGGTTTCGACCTCTTGACGGGAGAGGCGCTTTAACTTATTGGCCAGCGGATGCCACAATACATACCCTGTAAAAATACCGAGTAGCGTTGCCACAAATGCCGCGGCAATGGAATGGCCAAGTGTATCAATATCATTGAGATTGCCCAGAGCGGCAATCAACCCTACCACCGCCCCCAGAACACCCAGTGTGGGCGCATATGTACCGGCCTGTGAAAAGATCAATGCACCTGCCTTATGTCGTTCTTCAATGGAAGCAATATGTTCCAGCAATACGTCACGCACAAATTCGTTTTCACTTCCGTCAATAATCATCATTAAACCTTTTTTCAAAAAGGGATCGTCAATGTCTTCCACCTTGTTTTCCAGTGATAACAACCCCTCCCGTCGTGCATATCCGGCGAGATCTACAAAAAGTTGAATTAATTCCTGTTTGGACTTAACTTGGGGTTTGATAAATGCAATCTTGATTAATTGCGGGAACTTTTTCAGTTCATCCAAGGGAAACCCGATAAACAACGAAGCTGCGGTTCCCACCAGAATAATGAGAAATGCTGCGGGATTGACCAAGGCTGCGAGACTTGCTCCTTTAAGCACCATCCCGAGCCCGACTGCGAGGAACCCCAGTATGATTCCGATCAAAGTTGACTTTTCCATACGACTGGTTACACCCTTTCTTTGACTTCATACTGTATCGACTTATAAAACATTGATTTTTTAAAAGTATATCATTTTTTTGGTAATTCGACCACGTAATTTGTCATTTCATGTAAAACAATGTCCACAACAAAAAAAGAAAGACCGGACATCAGGTGATGCCCGGACCAACAAAAAGAAAAAGCAAAGAAGAAAATGAAAAAGAGGATAAGAAATGAAATCAACATGAAAAAGCGGAATTCACTTTTTCAATGTTGATGGAGCCAGCTTTACTAAGATCAATAAATTCCTCACCGACGACGATCAGCGGTCGAATGAGATCATGGGGTTGAGTAAGAATAATCTTCCCTTTACGGCCGTCGGTCAAGATGACTTCACTGCCGACCATGGCATCCATGATGTGTTTGAGAAACACTTTGACAATCTGGGGATCCAGTTTGCCAAACTGATCGTTTTCCATTTCTTTGATCACCTGATAAAAAGGTCTCGCTTCGTGGTACGGACGTTTCGATGTCATCGCATGGAACACGTCGGCAACCGCTACAATTCTGCTGAACGGATCCATCTCGTTCCCGGTGATTCCGTAAGGATAGCCTCCCCCGTCTTCCCGCTCGTGATGTTGCAATGCAACCTGAGCGACCCGGGAGGAAATGCCCACCGTACCGGTCAGGAGTTCATATCCATAAATGGTGTGTTTCTGAATCACTTCATATTCACTCTTCGTCAATTTTCCCGGTTTATTTAATATATCCAGCGGAATTTTCATTTTTCCCACATCATGGAGGGTAGCTGCCAGAGACAGTAACGACAGATTTCTGGAATCCAGTTTCATCCACTTTCCGATCATGGTGGCAATCACACCCACACCAATGTTGTGGCGGTAAGTATAGTCATCCTTTGATTGCAATGTGGCAAGCAATCGAAAAAGATCAGGATCCTCCGTTACTTTTTGAATGGAAGGCATAATCTTGTTCCTCACATCCATAACGGGGACTTTTCTGTTGTAACGGATTTCGTTAAAGATCCGTTCCATCTCTTCGCTTGCCTCATCCACCAACAATTCGATCTGTTGATGTTCTTGATCCTCTGTGGGAACAATCACATCATCTTCAGTGATTGAAACCTTATTATCCATAATTTTTTTCAAAAATTCTTCATCGAGGACCGTCCCCTGTTGCAACAGCATTGTACCGTTTTGGTTAAAAATGTCCCTTTTCAACCTCGTCCCGATGAAAAATTGGATTGATTTCATTCGTTCTCACTTCCTCAAAAGCTAACTAAAGCAAAGGTCATGACAACGATGCAATCTTTCAGTTTGCTTCGTGTTCATAATCCTATCAAAAAGCGGGACAAATTACACCCTAACTTTTGGATGAATATTAATAGAGTTGAAGTTGACGGGCTTTCATCACGGCCTCCGTCCGATTTTTTACATGGAGTTTGCGAAAAATCTGATGCAGGTACCCCTTCACCGTACCAAGAGAAATATAGAGTTCACCGGCGATTTCCCTGTTTGTTTTTCCGCTTTCAATCAATCTCAACAATTCGATTTCCCGGGGGGTTAATTTGACCTGTCGTTCCGGGGAAAAGGCTTCCTGCTTTAACGAAACCTCTGTCTGATGATCCGAAGAAAGCACATCAAGAATATTGCGAATAAAAACGATGATCTTTTCATTTTCCCGGGTTTCACCACGATCAAGCTGATGGAGGACCCGCTGCAACAGAGGAACCATCACTTCTCCTTCATCCGCAAAAATCCTTAAATAATTCTCCGGCTCAGCCAGTTTCAGAGCGTGAATCAAATGCTTCTTTGCTGCAAGATGCTCTCCCGATTCCCGAAGTATGAAAGATCTCAGAAGTTGCAACTCGATTAAACCGTATAAATCATCCGAGGTTTCTGCCCTGTGCATGACCTTTTCCGAAAGCTGGAGAGCCTGTTTCAACCGTCCGAGAAGATACAATGCGCGAATGTATGTAATCTGAACAAAATCATGATCCGATTGAATTGTGTTCTGATCCCCGAAAGATTTTGCGATCCAGTTTTCAACTTCAGATTTACGACATTCCTTTATCCACAACCGGGCCCGGATCGCTTCGAAGAGAGAAACCCAGGGGGCAGGATCTTGATAATCTTTCAACACACCGTGCAATTCATCAACGACCAGCCACGCTCCGGCGGTATCACCCAATGCCCATTTGCGACGGATCGATAAAAAATATGCCGGAAAAAGGATCCCGATTTGTTTTACCTGCGTGCCGAATTGCATCCCTCTGCGAACGAAATACGACACTTCATCCATGTGATTCCATTCGTAATGCATTTCTCCGAGCAAAACCGATCCGTACCCAATAATGGGCAAACCGCTGTTTTTCCATAACAATCTCAAAGACGTATATAAATCATGAACTTTTTTAAGCCGGCCACCCAATCCCAAGGAAGACTTTAAAAGAAGGGGTTCTCCCTGATTGAAATCCATCCCTGCGCGAAAGTAACGACTGATGCCGGGAGAAAACCGGGTGGCTTCGGAGAAATGTTTTTTGGAGAGCGGGACATCATTCTGGATGATGGCAATATATCCACGAACCACGTGGATTTCTGCCATCAATTCCTTTTTTGAATCATCGGATTGGTCCGTTTGCTCATGGAGATACTGTTCCGTTTGCAACAGCACACATTTGGCCCGTTCAAATTCATCTGATAATGCCAGTGCCCAGGCATGGATGATCGCCAGATCCGGATGACATACCATCCAATCATCGGAAAACGACTTGAGCCACTGAAACAGAGTGGTTATTTCCCCTTTTTTCAGTACTACGGGAGCCACATGCACAATCCATTTCATCGCATTTTCAAAATCATTTCCTGCAATAAAATGATCGATCGCATCGTAATAGTACGTTTCCCTGGCATACCATTCTCCGGCTCTCCGATGAAGGAGTGCGACCAGATTACGATCCTGTTCAATCAACATTTCCCGCAACATCTCACCGAAAAAATGATGGTATCGATACCATTTCTTGTGATGGTCTGCCGGTTGGATGAAGGCATTATTGCTCTCAAGCATCTGCAGAATATGATGCGCATCATTCATGCCGGTCACAGCAGAGCAAAGAGATCCGTTCATGCGTTTCAATATGGAGGTATGAAATAAAAACTTGCGAAACGGAACCGGCTGTCGTTTGATCACTTCTTCAATCAGATATTCATTAATATGCCGCTTACCCTTTTGAAGATTTTTGATGAAATCCGACAGATGCTCTTCCTCTTTCATGGCGACGGCGGCCAGGTGCAAGCCGGCTATCCATCCTTCCATGTATGAATAGAGAGTATCCACATCACCTTCTGACAGTGAACTTCCCGTAATGTTGCGAAACAAAACAGCCGTTTCACTGCGGTTAAATTGCAGCTTTTCTTTCGTCACTTCGAATAATTTATACTGTACACGCAGACGATGCAAAAAACCGTGGGGATTCACTCTGGATATGACAATCACATGAACCGTCCCGGGAAGATGTTCGAGAAAATAAGTGAATGATTCATGCAGAAGTTCGTTTTGAATCTCATGATAGTCATCAAATACCAGAATCCTGTCGGAAAGCCGGGACATGTGATTTAATAAACCCTTCACAAATACAGCGATCTGGCCCCGGTCCATCATCATGTTTTTCATGCCGGAGTCGGACAGTTGCAGCGCCTCGAGCACATTGCCCCAGAACATGACCGGATCATTATCCTCTTGATCCAGTGAAATCCAGCCGCTGTCAATATCGAATTGATTCACCCACTGACTGACCAGTGTTGTTTTTCCGTAACCGGCGGGAGCTGTTACCAGCGTTACCTTTTTCTCTCGAAAAATCTGTTTTTCCGGTATTAATCGTTTTCTGGGGATGACATGGGGTGATACAGGGGGGGTATGAAATTTTGTCGACAATAATTTTTGTTGAACATCTGACTCTCTTTTCATCATTCTCTTTTTTTCGTCCTTCTTTTCCGTTTTTTGCCCTTTTCTCTACATATTCTTGAAAAATGGGAGAAAATCCTTCTTGAAAACGGTTTCCCGACAGTACAAAAAAAAGAGGAGAACCCCACGGCAATTCACCGGGTCGTTCACCTCAGCTGAAAGACATCAAATTGATATTCACGCTTTGACGGGATCAGGGAGCTCATCCGCCGAAACGACCTGATCAGTTTTTTTCTCCGGCTTCGACCAGTATTTTTCATTACCGGGCAGATCATCAAACCATGCAGCATCCTTCGGACAATCCAGCACCATAAACTTCCCGTATTCATTGTCGCGTGATTGGTGATATTTGAGGTAAGCCTTTCCGTCCTGAATGGCAAGGATCTCAATTTTCCCAGAAGAATGACTCATGGAGAGACGAACCCTTTTTCCGAGACCGGAAGTGCGTGCTTTGGCCTGTTCCACCACATTGTAAACTTCCTCAAGGGTAAGGACAAAATCACGATTTCCGGCAACCGGACGATTGACGAAAAAGTAATATGGCGTCACACCGGCCCACGATAATTTATCGAGTAACTCGCCCAATACCTCGGGATCATCATTGATTCCTTTGAGAACCGGCGTCTGGTTGACAACGATCGCTCCCGCATCATGCAGGGCCTTAAAGGCTTTACGCGCCTGTTCCGTAATTTCACGGGGATGATTGATGTGGGCCATCACATAAATCCGCTTTTCCGGCGTGGAATATTCCCGGATTAAATCAAGCAGTTCCTGATCTTCATAAATGCGCATCGGGTTAAACACCGGCAATTTGGAGCCGAAACGAATGATTTTTACGTGATCGATCGCCCGTAATCTCTCCACGATCATGCGCAATTTCTTCGTAGCCAGAATCAAAGAATCTCCGCCCGTTAAAAGAACATTGTTGATTTCCGGATGTTCGGCAATATATTTCAGACCCGGTTCAACATCGGACATGGCTTCTTTTATGTCATTACGGAAAAGTCGCTTGCGGAAACAGTAACGGCAGTATGCACCGCATACTTCGGAAACAATCAACAGGGCAGTGGTTTTGTACTTATGCTGGCAGCCGGGTACCACGTAGTTTGTAGCCTCATCGGAAGCATCCCATCGACCATACTCCTGTAACTCCCCTTCATTGGGAATTACCAGCCTGCGGATCGGATCGTCGGGATCGTTCCAATCAATCAGACTCAGATAATATTCGTTGACACGGAACACGTACTTTTCCGTTATCTTTTTCAGTTTTTTCCGTTCTTCCTCGGGGATCTGTTCAATCTTGTCAATGTTCGTGATGTACTTCGGCATGGCCATGACATATCACCCTCCTGTTTGAAAATTTGAAAAGAGCCCATTTTTCAGAGCAGCATGATTATTATAACAGGAGAGGATAACCGGGGTCAAAAATGAAATAAAAATTTAATTATATATCTGTCGAAGAAAAAAATCAATCATTTTTGAAAATAAAATTTCATTTTCGCTTGTACATGAAAGAACAATCTCTTATATACCCTTTAACGACAGGCTTCAACAAATTTTTCAAAAAGATTTTGTGCCATTTCATCAGTTTCTGTCATATTTTCCGGGTGCCACTGCACACCGAGAACAAAACGATGACGGCGGGATTCGACGGCTTCGATCACACCGTCGCGACTGGTAGCGGAGGCAATGAAATCAGGAGCTGGATCTTTGACCGCCTGATGGTGAAAACTGTTCACTTTATACACGTCGAGTCCGGTTATCGTATGGAGAAGTGTATTCGTCTGAATCGTAATGAAGTGAGAAGCGTGATGGCGCGGGGCATGCTGAAAATGCTGCAACAGGCGGCGACGCTGCCGGTAAAGATCCTGAAACATCGTTCCGCCGGCGGCAATATTCAGGATTTGACAGCCACGACAGATGGCAAAAACCGGCAAGTCTTTTTCCATGAAATGTTGAATCAGTTCGATTTCCATACGGTCACGATCGGGTGTGATTTGCCCCAGTCCGGGGAGCGGCTCTTCTCCGAAGAGGGTGGGGTCAATGTCGCCACCCCCGGAGAGAAGCAGACCATCCACACGTTCAGTCAGCCCCTCTATATCATATTGCCGGGGGCCGTGCGCATGGAAGCGCGGATAAGGAAGAATCACCGGAATCCCGCCTGCCTTAAATACCGCGTGGGTGAGATCACGATGAAGCATGACGGACTCATCTTGCAGGGAAGGGGTAATACCGATCACGGGTTTCATCGCCGGAATCTTTCCTTTCCAATAAGGAATTGTGCAGACCTTTATTCATATAACATGCATTTGAATCAGGAAAGGTTCAAAGCACTTTACGAAGCAAATCCCAGGGGCGAACCGGCCGGGATACTTTGATTTTTACCCGCTGCAGCGGGTGACGGGCGGCATCGAGAACGTTGCCTTCCTCATCTTTGATTTCTTTTACCACCTCGCGGAATTGATGATCGGGACCGAAGATCTCAAGTTGTTGCCCGACCGCGAAATGGTTCCGTTGTTCCACCGTGGCCGTTCTTGTATCCTCATCATAATCAAGGACAACACCGCAAAAGTCGTACTTCGCCGCTTCTTCCGCTTCCCCGAACAGTTGGTCCTCGTGGCCCGGCTGATAAAAAAAGAATCCGCTGGTGGAAGAACGATGACCGGATTTTTTGATTTCCTCCAGCCACTCTTCGCGTAACCGATAGTTATCCGGATCATCACAGTATGCATCAATCGCCTGACGATATGCTTTAACCACGGTGGCAACATAGTGCAGGCTCTTCATCCGTCCTTCAATTTTAAAGCTTTCCACCCCGAGGTCGATAATTTCCGGAAGACGGTGAATGACCGCGAGGTCTTTGGAACTCATGGTAAAAGCATTCGTTTCCTGTGCATTCCCCCACTGGCGCAGTTCGTCCTCCCCGCCTTCTTCATACAGATCGTACTTCCAGCGGCATGACTGGCAGCAGCCTCCGCGATTCGAGTCGCGCGCGGTAAAATGGTTGGACAGTACACAGCGTCCGGAATAGGAAATACACATTGCTCCATGGATGAACACTTCCAGTTCTACATCGACCCGCTCCTTGATCTCACGGATTTCTTCCACACTTACTTCCCGCGCCAGCACAATGCGCGATACCCCTTCATTTTTCCAAAACTGCACCGTACGCCAGTTGGTGGTGGAAGCCTGCGTACTTAAGTGGATTTCCAGATCGGGAGCAGCCTGTTTGCAGGCTTCAATTAAAGCGGGATCGGCCACAATCACCCCGTTGATCCCAATTTCGTACAGACGGCGAAAATATTCATGAACTCCGGGAAGATCTTCGTTATGAGCGATAATATTGGTGGCCACATAAACTTTTGCTCCGTGACGATGGGCAAAATCAACGCCCTCCTCCATCTCTGCAAAAGAAAAATTATCGGCATTGGCCCGAAGTCCATATTGTTGTCCTCCGATGTAAACCGCATCGGCGCCGTATAAAATCGCACATTTTAGTTTTTCGAGATTACCGGCGGGTGCCAGCAATTCCGGTCTGGCAATCTTCGCCTTCGCGCCAGCGTGCGCAGTACGTCCTGATGTTGCAACGGACATCTTTGATCACCCCTTTCGATTTCTTTAAAAGATTTGTTCTTTGTAAAAGAATCCGGTAGTCAACGGACGTCCCTGTGGCTGGATCTGTTCGATCTCCCGGCGCCACTCGTTCGCCTGATTCCTGTAGGATTTACTGTCCTCGAGGTAGACGGCAATCGCTTTGCGATACAGCCGTACTACTTTTTCCATATAGGAAGCCGGTTTCATCAGACCCTCGATCTTAAAGCTGTCGATGCCGGCATCGATCAATTCGGGAAGCTGATCAATCATGCAGATATCTTCCGAACTCATGATATGCGTGCCCTGATCATCTTCATAGATCGGATATTCCTGGTCCTGCCTCTTTTCTTCCTTGAGGAAAAGACGGCGGCTCTTCAAATGGTCACTGCGGTGATCCACTTTTTGTCCGGCCTGATTGAAGTAATTGCTGACCAGTTCCCTTTTTGAATGAAAAATACACATGATGCCGTGAACCTGGACCTGGATTTCGATCCCGGCATTTTCTTTCAATTCAATGATTTCGTCCATATTGAGTTCACGTGCCAGTTCGGCGCGTTGCACACCTTTTTTGCCCCAGTAATTGACAGTCTGGTAGTTGGTGGAGATGATATCGGCGCTCCAGTGCAGGGGGATGGCAAGTCCCTCTTCCCTTACCGTCATCAAGACGGCAGGATCACTGAACACAATCGCATCCACACCGGTATCCGTTACAGATTTGAGATATGATGAAAGTCCGTCGAGGTCCTCATTATGCATCACGCTGTTTACGGACAGATACAGTTTCTTATTAGCTTGATGTACCAGGGTCGCTGCCTGTTTGATTTCTTCAAGGGAGAAGCGGCCGGTCGTTCTTAAAGCATAACGGGACCCGCCGATGTTAACAGCGTCTGCTCCCGCGTCCAGCACAAGTTTCAACTCTTCTAGGTCGGCTGCGGTCGCCAGTAATTCAGGCCTGGTCATCTCATGCACGCTCCTTTTTTACCGCGACGGCAAGACCGTCTCCCACCGGCAGAATGGAAACTTCCAGTTGCGGATGTTCGATGAGGAAACGGTTGAAATCCCGCAATTGTTCTATCATACGCTCGTATTTTTGTTCAACCGGAACCGCTCCCGCCACCATGCCGCGAAAGAGGACATTGTCGCAGATCAGCAATCCGTCAGTCTCCAGCAAGGGGAAATATAGGTCAAAATAGGTGCGGTATTGTCCCTTGGCGGCATCGATAAAGATCACATCAAATTTATAATGATCGGGCAGTCCTTCACAGGCATCTCCCTCAATCACTTCGACCTGCTCACGCACTCCGGCCTGATCAAGATAGACCAGGGCCTGTGATACCCTTTTCGGATCGATCTCCATCGTGGTAATTCGGGCATGGGGAGCGGCCTGAGCCAGCCATATCGCAGAGTAACCGATGGCTGTACCGATCTCCAAAATCCGTTTGGGTTGTTTGGCCATCAAAAGAACTTTTAAAGCCTGAGCAGCCGATTTTTGGATGATCGGAACTTGCTCCTCAGTGGCTACCGCTTCCATCTGCTCAAGCAGGGAGGAACTCTTCGGCAGGCACTGTTGAATATAAGACTCAACCTGCTGTTGATTAATCATACATAAATCAACTCCGTCAATGAACTAATTTAATTTGCGGCATTCGCCTGATTATGTTTGCTTTTTGCAATATTTTGCTGGTGCTCGGCAAAGGTGCGGGCAAAGTAATGCTCTCCCGAACCGTCTTTTTTGGTGACATAGTAATAATACTCATGGCTTTCCGGGTTGGCCGCCGCTTCCAGGGCCATGAAGCCGGGGTTGGCGATCGGTCCGGGCGGTAATCCCGGGTAAAGGTATGTGTTGTAGGGATGATCGATTTTGAGATCATCATAGGTCACCGTTTCTTTTTGTTCACCGAAGATAAATTGAATGGTGGCGTCGGCCTGCAACAACATCTGGTCCCGCAGACGGTTGTAGTAAACACCGGCTACCATCGATCTTTCCTGATCGGATTGGACTTCGCGTTCAATGATGGAAGCAAGGGTAACCGCCTCATGCAGGGTTATTCCGTTTTCCTGAAGGTTGGAGTTCCATGTCTCGTTCCATTCTTTCTCAAACTGTTGCAACATGCGATCGATGATCTCATGTTCCGAAGCCCCTTTTTTCATTTCGTAGGTTTTGGGATAAAGATACCCCTCGAGACGATACTCCATACGCGGGTCTTCGGGAATATTGCTGACAAATTCGTATGCAAAATCGCCTTCGTTCACTTCTTTCAAAAAAGTGTCTCTGTCGATCAGCCCCTGCTCGGACAGACGATCCGCAATTTGTTTAACTGTAAATCCTTCGGGGATGGTGAAGGTGAATGTCTTCACATAGGTTTTACCCTGAACAATGGTTTCAAGAATATCATCGACGGATTGTCCGGGAGTAAGACGATAGTCTCCGGCCTGCAAGCGATTGCCGATCCCGCGATATCGGACATAATAAGAAAAAATTCCGGCGTGACGGATCAATCCCTGTTCTTCAAGGATTGTGCCGATCTCCTGTGTTGTCGCCCCCGTCGGAATCGTCACAATGACCGGTTCTGCATCAGAGGTGGCCTCCACGGGTTGCAAATTGTTATAGATATAGACAGCGCCACCGCCCGTCACGGCAACAGCCAGCGTGATGACAACCGCTACTGTGATCAAAACCACCTTCCACATGGGAAAAGGTTTGTCCGGACGGTCCGCTTGATTTTCTTTTTGCGATAAATTGGCCTGCTTATTTGCCATGTACGATAAAACCTCCTCTCGCCACGTTTCATTATACAATAAGCCCATGAGTAAAGAAAATAAATAGCTGGATTTGATTTGCCTTTCCCTCACTTCGTTCTGCCGGTCTAAATCAAATCCAGAATATGATTTTGCATAAAGGAACGGGACCATCCGGGGAGAACTGTTGCTATCTCCCTCCTCTGATCCCGTTCATGGTGATTCCTTTTATGTCAACCGTTGTTGTCGTTGTTTCTCATAAAGCCATTCATCGAAGGCATCGGCAACCCGTTCCCACTCATCGTCATCATCGATCGGTTCTATGACATGCTGCTCCGGTTGAATGCGGTAACGGTAAATGTACATGTCCTGTTCCCTTTCGTTCGCCGGATGCAGACAGACATAACAATCGTCAGCGATTTTCATCTCCGTGACAATATCATATGCTCCGGGCCGGGACTGTTCCTGTAATATCACTTGATGACCGACTTGATCTCGCAACCACTGAATTTCTTCGGGCACGGGCATCATCACCTTTTTTATGATTCTTCTTCGTTGACTTCCTGCATCAGGGTTTCAAAGGTTTGCTGTACATTGTCCCATTCCTGCTCATCTTCGATCGGTTCAAGAACATCGGTTCCATTATATTTTAAGAAATATACATCATATTCTTCGTCTTCCTCTTGCTCCACAGGAACCAAGCACAGGTATGTCTGCCTTTCGATTTCAAAGCGATACATCACTGTAAAATCGTGTTCTTCCTGCTCTCCTTCTTCACTCAACGTAATCACTTCGCCCACTTCTACCTCTTGAGCCATCGTTCATCCATCCCTTCTATACATAGATTCACTTACACAACATCAGAATCAGGAACGGGAATCGAGAAAACTTTGCAGGATCATGACAGCCGCGACTTTATCAATCACGTTTTTCCGCTTTTTGCGGCTCATATCCGCATCCAACAGGGTACGTTCCGCCGCCACCGTCGTCAATCGTTCATCCCACATGGTGACCGCTAGTCCCAGTTCCTTTTTAACCTTGTCAGCAAATCGGCGGCAATCTTCGCCGCTTTGCCCGATCGTTCCGTCCATATTTTTCGGCAGTCCGACTACGATACCTGTAACGGCGTAGGATTCTGCCAGTTGTTTGATACGTTCCAGATCGGATGAGAGATTGCGGCGATGAATGGTTTCTACCCCCTGAGCGGTCCAACCCAGTTCATCGCTTACGGCGACACCGATTCTCTTCTTGCCGACATCGAGGCCCATCCATCTCATATGCGCAATTCTCCTGTTTCATTATTTTGCAACGCCCTACCTGTTTTATGCATGAATTACTCACGATGTGCATCAAGGTAAAAGCGGACAAGTTCTTCAATGAGCTCATCCCGTTCCAGTTTGCGAATGATGGAGCGTGCATTGTTATGACGTGGAATGTAAGCTGGATCTCCGGACAAAAGGTATCCGACAATCTGATTGATCGGATTGTACCCCTTTTCTTCCAGGGACTGGTATACTGTAAGAAGCGCTTCCTTCGCGTCAACCTGCATCTCTTCGTTTTTCAGATTAAACTTCATGGTTCGATCCATCGAACTCATCATTCATTCACCTCCGGAGATGAAGAGCTTGTTTCCATTCTACCTGTCCACATCATGCTGTGGCAAGATTTATTTTTGCTCGAGAACCCATTCCTTCACGTAGGACAAGGCTTCGTCCAGCTTTTGCGGTTCCTTTCCGCCGGCCTGCGCCATATCCGGACGTCCGCCGCCACCACCGCCGCAACGGGAGGACACTTCTTTTATTAATTTTCCGGCATGATAACCCTTTTCCACGAGGTCAGGGGTCACGACGGCGATCAGGTTGACTTTATCATCCGAACCTGTCCCCAATACCACAATACCAGATTCTACCTTCGTCTTCAAATCATCGGCAATATTCCGCATTTGATCGATAGTCACCCCGGAAAGTCTGGCAGTCAGCACAGGAATGCCATTCACATCCTCCACACGATCAATTAAAGATGCTGCTTCCATGTTCCCCAGTTTTGCCCGTAATGATTCATTTTCCCGTTCCAGTTCTTTCATTTGTTGCTTTAAGGCCTCAATCCGTTTCGGAACATCGGGCAGTTTGGCCTTTAATGCATCGGCTGCCTGGCGGAGGATATCCACCTGGTGTTGCATGTACTGGTATGCCGTGCGTCCGGTTACCGCTTCAATCCGTCTGGTTCCGGCACCGATCCCGCTCTCGCTCACGATCTTGAACAATCCGATTTCCCCTGTATCATTCACATGACATCCGCCGCACAACTCCAGACTGTAATCACCGATGCGCACGACCCGGACCACTTCGCCGTATTTTTCGCCGAACAGCGCCATCGCTCCCATCGCTTTCGCTTCTTCTAACGGCTTATACATTTTTTCAACCTTTGCATTGCGCCAGATTTGTTCATTGACAATGGATTCAATGCGATCCAGTTCTTCTTCCGATACGCTGCCAAAATGGGAAAAGTCAAAACGCAGACGATCGGGAGCCACCAGCGATCCCGCCTGATTCACATGATCACCCAGCACATCTTTTAATGCCTGATGCAACAGGTGGGTAGCCGAGTGGTTTTTGGTGATATCGGTGCGGGATGCCGGATCAACTTGAGCCTGCACAGCATCTCCGACGCGAATCGTTCCCCGTTCCACCAGCACGGTGTGAACGTGCTGGCCGTTCGGCGCCTTCTGTACATCCTCCACTTTTAAGGATGCCTTGTCAGAAGTGATCAATCCGATATCGGCCACCTGTCCGCCGCTTTCCGCATAAAAAGGAGTCTGGTCGAGCACCAACTGGGCTTTCTGTCCTTCGCTGACGAAGTCCACCAGTTGCTCGTCCACCACCAACGCTTCCACCTTTGCATCGGAGACGAGTTGATCATAACCGACAAAACGGCTTTCCACCGTGAGTTCGTTAAGCGCGCCTCCTTGCACTTTCATGCTTCCTTCTTCCTGGCGTGCAGCCCGTGCCCGCTCACGCTGCTTTTCCATCTCCGCTTCGAATCCTTCGTGATCCACCGTAAACCCTTTTTCGGCGGCAAAATCTTCGGTGAGGTCGAGCGGGAATCCGTAGGTATCATACAGGGTGAAGGCCTCTCGCCCGGAAATTTCTTTTCTTCCTTCTTCCGTCATGCGCTCCGATATCTCCTGCAGGATATGAAGCCCTTCGTTGAGGGTTTCATGGAAACGGGTTTCCTCGTTGCGAATCACTTTTTCAATAAATTGACGCTTGTCGACGACTTCGGGATAGTAAGATCCCATAATCTCGCCCACCACAGCGGTAAGACGGTACAAAAAGGGTTCTTCCACACCCAGTAATTTTCCGTAACGAACGGCACGTCGCAGCAGACGGCGGATGACATAACCTCTTCCGTCGTTGGAAGGCAGGGCACCGTCCCCGATGGCAAACACCACCGTACGGGTGTGGTCGGCGATCACTTTTAAAGCCACATCCTGTTCCTGATTTTCGCCGTACTTCACGCCGGCAATGTCACAGGTGGCCTGGATGATCGGGAACAACAGATCCGTTTCAAAATTGTTGGGAACATCCTGCAGGATGGAAGCCATCCGTTCCAGTCCCATTCCTGTATCGATATTTTTCTTGGGAAGGGGAGTATAGCTTCCATCAGCATTATGGTTAAATTGCGAGAACACGAGGTTCCAGATTTCCAGGAAGCGCTCGTTTTCCCCGCCGGGATAAAGTTCGGGATCATCGGGATCGTTTCCGTATGCTTCACCGCGGTCATAAAAAATCTCCGAGCAGGGACCGCAGGGACCTTCGCCAATGTCCCAGAAGTTATCCTGCAGACGGATGATGCGCTCCTCCGGCAGACCGATTTCCTTGTGCCAGATGTTGAAGGCTTCTTCATCCTCCGGATAGACCGTCACCGAAAATAGGTCGGGATCAAAGCCAATCCATTTTTTATCGGTTAAAAATTCCCATGCCCAGTGAATTGCTTCTTTTTTGAAGTAATCCCCGATGGAGAAATTGCCGAGCATTTCAAAAAAGGTATGATGGCGCGCGGTTTTTCCCACGTTTTCAATATCATTGGTACGGATACATTTCTGCGAATTGGCAATGCGCGGATTATCCGGGTTCATGCGGCCGTCAAAATATTTTTTTAACGGGGCCATCCCGGCATTGATCCACAACAGAGTAGGATCATCGTGGGGAACCAGCGGAGCGCTGGGCTCAATATGATGCCCCTTTTCCTTAAAAAAGTCTAAAAATTTGCGGCGAATTTCTGTCGCTGTCATCTTTTCCGTCATGGTTTTTACAACCTCCGTTCATTTTTTATGCATAAAAAAACTCCCATCCCACTCAGGGACGAGAGATGATCTCGCGGTACCACCCTGCTTACACGAATGCTGGAGGTGAGAGGTGGGATGTGGAATGTGGGAGGTAGGAGCGAGTTGAAATCAGCTACGCTGATTTCTTCATCCTCCACTTCTCACTTCTATCTTCTCACTTCTCTAAGTTTCGTGTCGCTCTCATTACGATAACGGTGTAATGCCGGCAGTGTTTAACTGCTCTCAGGATTAGCGTTCGGCCGATCTTCTTTTGGCATCTCTCTCAACCGGGGAAATGCCTCTCTGTAAAAGGGCTTCGACCTACTTGATCCCTCATCGATTTCATTCCCCATTATACAAATACGGATGGGGCGTGTCAATGTTTGACATAATGAAGCACAATGTACTGTAAAATCACCTTGCTGACCGCCAGAACAGGAACTGCGAGGATCATCCCGAGGATTCCTCCCGCCGCTTCCCCGACCAGCAGGGAGAATATGATGAGCAACGGATGCATATGCAGTTTTCGCCCCACCACTAGAGGAGAAACCACATTTCCTTCAAGAATCTGCACGATGATATTGACGATGACAACGGACAACACCATTTTCCAGGAGACGGTCAGTGCCAATAGAACCGCCGGTGCCGCCCCGATAAAAGGGCCTAGGTAAGGAATCACGTTGGTGATTCCTGAAATAAAGGCAAGTAACAGCGCATATTTCATCCCGATCACTAAATAACCAATGTAAGCGAGAATACCGACGATGGCGCAGACCGTCAGCTGTCCGCGGATGTAATTGCCGAGGGCACGATCAATATCAGAGGTCAGCCGGGTAAAGGTGCGGCGGTGACGGGAGGGAACAATGGAAAGGGTCAGGCGCCGCATCGTTTTCATGTCTTTGAGAAAGTAAAAGACGACAAACGGGATGACACCAATCATGAATAAGTAATCGATTTTGTCGGGAAATGAGTCGACGGCGGTACTGATGCGGACGGCCGTATCTTTTTCGAGCCGGTTGATCCCCTGTTCCAGTCCCTGTTGAACTCCCTCTGGAAGGGCATATTTATGGATATGGAACTCGGAAAGCCATTTTTGATAGGTCCGGGTCAACTGGGGCAGGTATTCGGAAAGTTCCCTCGCCTGTTTTACCACAGCCGGAATCGCATTGATAAGCGCGACAGTCAATATGAGAAAAAAGGTGGCATAAATGATCAACACCGCGATGGCACGGGGAACACCGCGCCGGTTCAGCAAGTTGACCACGGGATTGAGGAGATAGGCAATGGCCACCCCGATCAAAAAGGGGATGGCCACCGCTTTAATCAGTTTGAACAGACCGGCCACGACCGGTTGGACCTGTAACAGCAAAAAAATGATGGTCAGGATCAAGATGATCGTTACCAGCAGGTAAATGAACCGTGAATGCAACAGACGTTCCATGATGGCATGTTCCCCCGTCCTCGATACAATTTACCTGCTTAGTATGTGATGATTTGTCGCGAACTATCAGACCTGCCGTACGCGGTTGCGCAGGATACCGATTTTTTCGATTTCAATCTCAACAACATCTCCGTCCTTTAAAAGACGGGGCGGTTTAAATCCTTTTCCCACACCGGCGGGAGTTCCTGTGGAGATTATATCCCCCGCTTCCAGCGTGATCCCCGCGGAAATGGTGGCTAGGATCGTCGGAATGTCAAAAATGAAATGGCGCGTGTTTGATTGCTGACGGATCTCCCCGTTGACGCGGGTGGTAATATTCAAATTGCCACTGTCGCCGATGGCACTTTTGTGGACGAGATAGGGGCCCATCGGGCAAAACGTATCCTGACTTTTTCCCAGTAAAAATTGCTTGTGCCGCTGCTGCAGGTCGCGGGCGGTGACATCATTGAGAATGGTGTAACCGAAGATATAATCGTCAGCCTGTTCGGGGGAAATTCCTTTTCCCTGTTTTCCGATGATGAGGGCAAGCTCTCCTTCGTAATCGAGTTCCTGCGTAATTTCAGGATTGTAATCGATGGGATGTTCCGGACCGGTCACGGAAGTGGGAGCTTTGGAAAAGACCATGGGGTGCTCGGGGATTGATTCCTTCCCTCCCATTTCAATGGCGTGATCGGCGTAATTTTTGCCCAGACAAAAAATGTTCTTACGCGGACGGGGAATCGGAGCAAGCAACTCCACATCACTGAGCGATAATGCCGCCGCTGAATCCTGTTGCTCTAAAAGCTGACGTGCCGCATTCAGTAAGTCCTGTTCGTCGGCAATTGCTTCCAGCATATCGTTCCAGGGCAGGGGATAGAACGTTTGTAAATCGGGAGACATCACACCAGTACCTGTTTGTCCATTTTTTCGATATGTAATAAAATACATGGCCAATCCTCCTTCGTCGGGTGCGTTGATAATTTGGGGTTTTATGTTCATCATACCACCGTCATCAAAGGAGGGGAAGTGGCAAGAGGAGTCGGGCTGGTCCCCGATTTTCCTTTTTATTTGGGTGTTGGATTTTCAATGTAATTGGGGTAGGCGGTTCGGTAGCGGAAAATAAGACGATTTTTTTGTCTTATTTTCATAAAATCCGGTGAACCGGGGAGATTTAGACGAAAAAATCGTCTTATTTCACATCTAACCTCCCTCCAGGGAATCACCATGGCAATATAAGACGATTTTTTCATCCTATTTTTTCATTTTTTCTTTACATTGCAGGATTAAGACGATTTTTTCGTCTTAACTTCAGGATGATCAGTTCTCACATCCATTGTAATAAAAGCTGCCCCACACCGGCGAAGATGCAGGGGGCAGACGCCCGTCTTCACCTCCACACCGGCTGAAGCAGCCTTTTATTGATTGCGATCGATTATTTACGCCCGGCTCCCATCATTGGCAACATTCTCAGGTTACCGGCCATTCTGGTGAACCGTCGCATCATCTTGCCGAGGCCCATTCCCTGACCACCCGCCAATCGCATCATGCCATTGCGGCGATTGGGAGACCTCATCATTCTCATCACGGCAAAAACAATCCCGCTGATCGCCAGCGTACGAAATAAGTTATTTTGACGAAACATGTGTCTTCCCCCTAGATATTGGATTGGATCATTGGGGAATCAGGATCCGCAACTTCGGAGTCAAAAAAAAGATCATTTAAAGAATCAAGCGATCCGTCTTCTTCCACCTGGTAGACGGAAGTGATCCGGTCATTTGATACGGTTAACTCCACAAAGCACCCCCAGCAGTAATACTGATTGGTGCCGATTTTGCCAATATCCCTCGAGTCACAATTGGGACAACGTAACATTGGTTTTCAGTGCCTCCTGGATTATTGATTGATCCGGGCATCCTCATCCCGAATGGATTGTTGCGGGTCGAAAGGAGATTCAGACAAACCGCAAGAAATCGTACCGGATACCACCAGAGCATCTTTGCCCACTCTTAAGAATTCGTTTGTCTGAACGATTTTACGTCCTTCGGTGATGTCAGCCCAGAACCCGTCTGATACTTCGTATCCAGTAATTGTTCCCAATTGATCCAGAAAGTATACATCTTCCAGTTGTCCCAACTGATAACCGTCACTAGATAAAACAGGTTTTCCCCTTAAGTGAGACGGACCGTCACTCAACGGAAAAAACGAAGCTGTCGATCGTTGATAAGGAAGGATGCAGTCTGCATCTCTGACAAAAACGCAGTCGGCTCCGATGGAATGAACGGCGTCGGATGGAATATAACAGCCGTCACGAAGCCATCCGCAGTACTCAAGAAGGAGACCCTGAAAACGAAAGTGTCGGTCAAACAGGATATCGCGGACCTGTCCCAACTCCCGGCCGGAAACGATGTCGATAATCGGAAGGTCGATGAGATCTCGCACCTTTTGCAAAGATGGATTCCTCCTTCCGTATTATTCGTTTTCCCGTAATGGAAGGGGAATATGCTGAGGAGTTGATGGCAAAAAGTCTTGAATCCGTGATCACGGGCTGTTTACTTCCGCAAAAGCCTTGAAACTACCCGGGCTGTGATACGGGCAGCTTCGCGTACCTGTTCCACCGTATTTCCATAGCCGAAACTAAAACGGATCGCCGAACGAATCACGTCAGGATCCAGCTGCATCGCTTTTAACACATGGGAGCGCTGCAGGGAGCCGGAAGTACACGCGGAACCGCTCGATACGGCCACCCCTTCCAGATCGAGATTCATCAACAGGGTTTCCGTATCCGTTCCCGGAAAACTGACATTGAGGATGTGCGGCAAGTGCCACT
>JAWLDF010000009.1:0-76369 GCA_041686735.1 Bacilli bacterium
CGCAGTTTCCCTTCTGCTTCCTCCGGGCTCGAAGCAAGTTTTGCCAGAACGAGCATTTGAGAACCGAGAGTAAGACACAATTTGCGCAGATCATCAGGACCGTTCCCGCGAAGCGTCTCGATTGCCTCTTTAACTTCCAGTACATTCCCAATGGCATATCCCAGAGGTTGATTCATGTCGCTGATTACGGCAACGGTCTTTTTGCCCGATTTTTCACCGATGGAAACCATGGCGCGTGCAAGATCTTCCGCGTCCTTTTCTTCTTTCATAAAAGCTCCGCTGCCCACTTTAACATCAAGAACAATCGCATCGGCTCCGGACGCAATCTTTTTACTCATAATTGAACTGGCAATCAAAGGGATGATATCAACAGTTGCCGTTACGTCCCGCAGAGCATATAAACTTTTATCAGCCGGAGTGAGATTGGCACTCTGACCGACAATAGCCAGTCCAATCTCATTCACCTGTTGAACAAAATCAGACTGACTCAATTCTGCTTTAAATCCGGGGATCGACTCCAGTTTATCAATGGTTCCCCCGGTGTGTCCGAGCCCGCGTCCCGACATTTTTGCCACTTTTCCACCGGCTGCAGCTACAAGGGGAGCCAGAACAAGACTTGTTTTATCCCCCACACCGCCGGTTGAATGCTTATCCACTTTTATACCCGGAATATCTGAAAGATCGATTTGTTCTCCCGAGCGGACCATGGCATCGGTGAGCCAGGCCGTTTCCAAGTCCGACATCCCTTCAAAAAATACGGCCATCGCCCATGCAGACATTTGATAATCAGGAATATCACCCTTTACGTATCCATCAATCATAAAATCGATTTCATCTCTGGATAGAGGAGTGCCTGTCTTTTTCTTTTGAATGATATCAACCATTCTCATCATCATCTCACCCCGGGAATTATGGATTTGATTAATGCGAGTAACCGAGGGCGGGTTTGTTCCGCCATTTTTATCACCTGTTCATGGGTTAAGGGTTCCAGTTCCTCCCCGATCGCCATATCGGTGATGTTGGAGATGGCCAGAACCTTCATGCCACAGTGATTGGCGGCGATCACCTCGGGCACGGTCGACATTCCCACTGCATCTCCACCGAGTTCACGTAGCATAATCAGTTCTGAGGGAGTCATATATGCCGGACCGCTGATCCCAGCGTATACCCCTTTTTGCAATTGGATTCCGTTAAGTTCGGCTTTTTCCAGAGTCAGTTGAATCAGTGAAGGATCATAAGCGCGCGACATATCGGGAAAACGTGGACCGTAACGATCCGGGTTGGGACCGATCAACGGATTGCTTCCCGTAAAATTGATATGATCGGTGATCACCATCAAATCGCCTGCTTGAAAATGACGGTTGAGCCCGCCTGCTGCATTGGTAATTACGATATTATTGATCCCCAGTTCCTTCATGACATAAATGGGAAAGGTGACCTGACTCATGTGATAACCTTCATAATAATGAAAACGTCCCTGCATCACCATAACATGTCTGCCGGCCAGTTCTCCGCAGACAAGACGACCGGCGTGTCCGGCTACCGTCGAAACAGGAAAATGAGGGATATCTTTATAATCAATCTTCACGGCCCCCTCTACTTCATCCCCGAGAACTCCGAGTCCCGATCCGAGAATCATAGCGATTTCGGGTGTTTCATCCAGATGTTCACGAATATAAGCAGCCGCTTCCTGAATACGGCGTATCCGTTCTTCCCCTTGAACCATAACGTAATCGTCATTTGTCATGAGAGGTTACTCCCCTTTCATATTCTTCAGAATCCCTTTTACCAGGGAAATGAACTGATTCTTTACTTTTTCCGTGGTCTCAATCACTTCCTCATGGCTTAAAGGCTGTGGTAAAATTCCGGCAGCCATATTGCTGATACAGGAAATCCCCAGAACTTCCATGCCGGCATGTCCGGCCACAATCACTTCCGGTACAGTGGACATCCCGACAGCATCCGCTCCCAGTTTACGCAACATTTTTATCTCTGCCGGTGTTTCGTAACTGGGACCGGTTACACCTATGTACACCCCTTCACGCAACTCCATTTTCTGCTCATCTGCGACTTTTTTGGCCAGTTGTCTCAATTCTTCGGAATAAGCCCCGGACATATCGGGGAAACGCACACCCCATTCATCTACATTGGGACCGATTAACGGATTTTGAAACATCATATTGATATGATCCCGAATTAACATGAGATCTCCTGGTCGATAATTTGTATTGATCCCTCCGGCAGCATTGGTTACGATCAACTGCTTGATTCCCAGTTCCTGCATGACCCTGATCGGTCTTGTCACTTCCTGCATGGAGTATCCCTCATAAAAGTGGAAACGTCCCTGCATCGCCAGTACCTTTTTTCCCATTAAAGTACCGGCCACCAGTTTTCCGGCATGACCTTCTACAGTGGACACAGGGAAATAAGGAATATCGCGATAATGAATGACCACTTGATCTTCGATTTCTTCTGCAAGAACGCCCAGACCAGATCCGAGAACCAGCCCGATCTGCGGCGACTCTTTCAATTGTTGACTAATCCAATTGTTTGCTTCATTAACTTGCTTTTTCATGCGTTTTCTCCCCTCATCACAATTTCTCCCAGAAAGCTTTTTCCATGGGGCGGCAAAGTAATCTTAAAATTATCAGCTATTGTTGCACCTACATCGGCAAATGTTGTCCTTACTCCCAGATCTTTTCCTGTTGTAACTCCATTATGATAGACCAGAAGCGGCACATATTCCCGCGTATGATCGGTTCCGTGATGAGTCGGGTCATTGCCATGATCTGCCGTGATGATAAGCAGATCATGCCTTTCAAGCTTCTCGATCAATTCGGGGATTCGCCCGTCGAATTCCTGCAGCGCCCTTCCATAACCGAGCGGATCACGCCGGTGACCGTATTTGGCGTCGAAATCTACCAGATTAACAAAACTTAACCCTTGAAAATCCTCATCCATGGTATTGAGAAGTTGATCGACACCGTCCATGTTAGAAACGGTCTTAATCGATCTGTTTACCCCTTCCCCTTTATAAATATCCGAAATTTTACCGATGGCAATCGATTCAAAACCGGCTTCTACCAGACTGTTCATTACCGTTGGCGCTGGAGGGCTCAATGAAAAATCACGCCGGTTTGCCGTTCTTTCGAAGTGACCTGGTTCTCCTGCAAATGGTCTGGCAATAACGCGGACGACTGAATGTTCTTCATCCAGTGTTAATTTTCTGGCGATCTCACAGATGCGATATAATTCATGCAGAGGAATCACTTCTTCATGGGCCGCTATTTGCAACACGCTGTCTGCCGATGTATATACGATCAAATCGCCGGTCCTCATATGGTGTTCTCCCAATTCCTTGATGATTTCGGTCCCGGATGCAGGCTTATTACCGATGACTTTACGTCCGGTCTCTTCTTCCAATTGATGAATCAAAGAATCGGGAAAACCTTGCGGCCAGGTCTTAAAGGGTGTTTCAATCCTTAATCCCATCAGTTCCCAGTGACCGGTAGTCGTATCCTTTCCGCGGGATGCTTCCTTCATTTTACCAAAAAAAGCAATGGGGTTCTCCACAGCAGAAACTCCCCGGACAGGCTCAATGTTACCCAGGCCCAACCGCTGAAGATGGGGAAGACGGATCCCATCCATTTGATCTGCAATATGTGCGAGCGTATGGGCATTATGGTCATCATACTCAGCCGCATCGGGGAGTGCTCCGATTCCGACACTGTCCATCACAATAAGAAAAATCCGCTTAAAACCTTGCAAATTTACCCCTCCTGTTCATCCGGACTGAAAAAAAGATTCTATTCGCCGTACCAGTAATAAAACATCAACCGCTCCCGAAACTCTTCCCAGTCGGAATGAGGCTCTTCTTCCATATACCAGCGGTCAACCTTGATTGCTTTACCCTCCGGTTTTTGATACGGGTCGGCAGGACGAATCGCCTCTGCAAAAAAAGAGACAATTCCATAAAAAATCATAGTACAAACGATAAAAATCAAAAGATATTTCAATCCTTCCATCAGTTTTCTGATAGAAATAATCATGGGTCATTCCACCCCGCCTGTACTCGTTTTTGAAGCGAAAAATCTTATGTATTCTTAATAATTGTCTGTGCCTTTCATTCCGGAAATAATGGCCACACCCGAGCTTGTTCCGATCCGGTCGGCCCCTGCTTCTATCATGCTTCGTGCCCTTTGAAAATCCTTTATCCCGCCTGACGCTTTAATACCCATCTGCTGCCCGACCGTTTTACGAAGTAACACTATATCATCTATTGTTGCCTGTCCGGGACCAAAACCTGTAGATGTTTTCACATAATGGGCACCGGAGGATGCAATGATTTGTGCAGCCTTCACTTTTTCCTGATCGGTAAGAAATCCTGTCTCAAGGATCACCTTAACGAGAGCTCGTTTTTCAGCTGCCTGTACAACTCCTTCAATATCCTTTCGGACCGTTGTCCAGTCTCCTGATTTTATTGCTCCTATATTGATGACCATATCAATCTCTGTTGCGCCTGCGGCTATTGCATCCCTTGTTTCAGCCATTTTTGCAAAAGTACTTGTACTCCCCAGCGGAAAACCAATCACTGTCGTAATTCTGACATCAGAGTCTTTTAACTCTTCCGCAACCACAGGTACCCAGTACGGATTGACACAAACTGTTGCAAAATGATGATTCTCAGCCTCCCGACACAGCTGAAGAATTTGATCCTTTGTACTATCAGGCTTCAAGAGAGTATGATCAATCATTGATGCCAGTTCTTTCATTGTAAAATTACTTTCGAAATTTACTATCCGGTGATTTTTATGTTCTGAATTTCCCATAGATGAATGTTCTCTCCCTTTTTAAAATTTCCTCGCTGTTTTTAATTTATCTCCAACAAAGACCGGGCGGTAAATTGATCCGTTATTAAAATGTTTGCATATTTACCCTGCAGCGCTCCATAGATGGCTTCAACCCTTTTGGGACCGCCTGCGATCAATATGGATTGTTCTTTGTTTGCAAGATCCTTTAAATCAATGCCAATCGTACGGTTATTTAAACTTTCATGACATATGTTGCCTTTTTCATCAATATATCTCGAGCATATGTCCCCTACCGCTTTTTCATGAATAATCTCCAAATCTTCTTTAGTAAAATAATTTGCCTGAATTAACACCGAATCTGGTGTAGGCACGCCTACCGTAAAAATTGCGATATTGGCCTGTTTCCCCATTTCAAGTATTTTTCGAATATGGCGATCCGCTTCGATTGCCTGCTTAACCACTACGTGATCCACAATTGCAGGTAAGGGTAATAAGTGAGGAATGGAATTAAATGATTTTCCAAGAAGTTGCACGATTTCAGTTGCATAAGTATTTGTTTCAGAGTGACTGACTCCCCCGTTCAGTTGAACAACGGTTACGTTCCTGACATGTTTGTGTTGCAAATGAACGGCAACCTGATAGAGAGTTGTTCCCCAGGAGGTTGCAATCATATCCCCATCTTTAACGGTCTGATAAAGATAATGGGCTGCAGCTTCTCCCAGATACCTTTTGACAATACTTTCTTCATATTGTGGTGTGGAAACAACAAGGACTTTTTTGAGACCATACCTTTCTTTTAATTCGCCGGCAATTTTTTCATTATCCTCAGAAGGGTCCATAATCATGATCTGGACGATCCCTTCTGCTTTTGCCTGCTGTAAAAATCGGGAAACAGTCGGACGGGAAACTCCCAATTTTTTGGCTATGTCCTGCTGACTATAGTCCAACTGGTAATATAGTTTGGCTGCATCAATTATTTTTTTCAATTTATCTTCTTCCATATGCAAGCTCCTCTTCTAATCATTATACTTCTATGCCCGGATTATTTTCCGGTCATCTTTTACCGATTCCCTTTTATATAAGGTCGCCCAATCGCTGCGGGAGCGTTTGCCCGTCCGACAATTCCGGCTAATACCAGTATGGTCAAAACATAAGGGAAAATAAAAATAAAATCAACAGGAATATAATCTGTGACACAAAAAACCTGAAAGACGGATTTCATTGCCGAAGCAATTCCAAAAAAAAGTGCGGCAAACATGGCTCCCACAGGATGCCATTTTCCAAAAATCAACGCGGCTAATGCAATGAATCCCTGTCCGGATATGGTGTTATGCGAAAAATTACTGGTTGTGGTCAGGGTGATGGTAGCGCCGCCCATGGCAGCTAAAGCACCGCTGATCATAACAGCCAGGTAACGCATACGGTATACATTGATCCCGACAGTGTCTGCTGCCTGAGGATGTTCCCCTACGGAGCGCAGCCTCAGACCGAACGGGGTTTTAAACAGAACATAATATGAGATTGCCACTAGTAAAAACGCCAGAAAACTTGTTGGATAAGCATAGAAAAAGGCTTTTCCGATAAACGGAATATCGGACAGGAAAGGTATATTCCATTTTGATAAAGTCGTTTCCAGAGTTTTTGTTTGAGCTGATCCGTCAAAAAATATTTTCGTTAAATATACGCCCAATCCAATAGCAAGAAAGTTTAATGCTACACCACTCACCACTTGATTTGCATGAAACGAAACGGATGCGACTGCATGGGGAAGTGCAAATATAATCCCGACAATCATTGCAATAATAAAACCGATCCAGGGAGACCAGGCACTTCCTCCCAGCATCAGATCTGCATAAAAAGTCACCACAGCCGCAGTAAATGCACCTATTGTCATCAACCCTTCCAGTGCAATATTAACCACACCGGACCTCTCTGAATAAAGACCTCCCAGCGCTGCAAAAATAAGAGCTGTAGCAAAAACGATGGTGTTATGAATCAAATCGCTCGTAACTTGTAACCATTCCATTCTTACGCATCCCCTTATGCAAAGTATAATCCTTCGCGCTATAGCATGTTTTTCTTCTCTTTTTTAAATAATTGAATTACATATTTTACGATGCCCTTTGCCGCAACAAAGAAAATAACCAGAGCAATCACGATGCTTATAATTTCCACCGGAACTCCTGCCCCAAATTTCATGCCGGTTGCTCCAAAGGTTAATACACCGAATAAGACTGCGCCCAATACAGTTCCTAATGCTGTATTTCCCCCGATCAGCGCTACTGCAATCCCTTGAAAGCCATATCCGGGAAAAGCGGCATTAATCGTCAAATAATGAAAAACTCCAAGAATCTCTGCAGCACCACCAAGTCCGGCAAAAACTCCGCTGACAAACATGGCTTTCATCACGTTTACACCTACATTCATCCCCGCATATTCCGCTGCATGAGGATTAAAACCTACTGCACGTAATTCATATCCCTGTTTTGTCTTCCATAAAACAATATAAAAAATAACAGCACACAGTATGGCAATCAAGATGCCGAAATGTATTCTGGCGTTATCAAATAATTGGGATAATCCCTGTAATGACAACCAAGAAGATTCCTTCAGAAATTCCGATCTTTGCTGGCCCGGTTCAGATAAATATGCTTTTACGAAATAGTTGGATAAATAGAGGGAAATCCAGTTTAACATAATGGTTGTAATGACTTCATGTACTCCCCGTTTTGCTTTTAAGTAACCTGCGATAACCCCCCACAATCCGCCGGCCATGCCACCGGCAACAACGGCCAGAGGCATGTGAAGATACCATGGGAGGTCCAGTTGGATACCTACAATGGTTGCAGCCAGCGAACCCATGATGAATTGTCCTTCTGCACCGATATTAAACAAACCTGTACGAAAAGCAAAAGCGACAGACAAACCGGTAAAAATCAGCGGTGTAATTTGTCGGATTGTTTCCCCGATACTATAAAAATCACCAAATGCTTTTTCAATCAGAGACAAATATGCCTGAATCGGATTGTAAGCACCCAACAACATAATGAAAGCCCCGATCAATAAACCTAATAATGTGGAAATAACAGGAATGAGGACAGATTCTTTTGTGAAGATATGTATCCACTTATTCATGTTACTCCACCTCCTCCCGTTCCACTTTCCCACCCGACATCATAAGGCCAAGTTCACGGTCAGTGATTACTTCAGGGTCTACCATACCGACAATTTTTCCTTCATAGATCACCGCGATCCGGTCTGATAAATTCATTAATTCATCTAATTCCAGAGAAATTAACAGGACTGCCTTGCCTTTATCCCGTTGTTCGATCAAGCGCTGATGAATAAATTCTATTGCTCCTACATCGAGTCCCCTGGTGGGTTGGGCAGCAATCAATAAATCCGGATTGTTGCTGATTTCTCTGGCAATCACCGCTTTTTGCTGATTTCCTCCTGAAAGTGCCCGTGCTATCGTGAATTCATCCGGAGTACGAACATCATATTCTTTGATCAGTGCGATTGCATGTTGATTGATTTCTTTGTATTGAAGAAAACCATGATGATTAAATTCCGGTTGATAATAACTTTTTAATACCAGGTTTTCTCTGAGGGTAAAATCCAGAATAAGTCCCCTCTTTTGCCTGTCCTCCGGAATATGGCCCACTCCGCTTTCAGAAATTAATCGCGGGTTCAAATTGTGAACAGGCTTGTTGTGAAGACTTATCTTACCGGATTCTATTTTTCTTAACCCGGACAAAACCTCGATTAACTCACTTTGCCCGTTTCCGTCCACTCCTGCAATCCCGAGTATTTCTCCTGCTTTTACTTCAAACGACAGACCATTTAACGCTTTCACTCCCCTGTTGTCTGATGCATGGATGTTTTGAACGGACAGGATCGTATCGAGTGGTTTTGCTTTGTCTTTTTGTACTGAAAAGCTGACATTCCTGCCTACCATTTTTTCTGCCAATTCCTCGGGGTTTGTTTCATTGACCGCTAATCGATCGATCACTTTTCCTCTGCGAATGATGGTCACTGTATCGCAGGCTTCCATAATTTCTTTGAGTTTGTGAGTAATTAAAATAATGGTTTTACCTTCTTGAACCAGGTTTTTCATGATCACCATTAATTCTTCAATTTCCTGAGGAGTGAGAACTGCAGTGGGTTCATCGAAAATTAATATGTCTGCTCCGCGATACAAAGTTTTTAATATCTCAACACGTTGCTGCATTCCCACAGAAACGTCTTCTATTTTCACATGAGGATCAACATGAAGGCCATACCGCTTTGAAAGATCTAAAACTTTTTTAACAGACCGGTCATAATCAATTTTTAAAGTTTTTTGAGGTTCGGCACCCAGGATAATATTCTCTACAACCGTAAAATTGTCAATAAGCATGAAATGTTGATGTACCATGCCGATTCCCAACCGGTTCGCATAATTGGGGTCCGTGATGACTTCTTTCTTTCCTTTTATCCATATCTCTCCTTCGTCAGGCTGATACAGACCGAACAAAATATTCATCAATGTGGATTTGCCGGCACCATTTTCCCCCAATAAAGCATGAATCTCACCTTTTTTTACGATTAAATCAACGGAATCATTGGCAACGATCCCCGGGAATCTTTTGGTAATCCCTTTCATTTCTACAACCGTATTATCTTTTTCCAAGGAGTCAACACCTGCCCAATTAGTATTAAACAAGACTAGTTAAAGAACAACTAGCCTTGTTTAACAAAAGATTATATTATTCAGCCGGAACTGTAATTTCACCATTGATAATTTTTTGTTTATATTCTTCTACCTGTTTTAAGACATCTTCAGGAACATTGGGATTATCTGCAGGGAGCCCGACGCCATTGTCTGCTAATCCCAATTCGCTGATACCGCCCTTGAATTCCCCGTCAACCAGGCTTTTTGAGATGGTATAAACGGCTGTATCCACACGCTTCATCATGGAAGTAAGGGTGACCTCATTACCAAAAGTGACCGATTGGTCTTTGTCAACTCCGATTACCCATACATGATTGCCCGATTTGAGACGTTCCTTCGCTTCATTAAAAACACCGTCTCCGGTTGAACCCGCAGCGTGGAATATGATGTCAGCACCTTCGTTGTAGATGGTTGCCGCAGCTGCCTTACCCTGATCCGGCGCATCAAATGCACCCGTGTAGTTTACGATCACCTCTGCATCCGGGTTTGCTGCTTTTACTCCGGCAAGAAAACCTGCCTCGAATCGCTTGATAACCGGAATATCCATCCCACCGACAAAACCGATTTTATTGGACTTTGTCATGAGACCTGCCACAACACCTACCAGAAATGATCCTTCATGTTCTTTGAATGTCACAGACTGTACATTGGGCGCATCCACTACAGCATCGATGATCGCTAATTTCGCATCCGGGTTTTGCTCTGCTACTTGTTTAATTGCATCTCCCATCATATAACCGATACCCCATGTCAAGTTCCAGTTATCCTTAACATATTGGTTCAAGTTGGGTACATAATCCGCATCGCTCTGACTCTCTAAATAGTCCGCTTTGGCTCCCGTTTCTTCTTGAAACTGTTGAAGTCCTTCCCATGCACTCTGATTAAAAGAGTTATCATTAACCCCACCGACATCGGTTACCATACCGACTCTTAATTCCGATCCGTCACCGGAAGAACTTTTCGTTCCGCAGCCTGACAATACTATAGTAAAAACCATGATAAGTACAAGCATTAACAATCCGATTTTTCTTTTTCCATTCATTATGGATAAACCCCTTTCAAAAATAAATTTTTGTAAAGTACGTTATGAACATTTGTTCTATAAATTATTATAAACCATTAAAAATAAATTAAGAAAGAGAAACTTTTAATCTTTTTTGCAGTTTTATGAGAATATGATTAATTCAAAATAAACATCCGGTCATAAAAAACACCGCCGATTGTTTTTATGCAACAAACAGCGGTGCTTTTCTCTTTTCATTTATATCAAATGATTATAGATTGATTGCTTCCTCAAGCGGAGTATAAGGCAGATCAAGCGCCTGAGCCACAGCATGATAAGTAACATGACCGTTGATTACATTGACTCCGCGTGACAATGCTTTATTTTTTTCAATCGCTTTGCGATATCCCAGATCAGCAATTTGTAAAGCATAAGGGGTGGTCACGCTGGTCAGCGCCAGAGTGGAAGTTCTCGGAACAGCCCCGGGCATATTGGCAACGGCATAGTGAATCACTCCGTGTTTTTCATAGGTCGGGTTACTGTGAGTCGTAATACGGTCGATCGTTTCGATTGAACCGCCCTGGTCGATGGCCACATCCACAATCACGGAACCCCTGGACATGGAACGGACCATGTCTTCGCTCACCAGCTTTGGAGCACGCGATCCGGGAATCAATACCGCACCAATCAGTAGATCAGCCTGTTTTACCGCACTTGCGATGTTATAACTGTTGGAAACAAGCGTGCGAATACGGCCGCCAAAGAGATCATCAAGCTCCCGCAGACGACGGGGATTAATATCAAGGATTGTGACATTCGCCCCCATTCCCATGGCCATTTTGGCGGCATTTGTTCCAACGATCCCTCCCCCGACAATCACCACATTGGCGGGCAAGACTCCGGGAACCCCACCGAGGAGAACGCCTTTTCCTCCATAATGTTTTTCAAGGAAATGTGCACCGATTTGTACCGACATCCGTCCGGCTACTTCGCTCATGGGCGTTAACAATGGCAGAGAGCCGTCATCCAGCTGGATCGTTTCATAAGCAATCGCCACCACTTTTTTCTCTTGAAGCGCCCGTGTCAGTTCCGGTTCCGGAGCCAGGTGCAGATATGTAAACAGAATGAGTCCTTCATGAAAATATTCATACTCCGGCGGAAGAGGTTCTTTTACTTTCATCACCATATCCGATTTTTCCCAAACTTCTCTGGCTGTCGGCAAAATACCGGCACCTGATTTTTCAAAATCCTGATCGGTAAATCCGCTGCCTTCACCGGCACCTGTTTCAATATAGACTGTGTGTCCTCCTTTGATCAATGTTTCCACTCCGGCCGGAGATAACGCCACCCGGTTCTCGTTATCCTTTATTTCTCTCGGCACACCGATAATCATGACATAACCTCCCTAAAAGTAACATATTCCACCATTATTATCTTACTATTTTTATTCGTACATGCAACAAAAAAATAAGCTTCCCGGTGCGGGAAGCAAAAATCCGATTTATTCTGAAATTTTAACCTGCTTATGTTCCTCATTCACCTTTTCTTTGCAGCGATGGCAAAAACCGTGGAATGTCAGGCGATGATCCAAGATCTTAAAATTAAAATCCCTTTCAACCTGCTCCTCAATTTCTCCAAGCAAATCTTCCATGATTTCATCTACAGTGCCACAGGATATGCATACCAGGTGGTGATGGTGATGTTCGGCATCTTCCGCACGAAACTCGTATCGGGCTACGCCGTCTCCAAAATTTATTTTATGGATGATTTTCAGATCACTGAGTAACTCCAGGGTACGATAAACAGTAGCGAGGCCGATTTCCGGAGCTTTTTCTTTTACAAGCAGATACACATCTTCTGCGCTGAGATGGTCTTCCTCATTTTCCAGAAGAACCTGTACCGTTGACTCTCTCTGTGGCGTTAATTTGTAGTTATGGGAATGCAACTGCTGCTTGATGCGATCAAGGCGCTCCTGCCGATCCTTCAACTTGTACCCCTCCCCGACTTGACAGCTATACTGTCATTATTATAGAAGAGGCGAAGGATTGAAGTCAAATAAAGTTATTTTTAAATAAAATTAAATGTAATCTGGGTCAAATCATCACACGTACCACATGATCCATCAGAACAGGAGATATGTAAGCTTCAAAAACGGATGCTCCTACAAGAACCACGGTCATCGCAAGTACAAGTAATGAATAAGAGACAAAATACGGAAAGATACGCTCGCCCCGTCGCAACAGTCGTCCGCGGATCAGTCTGATCGAAAAAGATATCCCCGCTACTCCGACGATGATCATTGCCGGTATCACAAGAATATTTTGCGGAACTACGGAGACGAGAGCAAAATAGAGTCCTTCCCACTTCATTTGATTTACGAGAAAACCAATCGTAAATCCCACGACCAGCCCTTTTAAAAACAACAGGATCAAGATCAATGGCAGGCCGATGATCGATAGTCCCAGTATCCACATAAAGCCGACATATTTCAAATATTCACCAAAAGAATGTTGAAACGACACGTCCGGATTCACTTGATTTCCATTACTCAGCAGGGTAAAAAATTGATTGAGGTGCTGATACAGATCCTCCTTCTGGGAGAGCGAAAGTGAATGGACAAGGATTGCACCGAAAATGACACCCATCGCAAACAGAACGATGACAAAGATGTAAAGGGACATGTGCTGCTGCATATAAAGCTGTACGGTTTGTACAATTTTTCGTTTCAAAACGATTCCCTCCCGTCTTTTAATAGATTCTATGAATCCCGGAAGGGAACTATGACTCATTTTCTTTGTTTTAGAATCAAATTCTCCCAGTGGTAAACAGCCATGATCGTTTTCGCATCGCGGATTTCTCCTGATTCTATTTTCCTGTAGGCCTCATCAAGAGTCATTTCGATGATTTCCAGAAATTCATCTTCATCCGGTTGAGATTCCCCTCGCGTTAACCCTTCTGCACGGTATAAATGAATGACCTCATCGGCAAATCCGGGGGAAGTATAAAACGTAGCGACATGGTGCAAGCTGTTGACGGTACATCCCGTCTCTTCTTTAAGCTCCCGAAGGGCACAATCGAACGGATCCTCTCCCGCTTTCAGTTTTCCTGCCGGAATTTCAAGCAGTTCCCGATCAAGAGGCTTACGAAACTGACGGACAAAAATCAGTTTTCCGTCATCTGTTACGGGCAGAATGGCTGCGGCACCATTATGTCTGACGATTTCACGGGTCGCTTTTTTCCCGCCGGGCAATTCCACTTCATCTAACTGAACACGAATGATTTTTCCAGTAAAAATCGTTTTGCTGGCCAGGGTTTTTTCGTAGAAGTCCACATCTTCACCTCATTTGTTATTGGTTGTTGGTTCTAGCCTGTCCATAACAAACATAAGTTAAAATATCACAGATTGTAAAGGAGGTCATCCCATTGAAAATCTATTATGAGGAGAACCATCTTCGTATGGTCGGGAAAGGATGGGAAATCAGAAATCAGCTTAAAATCTGGGCGAGACAACCCATTTTGTTAAGAGATTTTTTATCTCCGCGTCACCGTTTCCGTCGTTAGAATTTATCCGGGGAATCGGCCTGTGATCCAGTAAAAACAGGGCCAGACCTGCACAGAGGGATGTACTCTGGAAAAAAACCGGATCGTCATGAATCTTCCGTCCCATCGTTTGTATATCCAGCGGGTAATCATGCAGCCATTTTTCCAACTGACCCGGTGAAGGTGGCTCTTTGCCCACCCATAGATGTTGTTGATTATTCCATTGTCTTGCCCTGTTCACCTGCTGTTCAATATCGGAAAAATGGAGGGGGTACGGTATGATCGCCGGCGAATAAGCCGACAGATGAAGCGCATGTAAAGTATGATGACTCAGACCCGTATGTCTGTTTCTTGGATCGGCAAAACTGATGCGCGGAACCATAATCGGTATCCCGCCCATTCGGTTAACCGCATTGATGATATTACCCATCTCCATCGCAGAAAACCCGACGGAAGTCCCCGTTCCCACCACACCCGGTCCTGCTCCCGCAATGATGATGTCGGCATTATAAACCTTTTTTGCCGCCCATAATCCGCTGTATATATTGACGGACTCCAGATCCCCGCCGAATGCATGCCCCGTTGTGATCGTCCCGGTAATCCATCCCATTTTTTTCAGGCAAGCGACGTGATCGCTGAGTACCAGAGGAAGGGCTGCATCATCCGTCATTAAATATATGATGCGAAGATCTTTCTTGCGCTGTTTCATCATGCAAGCAACAAGAATCGGCAGCATACTGTGTAATTCAAATATCAGCACCGGGGTCTGCCGCAATATGTTTCCCATCTCACTCCAGACCGTTTCATATTCCTCAAAATCAGTTCTTTTTCCTCCCATTCCCGGTCTCAAGGGAAGTTCAAAAACATGGCGGAAGGGGCTGTCTTCTTCTTCACAACTTAAAACAGCCATTTGAATCGGTGTATAACGGAGTTTCATGATATGTCCCTTTGATTTTGCTTCAAAACCCGGGTGATAGTTGTTACGATTTTTGATACATGAGATAAAATGTTTCCCCCCTGTTCCAAGCCCGAGACGCACCGCCGTCGTATTTAGAGTAACTTTGTCCCCCTTATGAACCGGTCCTGTAATTTCTACATAGTTAATGGCGGTTTCCGTCTTTCTGTTGCCGTTCCTCTCCTGATTACGATCTTCCTCCACAAGAACGGTAGCAATCTGTATGCCTTCCCTCTCATGAGAGATCTTTATAACAACCCCCTCTTTCCATTCAATCACAACATCCACCCTTTCCCATCCTTTTATCTTTATACATACGGGCAGGAACAGAAAAAATGAACCACATACCTTTACAATAACGGATGAGATTTGTTACAATGATTACAGATAAATATTTAGATAATTATCTAAATAACATAAAATAAAATTGTTTGACTGTGAGGAGATGAGATGACGTGAACCATTTGTCGCTAACATTTAAGGCTTTAATGGATCCCACACGTCGCAAAATACTTGAACTTTTGAAAGAGGGAGACTTGAGCGCAGGCGAAATCGCCAATCATTTTCAAATGACCAAACCCAGCATTACACACCATCTTAATTTATTGAAACAGGCTGAGATCATTCAGGATCAAAAAAAGGGACAATACGTCATTTATTCACTTAACACGACTGTGTTTCAGGATTTAATGTACTGGCTCACACGCTTGATGGAACAGGATGACTCTCAGAAAAACAATTAGTAAAGGAGAGATTTCATATGCCCTTTAAACGCAAAGACTGGATTCTCATCAGTATCGTGTTATTAAGTGCCGTAACCGGATTGGTTCTTTATCCGATATTGCCCGATCAAATGCCCACTCACTGGAATGTGGAAGGTATCCCCGACCGGTTTGACAGTAAGAATTTTGCCGTATTCTTTTTCCCGATGTTAAATCTGGTATTGCTGCTTTTGATGATCTGGTTGCCCAGATTCGACCCCCGCCACGCCAATTATTTTGAATTTGTCAGGGTATATACGATTGTGCGCTGGGCAATCATCCTTTTTCTGACAGTGCTCTATCTGTCCATCCTTTATTACTCTGTTGCAGAAATGTACGGACTGGTCAATATTAACATCTCCTTAATCGTTCCCTTTTTTGTCGGGATTTTATTGATCGTAATCGGTAACTATTTGACACGGGCCAAATCCAATTATTTTTTCGGAATTCGTACTCCGTGGACACTGGAGAACGAACGGGTCTGGAAGAAAACCCATCGCCTCGGCGGACGCTTATTTGTCCTCGGTGGTTTCATTACATTAGCCGGACTGTTTTTGCCCAATAGTACCCGTTTTGTCGCAGTGATCGCCGCCATCATCCTGGCAAGCGTGATTCCCATTCTATATTCTTATTTCATCTATCGAAAAGAGGTAAAGAAATAACCGGCCTGATCAGGCCGGTTTATTTTATCTATTACTCGTTTGTACTCATCAGTGTCACTGCCAGTTCGGCGATTTTATACAACTCTTCCAGCGGCATGCGTTCATGAACGGTATGGATTTTTTCATACCCCACCGCCAGATTTACCGTCGGGATTCCCATTCCATTAAAAATGTTGGCGTCACTTCCGCCCCCGCTCGATAGTAATCTTGGGGAACGACCAATGCGTTCAATCGCTTTGACCGCCCTTTGAACAACTTCATCTTTTTCATTGAAGCGGTATCCGGTGTACATGATTTTAACTTCGACATCAGCGGAACTTCCAGCCTGCCGGGCGACCGTTTCAAAAGCCTCTTTCATCCGTTCCACCTGCTGCATCATTTTTTCTTTTTTCAAACTGCGTGCTTCAGCGAGAATTTCAACCCGGTCGGGAACGACATTCGTTGCCCCTCCCCCTTCAAACCTTCCGATATTGGCCGTTGTTTCGGCATCAATTCTCCCCAGCGGCATTCGTGAAACAGCTTTACAGGCCACCTGAATGGCACTGATCCCCTGTTCCGGATTGACACCGGCATGAGCCGATTTACCATAGACGATCGCTTTGATTTTTGCCTGTGCAGGTGCAGCTATGATAATATCGCCAACCTGACCGTTACTGTCGAGAGCATATCCGAAATCAGCCTGCAGCCGTTGACGGTCAAGGGCTTTCGCTCCCACCAGACCAGATTCTTCCCCAACCGTAATCACGAGTTGCAAGGGCGGGTGAGAAATGTTTTTTTCTCTAAGTATTTTTACTGCTTCAATAAGGGCAGACAGCCCCGCCTTATCATCACTTCCGAGGATGGTCGTTCCGTCACTGACCACATATCCGTCCCGAACCTCAGGCTTTACTCCTTTTCCGGGAGCCACCGTATCCATGTGTGCAGTAAAAAGAAGTGTGGGACCGTCGATCGTACCGGGGATATTGACGATCAAGTTCCCCGCTGCATGACCGGTGACCAAAGAACTCTCATCTTCCACCACATCATCACTGATGGACAGAAAAAGTTCTTTGAGATAATCACAAATTTGTCTTTCATCTGTTGTTTCACTGTCTATTTGAACCAATTCCAAAAATTGTTGCAACAACCGTTGTTGATTGATCATTTTAGCATCCTTTCCGTCTTTTGCGACAATTTCTATTTTTATAGAGGTATATTGCCGTGTTTTTTCTCGGGTCGAGATACTTTTTTATTGCGGAGCATGTCCAGCGCCTGAATCAATTTTAACCGTGTTTCACGGGGGTCAATCACGTCATCCACCATACCGTGGGATGCTGCGACATAGGGATTGGCAAAACGTTCACGGTACTCGGCAATCTTCTTCAGTCTTGTCTCCTCGGGATTTTCACTGTTTTCAATATCTCTTTTAAAAATAATATTGGCCGCCCCTTCCGGTCCCATTACGGCAATTTCCGCATTGGGCCAGGCATAGACAATATCCGCTCCGATCGCCTTGGAATTAAGGGCGACATACGCACCGCCGTATGCCTTTCTCAAAATCACGGTGATTTTGGGAACAGTGGCTTCCGAATAGGCATACAAAATCTTTGCGCCATGCCGGATGATTCCTCCGTGCTCCTGATTGATTCCGGGGAAAAAACCGGTAACATCTTCAAATGTAATGAGCGGAATGTTAAAACAGTCACAAAAACGAATAAAGCGCGCCAATTTATCGGAAGCGTTAATATCCAGACCTCCCGCCATCACTTTAGGCTGATTGGCAATAACCCCCACCGTTTCTCCCTGCAGGCGTCCGAAACCGACCACGATGTTTTTTGCAAAGCCGGCCTGGACCTCCATGAAGTCACTTTGATCAAGAACCAGTTCAATCACTTTACGTACATCGTAGACCCTTGTCCCTTCAACGGGTACGCTCTCAGCCAGTTCTTCAATCCAGTCCCCTTTTCCATTGGGTTCTGCAGCCGGGGGCCTTTCCCGGTTATTTTGCGGTAAAAATTGCAACAGGCGCCGCACCTGTTCGAGCACTTCCGGTTCGGACAGGGCTGTGAAATGTGCATTTCCGCTTTTTGTCCCTTGTACAGAAGCGCCCCCGAGGTCTTCGGAAGAGATTTTTTCACCCGTCACCGTTTCAATCACTTTCGGACCGGTAATAAACATCTGACTCGTATTTTCCACCATAAAAACAAAATCGGTAATGGCCGGGGAATAGACTGCCCCTCCGGCACACGGGCCCATGATCACGGAAATTTGCGGAATTACACCGGAATAGATCGCGTTTCGATAAAACACATGTCCGTATCCATCGAGGGAGACGACCCCTTCCTGAATACGGGCACCTCCGGAATCATTTAATCCAATGATGGGAGCACCGTTTTGTGCAGCCAGATCCATCACCTTGACAATTTTTCTTGCGTGCATTTCTCCCAGAGCACCGCCGAAAACGGTGAAATCCTGGGCAAACACATATACCGTGCGCCCGTGAATCTTCCCGTATCCCGTGACCACTCCCTCGCCGGGCGCTTCCACATTTTCCATCCCGAAATGAGTGCCGCGATGTTCGATAAACGGATCAAGTTCAACAAAAGTTTCTTTATCGAGCAACAGATCAATTCGTTCTCTTGCCGTCAGTTTGCCCCGATTATGCTGGGCTTCGATACGGTTGTCGCCGCCGCCCAATTCGATTTTTCTTTTGCGGTCATACAATTCGTCTATTTTTTTATACATATCATCACTCATCATATTTCCCTCCACCATCCGAAACATCCCCGGGCTGACAGAGTTCCGTCAGAACACCCGCAGTCGAGCGGGGATGTATAAATGCAATTATACTGCCATGGGCACCGGGCTTCGCTTTTTCGTTGATCAATGAATATCCTTGTTTTTTGACTTCTTCCATTTTTTGATTGATATCCTCTACCCGGTATGCGATGTGATGAATTCCTTCTCCCCTTTTCTCAATAAATCTTGCAATCGGACTGTTCGGATCCGTGGGTTCCAGTAATTCAATGCGGGTATCCCCGATTTCAATAAAAGCCACACGCACCTGTTCCGATGAAACGGAATCGAACCCCTGCACCCTCAGCCCCAGTGCATCACGATAAAAAGGGAGAGCTTCATCGATGCTTTTTACGGCAATCCCGATATGATCGATTTTCTGCGGGGTTTGTAAGGAATTTGCCCCATTGCCATCATTAAGCTTTTTTTTTACGTGATCACGGATAAAACGTGCCGTCTCTTCGATGGAAGTACCGGAAGTGAAAATTCTTGCAATCCCTTTTTCTTCAAGAAAAGGGATGTCTTCGGCAGGAATGACCCCGCCACCGACCACTAAGATATCCTCCGCCCCTTCTTCCTTTAACAGACGAACCACTTCGGGAAACAGTTGATTATGCGCGCCGGATAAACAGGACAAGCCGATGCAATCGACATCTTCCTGAATGGCTGCAGCCACAATTTGCGCCGGAGTCTGACGCAGTCCCGTATAGACGACTTCCATTCCTTGATCTCTCAATCCCTGTGCAATCACAAGCGCACCGCGATCATGACCGTCGAGACCCGGCTTTGCAACAAGTACGCGAATTTTTTGTTTTTTCATGAGCACACCTCCATCAATTTGCGCCGTCAAACCGCTCTGTATTCGCCAAAGACTTCACGCAGGACTCCGCATATTTCACCGACCGTCGCATATGCCTTTACGCTTTCAAGGATATAAGGCATCAAGTTCTCATCGGTCTGTGCTGCTTCCTTTAAACGGGTCAAAGTTGTGTTCACCTTCTCCTGATCACGGCGCCGGCGAAGATCTTGCAGTTTTTCGACCTGTTTTTGTTCCAGTGCCGGGTCTACCCGCAGAATTTCCGGACGATTCTCCTCTTCAATTTTAAATTTATTCAACCCGACAATAACCTCTTCTCCGCTCTCGATTGCTTTTTGGGTTTCATAGGCCTGCTGATGAATCTCACGCTGCATATATCCCTGTTCAACCGCAGCGACCGCACCGCCCATTTTTTCTATTTTATCCAGATACTCCAACACTCTGTATTCAATCTGATCGGTCAGATGTTCCACAAAATAGGAACCTGCAAGAGGATCAACCGTATCGGCCACCCCTGTTTCATGGGCGATGATCTGCTGTGTCCGCAGTGCGATTCTTGCTGATTCTTCAGTGGGCAAAGCAAGTGCTTCGTCCCTTGAATTGGTGTGCAGGCTCTGCGTTCCGCCAAGTACGGCCGCCAGTGCTTGAATCGCCACGCGGACGATGTTGTTGTCCGGCTGTTGCGCTGTAAGCGTCGAACCCCCTGTTTGCGTATGCACCCGAAATTGCATGGATTTCGGCTTTTTCGCACCGAAACGCTCTTTCATGATTCTCGCCCATAATCTTCGCGCCGCACGAAACTTGGCAATCTCCTCAAAAAAGTGATTGTGTCCGTTAAAGAAAAAGGAGAGTTGCGGGGCAAAATCATCGACATCCAGTCCGGCATCGATCGCCGCCTGAACATAGCTGATAGCATTGGCCAGGGTAAAAGCCACTTCTTGAACGGCATTGGACCCTGCTTCTCTCATATGATAACCGCTGATGCTGATCGTGTTCCATTTCGGGACATGCTTTGAACAATAGGCAAAGATATCCGTAATGAGTCTCATCGAAGGTTTTGGCGGAAAAATATATGTGCCCCGTGCAATATATTCTTTCAAAATATCATTTTGTATGGTCCCGGCCAATTGTTGTGAAGGGATTTGCTGTTTTTCTCCGACAGCAATATACATTGCTAGTAAAACGGCAGCCGGGGCATTAATCGTCATGGAAGTACTGACTTTGTCGAGCGGAATCCCCTCTAACAATATTTCCATATCTTCCAGTGAATCGATGGCAACCCCCACTTTTCCGACTTCTCCCGCTGACATGGGATCATCCGAATCATATCCGATCTGTGTCGGTAAATCAAAAGCGACACTCAATCCGGTCTGCCCCTGATCAAGCAGATACCGGAAACGTTTATTCGTTTCCTCAGCCGAACCGAAACCCGCGTACTGACGCATCGTCCAGAACCTTCCGCGATACATCGTGGGTTGCACACCGCGTGTGTATGGATATTGACCCGGAAAACCCAGTTTCTCCAGATAGGAATCATCGGGATCCTCAGGTAGATATAGCCTGTCCAGTTCAATCTCCGATGACGTCACAAACTTATCTTTTCTCTCCGGAAAACGTTTTAATTTTTCTTCGGTTTCCCTTTTCCATAGTTCAAACTGCTCTTTTGCACTGGCTGACAATTGCTGCTCCCCCCATCCATATATTATTTTTTGTGCGATTCTTCCATTCTATTGTATAATGTTTGTGAAAAGTTGCATAGAAGGCTTTTGCTCCTGTATGATGATGATACATATGCAAATATTTATTTCAAGGGAGGGAACAGTGGTGTCTCCGAAATTAATAAAAACCGTCGCATACATCGTTGTGATTTCTCTGGTAGTATCAACTCTCATTATGACAGCAGGTTTGTTCTACTAGAACACCGTTGATTTTAATACAATCTGCATTAAACATCACATCACATCCCCTCCCCGCTTCTTCCTTCCATTCCCTTTAAATTGAAACGACCCCGCTTTTTGTGATTTCACTACTACTTCCAGACTTTTGTAGATGAAAAGTTCTCTTTTCTTTATAATAAATGGTAAAAAGGCGAGAAGTACGAACCCTGAAAAAACGGAGAGTGAGCTCGTGAAAAAAACAATAATACGGGTTTTGCAAAAGAGGAAAAATGAAATCGTGGGTATCTGGTACAGTGAATGCACCCATTTGCCCAAAAATTTTTCAAGAGACATGTTGATATCCATGCACACATCTATTATTGATATGATTTGTGATTCGTTCATGGAGCAAATTGATGATGATTTAAAAAATTCAGCACGGAAAATGGGAGTAATCTACGCAGACAAACATGTATGTGTGTCGGATGTGTTTATGAATTTTAAAATATTCCGTCGTGTTCTCTGGTCTAAATTAAAGGAATGTGTCGAGATTCCGCGCAGAAATGAAGTTAACGATCGTTATGATTACGGGATTCACATCAATCAGGTACTCGATGATCTGTACTACTGGTTAACCGTCTATTACGACAAAAGGTTGAAGGAAAAGTTAAGGGACAGTCAGGATCGAATCCAATCTTTACAACAGGACCAGCGTATCAAAGAGCTTAAATTAAAGCAGATGCATGAACAAAAGCTGGAAGTGATCGGTCAACTTGCCGCAGGAATGGCCCATGAATTACGAAACCCTCTGACCTCGATCAAAGGGTTTCTTCAACTGATCCATAAAGAGCACCCCCATCCGGAGCGGGTCAAATCTTATTTTGACATCATTTCAAAAGAATTTGACCGATTACATTTGTTACTCAATCATTTTTTGACACTGGCACGAAGAAATCATTCTTCGGAACATATAAAAGAAGTGGTTTCATTAAACAAAGTGTTGCAGAAAATGATTGAATTTATTCAATTTGAAGTGATATACCGGTCCATCAACTTTCAAACCGATATTGATCCTGATTTACAGCCTGTAACAGCTAATGAGGCGGAACTTGAACAGGTGTTTTTAAATCTGCTCAAGAACGCGTTTGAAGCAGTTCAGGATCACAAAGAAAAATATGTACGGATTCAGGCTGTTAATGAAGACAGCGGATTTGTCCGCATATCCATTTTTAATACCGGAGATACGATCCCTCCGGAATTAATGGTAAAAATTTTTGAACCCTTTTTTTCTTTAAAATCAACGGGAACCGGTCTCGGGCTGGCAATATGCAAACAGATCATTGATTCCCATCAGGGTGAGATACATATTCATTCCGGTGAAGAGGAGGGAACTACGATTACCATTCGCCTGCCCGCTCATTCCGCATCCTAATTTCTCGATTTTAAACTCAGCACTTTTTCTTCTATGAATGTGGCGATTCCCTGTACATCATTAATGGAAAATACGGGTACGGAAACCGGCGGAAGTTCCAATCGTGTCGCAACGGCAACGACATCAGGAAGTTCATGGATTAAAGAGAGGTGCTCCGGTTCACTGACCACCAGAATCTTGGGCGGGAGATCCTGTTTGTATCCTTCAATCAGGATGATATCCACTCCCACTATTTTTTGCAAAATCTGTGAAATGGAATATTCCTTCTCCCTTGTTTCAATCATGGCAAATTTTTCTTTTGACGAGATGGCCACAACATCTGCACCCGCCTGAGCATGTTTCCATGTGTCCTTCCCCGGATGATCCATTTCAAAACGATGGGCATCATGTTTGAGAGTACCCACTCGATAGCCTTTTTGTTTAAAATGACTGACCATTTTACAAAGCAAAGTTGTTTTTCCGCTACCGGAATATCCGACAAAGCTGACGGCAGGTACCAATTATGACCCTCCCTGTTTAAACCATTTCTTTTTCAAACCTTTTCCACCAACAGCCCGCTCCTGTGCTTCACTGGCCAGGCGATATGACTCTTCGAAATCAAGGGAACGGAACGCGGATTCAGCCCTGACGAGCAAATTCTCGATTTGCACGTCGGATGCGCGAAAACGATTGGTATGCTGAATCGTTTCCTCCGCTTTATGACAATAATCAATCGCTTTATCAATCTGTTCCACAGCCGCATCAACTCTTTCAGCGGCTTCTTCTATATAATGTTCAATTTTGTTCACCGGTATTGGCGATTGTTGCAATAAATTCCCGACTTCCTCCAGTGATGAATACGCAACGGCAAGAGCATTATTAATCTCATCCGGAATGCCGGGAAGATTACTTCTCTTCAATTGTTGACGGGCTGAGGCCAGACTCTTTCTCAATTGTTGCCACTTTTCTTTCGCGTCCATTTCTCCGCTTCTTAAGCGGTTCATTTGTTGAACCATTTCTGACTTTACTGTAAGTGCTTCTTCTACCCTTTTCGAAATATCCCGGTACATCTCAAGCAGTTTGTCGTAATCCTTTTCTTCCTGCTCAAACAGGTTTTCAGCCTGTTGATATTTCTCTTGAAGTTGCTGTGAAGAAACGGCAATCTGGTCGAGATATTCGCGTACTTCTTCCCGTTCAATATCATAACGTTCTTTTAAATCTTCGATCTCATGTTGCAAACGTGTTTGTTCATCCTGCAACATTTGCAGTTGCCTGGGAATCGACTGCTGAAGTTTATCAAGCTCTCTGCGGATCACAACTGCGTCTTCCATCAGCTGATACACATGATCCACCGTATCCCGCATGGAGGAAAGCCGTGTTCGGACTTCCTCAATTTTTCCTTCATCAAGTAAGGGAATGATTGACTTCCATGTTTTTTGCAGGGTCTCCGGAACGTCATTCAGATCTTCATCATGTTCAAATCCATCTTCATAGAATGATTGAATATCCGTCTTTAATAGCTCAAGATCATGGGGAAATTCCTCCTCCAGTGCTTTGCGTACCGACGGAATCTCTTCAATTTCACGCAGCGTTTTCCGGGCGATCTCTACATATTGAGATAACGTTTCATGTAAGATCTGACGATCCTCACTAAGTTCCAGTTGATTTTTCAGATCCTCCGTTTTTTCATCAAGGGTACGTAATCGTTCATCGATGGAAGAAAAGGATAGTCCCAGTTTATGCCGCTGTTCATGTAACTTTTTATCGGCCAGTCGGTGTAATTCCTTCCATTCCTCAAACAAACGTTTATTATCGTCACCCAGTCGATGATTGGTCTCGACTCTCTTGCGGAATGACTGCAGAGTAGCTTCGACTTGTTGCAATATTGCGCCGGCCTGTTGGACCATTTCCCACCCTCTGCCATAACGAAGGCGATCACAATAATCTTCCGCATCAATCAACATTTCTTCTACCTCTGGAAAAAGGTTTCCGCTGATTTCTTCCAGATCATTCTTCAATTGATGAAGAATTTCCCTGTGACCGGCATCCGATTGAAACTCAACCAGTTTGCGGTTTAATTCCTCTTTCCATTCATCTATACCATCAATCTCGGACAGTAATCTCCGACGCTGCCACAAACTATAAGCAGCATATAATATTAAGGACACGAGCAGAGCAAACAACATCATCATCCACCAGGGCATCAGAGGTTTTGATTCACTTTCCCCGACGTTCCCGGGAGCGGAAAGTGTCTCTCCGTCCTCAAGAAAAATTCCTTCTTCATTAAGAAGTGATTCATGAAGCTGCTCAAGTACGGAACGGATTCCGGCGTCATAATTTTTTTCAGTAACATAAGGTTCGAAGTAGTAAGTGATTTTATCCCTGATAATCTGAGAAACTTTTTGCTGGTCGAAACGACCCCCCGCTACTCCTGCCAGTTTTTCAGATTCCGCATTAAACAGGAGAAGAATGCTTTTGTCATCCATGGAGAAATGTTTAAACAATTGAGCGGTATACTCTTCTTCAGAGAGTGGAGACGTCGATGTGACGGTGACAATTTTATATGTGATCCCGTTGGTGTTGACCTCTTCCATCAGAGTCAGGAAACTCTCCGTATTCAACACCCCGGCCTCATCCTGAATCATATCGCCGTTCGGTTCGGGAAATGACTCGGCCTGTACACCGTATGGGATTAATATTAAAAGGATGATGAGTAAAAATCTATACCATAAACGTTTCATATGTATGATACTCCTTTTCTATTAACCTGTCTTCTTATATTAATTAACTGTTAAAAGCAAACTTCCTGCTCATGAATATGCTTTTTTCGTCAATTTTCATCATTTTTTCTAAAAAGGGATGAAACATATTGTCGGATTTGAATCGATAGAGATTCAACAAACAGTTCTGACATCGGTTCCAGGTAAAAAACTTCCCTCACCCACTGTGGATTGAGAAAGGGATATTGAATCATGCTCATTAACGAAATAAGCGAAAATTCAGGATTCACACGGGACGACAATCTTCCCAGTTCCTTTTCTTCCTCGAGAATCGAGATGAAGTAATGTTTCTGTTTCGTCAAATAAATACTCATGATCTCCCGACCAAGCATGGACTCTACACTTAATTCGCGCTGAATAATGCGGGTGATCCTCGCCTGTTCACGCTGGTATTGTACCATCGTGATCAGCATGTTAACGAGGCGCTCTTCCGGTGAACGGGCATTTTTTTGGCATTCTTCTTCCAAACGTTCAAATAATGGTTCGAAATAACGAATCATGACATGCTCGAGTAACCCTTTTTTATTCTTGAAATAATAGGCGATCAAAGCTACGTTGACACCGGCTTCCCCCGCAATTTGCCTCAGTGTCGTACCGTGATAGCCGTAGATATCAAATAGTTTCACCGCCGCAAGGAATATTCTCCCTTCCGTATCAGCGCGTGCAGCTCTCATGTTTGAAAGCCCCCTTATGTAAAATCTATCATCTATTGTAACACGTGAACGGTCAGGCATCGACTCATTTTTGTCAATGATTTACGCAGTCAGGTAAATATTGTAACTATCAATCTGAAAATATCTTTTTTAAAATAATAGATAACCAGTTTAAACGGAGGGATGCGGATGAAAATCAGATTATTGATCCACTTGATCATCGTCATCCTTCTCGCTTTTCTTTTTTACACATCATCCAGCGGGTTTACGAAAAACCGCCATGCTTTTTATGTCTCTGCGGATGAAAACATCCGGGTCATGACCTATAATATTCGCGGTGCACGGGGTGAACAAGGTCGAATTGAACTTGATCGCATCGCCGGAGAAATTCTGCATAGCGGAGCAGATATCGTCGCGTTGCAGGAAGTTGATTTCCACCTCCCCCGCTCAAATTTTACCAATCAGCCATCTTATTTGGCCGGTCGCCTGTTGATGAATTACACCTATCACCCCAATATTCATTTTATCATCGGATCTTATGGACTCGCCATTTTAAGTCGTTTTCCCATCGTTGGCACGGAGTACTTCCGTCTGCCGGGAAACAGCTGGGAGTCCCGCGGACTGTTAAAAGCCACAATCAATACGGGCGAGCAGATGATTGAAGTATATTCCACCCACCTTAGTCTGAAAAAAGAAGAACGGATTGAACAAATGGCATTTATACGGGAAAGGATTAAGTCGAATCATCATCCCTATCTGATCGTGCTGGGTGATTTTAATGCCTTCCCCTCTCATGAGCATCTGAACAGTTTACGTGAACTTTTGATTGATCCCGTTTTTGAAAATAATCTCAACCTGTATACGTATCACACCTTATCCCATTCCTATCAAATAGACTATATTTTATATTCTCCCGCCTTTTCATTGCAGGAGGCGGGTACGTTCTCCTCCTCATCATCCGATCATGATCCGTTAATCTATTCGATCGAGGTCATCGAGCCGCAAACACTGCAGGCCGGTACTCATAAATAAAGATTAAAACCCGGCTTTCGCCAGGTCTCAACAGGCATCCGCTTTATTAATCGGAGGAAGCGTTTCTGATCACAATCTGATCACGCCCGCTGTTTTTCGCTTTGTACAAAGCCATATCCGCCTCATAAAACAATTGATCCAGACTTTTTCTTTTTTCCTCCCGGATCCAGTCTGCCACACCGGCTGATACGGTAACGGGAGGTATTGTATTTTCCTTTACGCGACGGCGTATCCGTTCAGCGATGATCGCCGCAAGGTGTTTGTCAACATCCGGCAGATAGACGGCAAGTTCCTCTCCTCCCCATCTGCATGCAGTATCTGTATCACGGATGTTTTGTTTAATAATATTGGATACGTTGACCAGAATTTGATCTCCCGTCTGGTGTCCGTGGGTATCGTTAATATCTTTGAAATTATCAATATCAAACAGCACCAGCGATCCGCATTGATCCGACTCCTGCGATATTTGGATTTGTTCATCCAGATAACTTCTCACCTTCAAACCGGTGAGATTGTCAGTGATGACCATCTTTTCCAGTTCGGTATGGAGAAAAGCGTTGGTGATCGCCATTTGTGCATGCTGAGCGATAATCTCCATCAACTTATAGTCATCAAATGAAAAACGGTGCGGGTTGGAGTGATGGATCATCATCACTTCTTCCAGATTACGCCCCAGTATGGGAAATGCGATCATCGACTGGTAAGGAATGGGCCAGTATAATTCTCCGTCATTCGGGTCATATTCAGCGATAAAAACCGGTTCCCTGAGAGAAAATAATTTACGGATAATTCCCGTAGAGCCGTCGATCAGCATTTCCGCATACTCCGGATGATTTGTGGCTTCGATTTTGAAGCGATCTGTTCCCTTTTCTCTGCTGAGCAGACATGCATGTTCAGCATGAAAAGTATCGGTCAGTTTATCGACGACAAACCGGTATACATCCTGAAGATTAAGACTTGTGTTCATTTGTCGTGCCATCTCGTTGATCATAGTCAGGTCATGGATCAGATTCTGCGACTGACGATACAACTGTGCATTTTCAAAGGCATTGCCCGCAGAATCCGCAAGGAGTGTTATAAATTCAACGTCTTTGTCCTTCAGTTCGGGACGATTGGACGAATTCAGTTGCAGCACTCCATAAACACCCTGTCTTCCTCTCAGCGGTACCGCAAGTGTAAATTGCCTGTTTCCCCGATCCACCGTTTCTCCCTGCATTACCCTGCCTGTCAAAAAGGCTTTTGTACTGATATCACGATTATCACGGGCAACCGACAATTGTTTGGCCGCCACCTTGATCTGTGAAAAATCATGAGATAACCATAATTCAACATGCATATCCGGATACAGTTGTTTAATATTTTCCATAACAGTATGGAGTACATCATCCACATCAATGGAAGCGTGGATTTTTTTAGTAAAGTGAAATAACATATCACGACGTTGAATGTCCGCTGTAACCTCTTTTAAAAGTTGTTCGTCATCCATATTAAAACGATTCTGTATCCAATTGCTGATCCCGTACATAAATCCCGTTGTCAGATTGGGATCAATGCCTGATTCCGGCACAAACAGGGCAACGTAATACCGAACCGGATTTTTTCCGTGATCCAGTTTACAGGGAACAGCGATTCGGGTGCAGTTTAGTTCCGGATCATCCTGATATATCGTACCTGTAGCCCCGATACCATATTGATCAATTCCCGACCATGAAAATCTGTGCTCCTGTTCCCGTTCATATGATGACAGATATTTTTTTCGCTGAAACCGGGCGACGGCTTGTCCCTGCTGATCGAGCAATAAAAAAACGGACTCCTCCGGAATACCAGGGGGAGTTGTCATTTTTTCCATACAGCGGTTAAACAGGTGAGCCCACTGGTGCTGATCCATACGAAGCAAACTATCACGAACCGGTTTTTCGTGATCCATCTTTTTTCCCTCATTTCCTGATTAAATCACAGAGTACATTATCACTTTAAATTAAGATGAGAAATGTCGTTTACTTTAATCACTTGCCAGCCGGGTCGCTGATAAATAATATGATTGATCCCGGTGTTATCAAGTTTCCACTGGTTCAACCGTTCACCTGCGATGTTTTCAACGAAAGAGCGGATACTTCCGCCATGACTGACCACCAGAATCTTCTCCCGAAAGTGCTTCTCCATTAATTGCTTCAGTCGGGAGTATATCCGCCGCTCTGTTTCTTCCTTTGTTTCCATTCCGTATGCAATCATCTGTTCCCGCTCCTGCGGAAACCCGTTAAATCGACGTTCAATTTCTTCCGCTGTATAACCTTCCAGTCTGCCGAAGGAACGTTCACGTAACTGATCGCAGGCATGGACAGGAATTCCGAGAGTACGGCCCACTTCTGCCCCAGTCTCATAGGCGCGGGATAAATCGCTGGAATAGATAAAATCAACGGGTATTCCCGAAAACCGCATGGCAAGTTTTCTCGCCTGTTCTTTACCTGTCTCGTTCAATGGAACGTCAGTCTGCCCCTGAATTTTTTTCAGCCTGTTCCAATCCGTTTCCCCGTGCCTTACCAGATATAAAACCATAAAAAATACATTCCTCTCCACAATCGTTTCTTACATTTAATTCTTACATTTTATTATACATAAAAGGGGTATCACATTTCATCGTCAGGATGTTGAAATTATATAAATTTTTTTCCCGTTTCTTGACACGTCCCATAAGAAAACTATAATATTATTTATGTGTGTAACTCAGGGTAACAACGATGTCAGGTAAAAACGGTATGTCGCCCTCCAAGTTTTATCCCCGCCATTCAGCGGCTGAAATTAATGGTGTGGTGCACGTTGCGGAAACGTTACCGTCCGAAGTACGTGTAGGTAAAGATAAAACTTGCATGCCGGAAGTAAACACCTGAATATCAAGAAGAAAAGGAGATATGAAAAATGGCTCGATATACTGGACCAAGACACAAATTGGCCCGTCGTCTCGGAATTTCTCTGGACGGAACGGGAAAAGACTTGAAACGCAATTTCCCTCCGGGGCAGCATGGTCATGCCCGCCGCAAGTTGAGTGAATACGGCATTCAGTTACAGGAGAAACAAAAATTGCGTCATATGTACGGAGTGAATGAAAAGCAATTCCGTCGTACTTTTAATGAAGCAACCAAAATGGCGGGTGTATCCGGTGAAAACTTCATGATTTTACTTGAATCCCGTCTCGATAATCTGGTGTACCGAATGGGATTTGCACCGACTCGTCCCGCTGCCCGTCAGCTGGTAACTCACGGTCATATTGAAGTGAACGGTAAAAAAGTGAATATTCCTTCTTACCGTGTCAAAGTCGGTGATATCATCAGTGTTCGCGAGAAAAGCAAAAATCTTGACATCATTAAGAGTGCTCTTGATGCCCGCAATTATTTGCCGGAGTATCTTGAAGTAGATAACCAGGACATGAAAGGAAAATATGTCCGCCTTCCTTCTCGCGAAGAATTGCCTTCCGAAATCAACGAAACACTGATCGTCGAGTTTTACTCCCGTTAAAAAATATCCGTACAAAATTCTCAGCCTGTGGTTATTTCGACCACAGGCTGTTTTTTACTGGAAATTTTCCGATTATTTTTTATAATAATGATGATGAGGTTTGATTAAGGGAGGTGGGTCTGAATGAGTCAGGGACTGAACGTTACCATTGAATTCTGCAACAAGTGAAACTATTTTCCCCGTGCCGTCCGTGTGGCGGAAGAAATTATGGAATCCTACCGCTATGATGTAAGTGAACTGAAACTGGTTTCTTCCGGTGGAGGTGTGTTTGAGGTCAGTGTCAATGACGAATTGATTTATTCAAAAAAAGAGACAGAACGACATGCCGAACCTGGAGAAATACCCGAACTCATGAAAAAAAAGCTCGGTTATTGATTCAAGGAATGTTAAAGGCCCGTCCATTATGGATGCGGGCCTTTTTTCATCACAGCTTGATCCGGGCAAAACGACGCTTTCCTACCTGGACGATCATTCCGTCTTTTACGGCAATCTGATCGTCAACATCGTTCACCCGATTACCGTCAATTTTGACCGCACCCTGCAGGATCATTCTGCGTGCTTCTCCGTTGGACGGACAAAGTCCCAATTCCACCACAAGCTTCACAATCCAGATACGTCCGTCTTGCAAAAGCTCCGTGGAGAGTTGTTCTTCCGGGATATCTTCCGGCATCTCACGCTTCTGAAATACAGTCTTAAAATGTTCTTCCGCTTCCTGTGCCGCTCTTTCTCCATGAAACATGGAGACAAATTTACGGGCCAGTTTCATTTTTACATCCCTCGGATGAACTTCACCGTTGTTTAGTGATGTTTCTAATCGTTGGATTTCATCCTCAGGCAGGTCTGTAGCCAGTTCAAAATATTTCAGCATCAGTTCGTCGGGAATGGACATGGTCTTCCCATAAATCTCATTGGGCTCTTCACTCACACCGATATAGTTATTCAGGCTCTTGCTCATTTTTTGAACGCCGTCCAGCCCTTCAATAATCGGCATGGTAATGGCAACCTGCTGTTCCTGACCAAACTCTTTTTGCAACTGGCGTCCCATAAGGAGATTGAACTTCTGATCGGTTCCCCCCAGTTCGATATCCGTTTCCATCGCCACCGAATCATATCCCTGCATCAACGGATAAAAAAATTCATGCAGGCTGATCGGTTGCTCCGAACGGAACCGTTTTTCAAAATCATCCCGCTCCAGCATCCGGGCCACCGTGGTTTTTGCAGCCAATTGGATCACATCGCTGAATGTCATCGGTGCCAGCCAACTGCTGTTATAAAATACATCCACCTTTTCCATATCCAATATTTTGTTAAACTGATCGACATAGGTGGCAGCGTTTCTCTTCACTTCTTCCTCACTTAACTGTTTTCGTGTTTCCGATTTACCGGTGGGATCCCCGATCCGACCCGTAAAATCACCGATGACCAGTTGAATTTGATGGCCAAGTTCCTGAAATTGCCTCATTTTATGAAGGACAACCGTATGCCCCACATGGATGTCCGGCGCCGAGGGGTCGAGGCCCAGTTTGATTTTTAACGGTTTACCGGTAACGATCGAACGAGCAAGTTTCTTTTCCAGTTCAGCTTCCGGCACGACCTCGGCCGTTCCTCTCATGATGATACTTTTTTGTCTGTTAAGTTCCTGTTTTTGTTCTTCAGTCAGAGTCAACGGTTCCATTTCCATTTTCATCACCCTTTTTTATCATGAGATAGCATTTGTAAACCCTGTTTACGTAAAAAAAAACAACTTCATCCCGGATCAGGGACGAGGTTGTTGCCCGCGGTACCACCCTAAATTGAAACATACCGAATATCGGTATGTTTCCGCTTCATTACGTGTAACGGTACGTCCGGGTCCGGCTACTTCAATGTTCACCGGCCAGCTCCAGGCGGTAATTCACATGGGTCCATGTACCGATTTTCACCAACCATCGGCTCTCTTTCAACATTTTACACGGAGTCCAGCTACTTGCACCCTTCTTTGCCTTTTCAATATCATCTTATTTACTTCTATTATCATTATCATATTTTAAAATAAGTTGCAAGACCTGCAACTCTTTAATCTGTAAAACGTCTATTAAATGATGACAGGTGAATCCTATGTCATCCCAATCCCTTTGTGATATAATAAATCTGAATTTTTAGGAGGGATTAATTTGATGGATCAACAACATAATAATCAATCAGACAGGAATTCAACCCCATCTAAAAAAAGAGGTGCTTTTCGACACATCTTGAAAATTATTGGAACGACTTTGATGGTATTGATCGTCATCGGCCTGATGGGTACCTTCTTTGTCGGAGCGGTTGGAGCAGGTTACGTCGCCTACCTTGTCAAAGATGATCCTGTCCGCACTTATGATGAAATTTATGATAAGATTTTTTCCAATTATTTGACCGGATTTGCCTACTTTCGCGATGAAACGTTGATCGGCGAGTTGCGTGCAGAGGAAGACCGGCGTTTGGTTCACCTGGATGAAGTTTCTGAGTATCTCATTAATGCCGTAATCGCCACGGAAGACCGTCATTTTTACGAACATATGGGAATTGTTCCTAAATCGTTAATCCGAGCAACCATTCAGGATCTGACAAACAGCCCCGTTCAAACCGGGGGAAGCACACTGACACAACAGTTAATCAAAAATACTCTGCTCAGTTCGGAAGTCACCCATGAACGAAAAGCACGGGAAATTTTTCTCGCATTGCGTATAGAGCGGATGTTTTCGAAAGATCAAATACTGGAAGCGTATTTAAATGAAATTTATTTCGGTAAAAATGCCAACGGATCAAACATATACGGTGTACAGGCAGCAGCCAAAGGAATTTTCGGAAAAGACGTAAAGGATCTCAACCTGGCAGAATCGGCATATCTTGCCGGGATCCCGCAGAGTCCGATCACCTATTCCCCTTTTACGAAAGAGGGACTGGAAGCCGGTTCGATACGGCAAAAAACGATGCTCAACAACATGCTTGAACACGGGTATATTACTCAGAGTGAGTATGACGAAGCGCTTGCATATGACATTGGGGCAAACCTGGCACAGCCCTCGACAAGAGCTTATTCCCGTTACCCGTTTTTAATGATGGAAATAGAAGAACGTGCGGCAAAAGCCCTGGCCGATCAGGCACTAAAAGAGAAAAACCAGACAAGGGAAGATATTTCTGTGGAGGAATATCGTACCCTGGTTGAAGAAAAAAGAAAAGAAATTTTGCGTAACGGCTATAAAATTTATACCACCATTGATCGGCGTGTACACGAAATCATGCAGGAAATTGCCAGTAACCCTGAAAATTTCGGGCCGAACCGTACTTATAAGATCGGAGACAAAGTGATTGAGAATGCACTCGAAGAAGTGGGAAGCATGCTCATCGATAACGATTCGGGACAAATCCTCGGAATGATCGGTGGTCGTGATTTTAATGTGGAACAGACGAACCACGCCACTGCCCGTCGTCAACCGGGTTCCGCGATGAAACCGATTGCCGCCTATGCTCCCGCTTTTGAGGAAGGAATATTGCAGCCGGCTTCCGTGATTGATGATGTTCCGGTGATCTTACCCGACGGCACCAAGAAACAACACATCCCGGCTAACTGGGACAATAAATTCCATGGATTGATGACGGCACGGGATGCCTTGAAATATTCCTATAATATTCCGGCAATCAAAGCGTACCTTAATGTAGGAATTCCGCAGGCCCTCAATTATGTGAAAAACATGGGAGTTACGACACTGGTGGAAGCCGATAATTATGCATCTACCGGCGTAATCGGCGGTCTCACATACGGTTTGACCGTGGAGGAGATTACCAATGCTTATGCCACTTTTGCCAACGGAGGCTCTTTTGTCGATGCTTATATGATCGAACGAATTGAAGATAACAACGGACAGCTGATTTTCCAGCATGAATCACAGCCGGTATCCGTCTTTTCCGAACAAACGGCTTATTTGATGACGGATATGATGAGAAGCGTCGTCAGTCAAAGCGGCGGAACGGGAATCGGTGTGCGACAACATGTGGGTTGGCAGGTGGACATCGCCGGAAAAACCGGTACCACCAACTACGATAAAGATTCATGGTTTATCGCATTCACGCCCAGATTATCGATGGGTGTCTGGATCGGTTACGATGAACCCTATACCCTCGGAGGACAATCCAAGCGTAATGCCATTGAAATCTGGGGTAAGGTGATGAAACGAATTTTTGAGGAGTATCCGGATCTTTCTCCAACGGATGAAAAATTTAAGCAGCCCGACGGCATTGTCGCCCGGTCTGTCTGCAGTAAATCAGGAGATCTGTCTTCTGAATTGTGCAAAAAAGCCGGTTTCGTCATCTCTGATATTTTTAATAAAAAATATGTGCCGACGAAAACCGATGAGTCCTTGCAGGAAGCCCGCGTAATCGTAATCGATGAGGAAAGATATCTGGCTAAAGAATCTACACCGGATGATATGGTTGTATCGGGAATTTTTGTGAAACGTCCGGAGCCGCTTATCATTCCTGAAAATACAAGTAAGCCGAAGGAATATTATCGCCCGACTGACTGGGAACTTACTTTACCCGAGGAGGAAGACCCCCGCGAAGGGGACGGTAAAGTACCTGTGGAACCCCAGGGTGTAGCAGTAAGCGGCGGAACCGGAGACAGCCCATATAAAATTACGTGGCATGATAACATGGAACAAGATGTGGCCGGTTACCGGATTTACCGTGCCGAAAACGGGGAAAGGAATTTTGTTAAAGCAGGGGTTGTCCGACTTTCGGAGCCGAAGGAATGGGTGGATGAACAGATACAACAGGGCAATATTTATGCCTATTATGTTACAGCTGTCGACATTGAGGGAAATGAATCCAATCCTTCCGGTATCGTTTTGATTAACCGAACCGGTCAGGACAATATCCAGAATCCCTGGGAGGATAACAACGGTATCCCAGACTGGCTGGATAACGGGGATGATCAAAATGGAAATGGGGATGATCCCGTCACAACGCTCCCTTCCATCCCTAAAAATGTAAAAATCAGCGAGCAAGGGGAAAGTGTATTGATTTCATGGGATCCCAATCCGGATCAGGACAATGTATCCAATTACCATATTTATTTTACAAATGATCTGAATTCGCGCTTTCAACTGGTGGGAAGCACCTCAGAAACTTCATTCTCCACCAAGTCGATTAGTGAAGCTGGATGGTTTCAAGTGACAGCCATTAATCTTTTCGGGGAATCACTGCCGAGTCCCCTGCTTCCCTGGAAAAATCCCGCCGCATCTGACGGTGCAACCAGTGACGATCAGAATCAGGGGAATCAGGATCAACAACCAGTTAATGAATAAAAAAAGCGACATAAGTTGGAAAAGAGCCTGGATATCAATGATATCACAGGCTCTTTTAAAATGATTTGTTTTAACCGCTGTTCCGTTAGTCTTCCATGGTGGAGAGATCTCCGGTCGGAAGTCCAAGTTCCCATGCTTTGAGTACGCGACGCATAATTTTTCCGGAACGTGTTTTCGGCAATTTATCTTTGATTTCAAATTCGCGGGGGGCGGCATGGGCTGCCAGCCCTTCTTTTACGAATTTACGGATGTCTTCCAGTAATTCTTCGGATGGTTCGTACCCCTGTCGCAGCGAGATAAAGGCTTTAATAATCTGTCCCCGGACCGGATCCGGCTTACCGATAACGCCCGCTTCAGCAACGGCCGGATGTTCGACCAGCTTGCTTTCCACTTCAAAAGGACCTACCCGTTCACCGGATGTGTTGATAACGTCATCGATACGTCCCTGGAACCAGAAATAACCTTCTTCATCCATGTAAGCAGAATCACCCGAGATATACCATCCTTTAATTCGGAAGTACTCATTATATTTTTCTTCGTTTTTCCAGATTTTGCGCATCATGGACGGCCAACCTGCTTTGATGGCAAGGTTACCCATCGTATTGGGAGGAAGAACATTTCCATCATCATCAATGATCGCCGCCTCGACCCCGGGGAAAGGTTTACCCATGGATCCCGGTTTGATCTCCATACACTTGTAATTGGAAATCAATTGTCCTCCGGTTTCGGTCATCCACCAGTTATCGTGAATGCGCTGATTAAACGCTTTCAATCCCCAGTGAACAACCTCAGGATTTAACGGCTCACCGACACTTAAAACATGACGTACGGATGATAGATCAAACTGCTTGATGACATCTTCGCCCGCCGCCATCAGCATACGGAATGCTGTGGGAGCACTGTACCATACCGTTACCTTATATTTTTCAATCGTTGCATACCAGTCTTCCGGGCTGAAACGTCCGCCGCGAATCACATTGCTTGCCCCGTTCAACCACGGACCGAAAATACCGTAAGAGGTTCCCGTTACCCAACCCGGATCGGCAGTGCACCAGTAAATATCTTCTTCCTGAAGATCGAGAATCCATTTGGCTGTCTGATAATGCTGGATCATGGCATTATGGACGTGGAGTACACCCTTGGGCTTTCCGGTGGAACCGGATGTGTAGTGCAGGATCAATCCATCTTCCCGATCCATCCATTCGACATCCAGTTTGTCCGATGCCGAAGCCATTTCTTTATGATAATCAACCTGACCTTCCTGCAACGTCAATTCGTCATCGGAGACAAGGATGACATGCTTCAGAGCCGGCAATTCAGCTACCGGGACCCGGGGCAGCAGTTGAGGTGTTGTAACAATCGCTACCGCTTCACTGTCTTCAAGGCGGTCACGAACCGCCCCTTCCATAAAGGCTTCAAAAAGTGGACCTACGATCGCACCGATTTTGATGCTTCCGAGAACGCTTACATAAAGTTCAGGCGTACGCGGCATAAAAATAAATACCCGATCTCCTTTTTGGATTCCGAGTTTGCGGAGCACATTACCGAACTTATTGGAGAGAAGTTTCATATCTAAGAAAGTATATTTTTCGTCCCGCTTCTGATCACTGTAGTATAATGCAACTTTGTTTTTTCTCCAGGTTTCTGCATGGCGGTCGATCGCCTCATGGGCCATGTTTACCTTGCCTGTTTCGTACCAAGAAAATTCCTTTTCCACATCTTCCCACTTAAAGTTGTTGTACGTTTCTTCATAGTCTGTCATGTTAAATTTACCCGGTGCAACAGGAATTTTATCTACTTTCATACAGTTCTCCCCTTCCTATTTTTTAGGCCTGTCATTCACCATTATAAACGATAGTCCCGAAAATTCGCAATTTTAATTCAAAAAAAATTAATAACACCGCTGTAGAAACTGGGCCATACTCCCCGTTCTGCGGTGTCATACCGTGAGAATTAAAGTTGTTTCAGCATATGGCAGACAATCTCATAAGATCTTTCTGCAGCCAGTTGAGTAAATTCGGCGAAATTGACATGCGCCGATCCGTCAGCCCGGTCTGACATTGAGCGAACAATCACAAAGGGGATTTTATTTTGATGGCAAACATGAGCGACGGCGGCTCCCTCCATTTCCGTGCAGGCTCCCCCCATGGATTGATGCAGTTCTTTTACTTTTTCCGCATCGGCGATGAACTGATCTCCGGATAATACACGTCCCATGATGACTTTGCAATGATCTGCTTCCCGACTGGATTGAAGAGCTATCTCAATCATTTCCGGATCCGCGGGAAAAACAGAATGAGCGGCAAAGGGGATTTCTCCTTTTTTAAATCCCAGGGCCGATGCATCGATGTCATGATACTGTGCATCGGATGAAATGACGATGTCCCCGATATCAAGGGAAGGATCAAGTGCCCCGGCAACACCGGTGAAAATGACACGACCCGCCTTATAATGATCAATCAGGACCTGAGTCGTAATCGCCGCATTCACTTTCCCTACACCGGATTTACATAAAATGATTTCTCGTCCTTCCAGTTTTCCCCGAAAAAATTGAACACCCGATTTTTCCGATGTTATTACGTTTTCCATTCCCTGAAGAAAGCGATCAATCTCCTCGTTCATTGCTCCAATAACAGCTACATTCCTCTGAGCGATTTCAACCAAAGCATGATCCTCCTTTAGTTCTTATCATCATCAAGATTGTTAATGACTATTTCCACACGCCGGTTATTCTGTCTTCCCTGCTCGGTATGATTATCATCAATGGGAGAATACTGTCCGTAACCCACGGCAACAAAACGTGACGGTTCCAGCCCCTTTTCTTCCACAAAAAAGCGGACCACCCGGCTTGCGCGAGCCGTAGATAACTCCCAGTTGGACGGATAGCGGTAACTTGAAATCGGAACATTATCCGTATGTCCCTGGATCTCCACCTGATTGGGCAGAGCTTTAATTAAATCGGCAACCTTTGTAAGGAAAGGCAAAGCCTCATCGAGAATTTCCGCTTCGCCGGAATTAAAAAGAACCCGGTCCTGCAGAACCAAAACAACGCCACGTTCGTCCCTGGTCGCAGATACCGCATGAGTCATTTCATTTTGATCAAGAAATTGATTGACACGATCAAGTACTTCGTTTAATTTTCGCTGATTTTCAAGAGCCTTTTTCCCCAGTCGTTTTACGTCTTCATTGTTTTCATCATTGATTGCATCGGAAGTGCTTTGATCCTGATTATCCCCGCTACTTCCTTTTCCCTGACCATTATCCATACCCGTATCGATGATACTTGAATTGTAATCAAGGGGAACAGTTGACGAACGAAACTCAAATACCGGACGATTGACGAAAGAATCGGACAATGCTTTGAATTTGGTAATATCAATTTCTGAAAAGGCATACAGCAATATGAAAAAAACGAGGATGAGCGTCATCATGTCGGAATAGGTGGTCATCCAGCGGGGAGAACCCCTGTTTTCCTTTTTCCTGCGAGGATTATAATGCATTCTCCCTTCCTCCTTCAATATCGAAACGAACGTCATGGTGGTTTTCGCGGGAAGAATTTAATGCTTCTCGTTCCTCTCGGGTAAGGAAGGCCGACATTTTTTCTTCCAGTACCATCGGATTCAAACCCGATTGTACCGCGATGATTCCTTCCAGCATCACCTGTTTTCTATGTATTTCGGCATCAAGGTAATTGGATAACTTTCCGGCAAGTGGATGAAAAACCAGATTGGCCAGTACCATGCCATAAAAAGTGGTGATTAAGGCAAGCGCCATTTGCGGACCAAGGCTGCTCGGATCGTTTAAGGATTGCAGCATTAACACCAGTCCGATCAAAGTACCGACCATCCCCCATGCCGGCGCCCATTCACCCGCCTTCTCGATGATTTCCAGACCACGCCGATATCGTTGATCTTCCGCTTCCATTTCCGCCGTCATAATTTCCTTAATCATGTCTGATTCAATTCCGTCCACCGCAAGCAGAACCCCTTTGCGGATAAACGGTTCGTCCAGTTCCTCCGCTTCCTGTTCCAGGGACAGGAGTCCGTCCCTTCTCGCCCTTTGTGAGAGGTGAACAAAGGTATCCAATAATTGTGCATATCCCATCTGGTCTGATGGTGTAAAGACCTTTTTCAGAACAAGCCAGGCGGTCTTAAACTCACCGGGACGATAATGTACAAACAATGCTGCCGTCAGTCCGCCGAATACCGTAATAAAAGATGCGGCGCTGATAAATCCCCTTGCTCCGGTCAAACCTCCACCCAGTAAAATGGCTATAGCAATTAATGTGACCCCGGCCCCTAATCCGATGGGGGTCCAGATTTCTCGTTGCGACATATTCCATCTCCCCTAGTTCCGCACTTGATTTTGATTCAATCACTTGATTTATACCCATAGTAACATAATTTGTCAGTTTTTGACGAATCAATTTTCATTTTTTTACGGCGGATTTTCTCACTTCGATGCGATGCGGAAGAACGACGGTTTTATGCTCAACGTGTTCCCCGTTCATAAATTTAGTTAACAGACGCATGGAAACGGCACCGATATCATAGATCGGCTGAACAACGGTTGATAATTGAGGACGTACCATCTCAGCAAGACGAATGTTTCCAAATCCCATCACTTCAATGTCATCCGGAACACGGAGTCCCCGGTCCTGAATCGCATGAATCGCAGCGATACCCAGTTCGTCACTGGCAGTAAAAATCGCAGTCGGACGTTGATCCCGATCGAGATCAAGAAAATAATTGGTGAGTTTCAACCCCTGCTCATAACGAAAATTGCTGGATCGTACCCATTCTTCTTTTAACGGGATTCCCGCATCCATCAAAGCCTGCACATATCCTTCATAACGTGCCCTGCCTCTTAAAGGATGTTCCATCGGACCCGTGATCATGGCGATTTTGCTGTGGCCGTTTTCAATAAACCAGCGCGTTGCATCGTATGCCGCCTGATAATGATCAATATTGACGGAAGGCCACTTTTCTTCATCATCTCTGGTTGCTGCAAGCACGATCGGAATCGAAGCGGTGGAGAATGTTTTTATATGTTCGGATGTAATGACTCCGGCGAGGAAAACAAGACCATCCACCTGCTTTTCCAGAAGTGTGTTGATCAAACTGATTTCTTTATTCACATTTTGATCGGAATCACACAAAATAATATTATAGTGATACATGTTGGCAATATCATCGATTCCCCGCGCCAGTTCGGCAAACAACGGATTGGAAATGTCGGGAATCACGACCCCCACGGTGGTTGTCTTCTTGCTGGCCAATCCCCGGGCGACCGCATTGGGACGATAACCCAGTTCCTCAATGACACGTAATACTTTTTTTCGCGTGGAAGGCTTCACATTGGGATTTCCGTTAACAACACGTGAAACCGTAGCCATGGATACGCCTGCTTCCCTGGCAACATCATAAATCGTAACCGGCATTCAATATCCCTCATTTCACTAAATTTTTTATTAGTAAAATTATGGTTTTCAATGGATTTTCATAAGCGTAAATTCATCATACGACAAAATTCATCTCATAGCAATAAAGACCCGGGACTGATCCAAATAAAAAAATCGGCAGATAGTCTCTGCCGATTGCTTGCTCGCGATTGTAAAATTACTTAACGATCAATACCGGAATGGAAGATCTTTGTACCACATTGTGGCTGACGCTCCCCAGAAACATCTCTTTAAAATCGCTTAAACCGCGACTTCCGATCACAATCAGATCACAACGATGTTCTTCCCCGTATTCGATAATCATTTTTGCCGGGTAGCCGTTTAATTCAACCCATTTTGTTTCATTATGAATGTTATGTAATTTTTCTTCCACGGATTTTCGCATCTCAGCAACTTCTTCTTCATATTGCTTGCGGATCTGATCATAGGATAATTGCATGTGATAATCGTAAATTTTTAGCGGTTCGATCACTGTGACGACATGCAGTTTAACGTTCTCATCCGCTTGTGCCAGTTCCAACGCCTGATCCAGTGCTTTGTCACTCAAGGGAGATCCGTCATAAGCAACAAGAATGTTTGAATAAATAGCCATTTTGCATCACTCTTTCTTCTTTTTTTCTATCTTAACACAGCATCAAATAATGGAAAAGGCACCTAAGACTGATGATCCAGTTTCAAATGCCGTTTTCGCTGCAATCGTGAACCGATCGTTTGACCGATCACTGCGAGGACGATGTTCACCACAATCCACCAGCCTGAGATATCAAACAAATATCGAAAATAGATGATGAGCGGAATTGATGCGTGAATGGCCACAAACCATTTCCATGAAAATTTAACCGTTGTTTCCCGCCACATACCGAGAGGAATATTGATCACCAGAGCAAACAGTCCGATCATTAAAGCAGCTGTAGTCATATACGGTCATCCCTTTTCAATATTGTTCGTTAATGATATTTATCATAATGGATTTTTCCCTGAAATGCCAGAAAAAAGGCGTGACTTAGATCGTCACGCCGGGTTTGGAAAATAATCCTGATTCGTATAAACCCTCGAGATATTCATTAAATTGTTCGATATTGATTTGCTGTTTTGCATCGGAAAGGGCCACATCGGGATCGGGATGGACTTCCAGCATGACACCGTCTGCACCACAGGCCAGAGCAGCTTTAGACATCGGCAGCAATAAATCACGTCGTCCCGTTGAATGCGTCACATCCACCACGACAGGCAAATGGGTTTCTCCTTTCAAAATCGGAACCGCGGAAATATCCAGTGTATTCCGTGTCGCCTTTTCATAGGTGCGGATCCCACGTTCACACAGAATTACATTGGGATTTCCGCTGGACACAATGTACTCGGCGGCGTAGATAAACTCTTCGATGGTAGCAGATAGTCCGCGTTTAAGTAAAATCGGAACATCCACTTTTCCCGCTGCTTTCAGCAGAGAAAAATTTTGCATGTTGCGTGCCCCGATTTGGATAACATCGAGATATTCAACTGCGGTTTCCATGTCAGCCGGATCCACAATCTCACTGATTACCTTCAACCCGAATTCATCGCCGACATCTCGCAAAATTTTTAAACCTTCCACACCGAGACCCTGAAAATCATACGGAGAAGTACGGGGTTTAAATGCCCCGCCCCGCAATAAGGTCAGGCCCTGGTTTTTATGATTTTGCGCCACTTTTCTTACCTGCTCGAGGCTTTCAACCGAACAGGGGCCGGCAATTAAAACGGGTTGACCGTTCCCCACCGGGATTCCATTGACGTCAACAACGGTGTCTTCTTTCTTTTTCTTGCGGCTGACCAGTAATTCCTTGCGGTGGTCATCCTTCTGCAACTCAAGAGATGCACTGAATATTTGCTTGAACAAATGTTGAATGGTGCTGTCCTGAAAGGGTCCTTTGTTTTGTTGAATAATGAGATCCAGCATTTCTCTTTCTCGCTCGGGATCGAATCGGTTGATCCCCTGCTTCAGCTTGACATTCCCGATTTCCTGCACTAACCTGGCCCGTTCATTAATCAACTCCAGAATCTGCAGGTTGACCTGATCAACCCGCTCCCTCAACTCTTCTAATTTCGAATTGCTCATCTCTCTCCACCTCTCCCTTTTTCATTTGTTTCTGCAAAAAAATATTAAATGTAATTATAACGGATTCATCGGATGTTGTCACCCTTTAAAGCGGAAAAATGTTTCGACTTTTATGTGGTCGTTTCCGCCCCCGGTTGTTGACGGGGAGAAACGTCCGTTTCGATCCACTGTTGCAATTGCTGTGATTTCAATTGATAAGAAGCAACTGCAGTGGAAACATCGCTGTCACGGGCGTATTGCGGAGTGACCCAATTATAATCCGCCATCTGTTGTGAGACAAGGCTCAAATTTTGTAAAGTATTCCCGAAATAAAGGGAAAGATCCTGCTGTAGAACGGGGCACTGGGCGGCTGTGAGAGCACTGGCATAGGAGAGAAGAAGGTTTGCTTCATCCTGTTTTAAATCCTGCATGATATCCTGGTTCTGTAACATGATTGATCCTCCTATTGAACGGGATTAGGGTGATGTTGTTGTAATGATTGAAAAAGACGTTGATAGTGATCTTCATGACGTTTTGCCATGTCGAGACAAAATTGCTGCAGTTTAAGTTCGGACAATTGGGATGCCGCCTGTGTATATTTTTTGACCAACAATTCTTCGATCGTCAACAGGTCGGTGACATCCGACAACTCTCTGCTGGTCAACGGTTGCAGTTGCGTTTTATCTACCATAAGTTGTTATGCCCTCCTGAATGTTCTTGTATCATGCTTAATATTTGAAGATGGGGTGCGATTCATGCGGATTAACATTTTTATTTTTTTCCTGTTACGTTATAATGACAGCGGATAAGATAAAAAAGGATATTTAATGGATGGGAGTGATTTTCATGCCTTCACAAAAAGTGGTGGTAATGCAGGGGGACCAGACAGGTCAGGAACTTTTGCAGGATGCCCTGCGTGTCCTCGATAAAGAAGTGACCGGATTTCCGATTGAGTTTGAAATCTTCGATCTCAGCCTGGAAAATCGGAGACAAACGAAAAACCAGGTGGTTTATGAGGCCGCACAGGCCATGGAACAATACGGTTTCGGACTCAAAGCGGCCACGATCACACCCGAGGAAAAGGGAGATGTGGGAAGTCCCAATGCCATTCTGCGCAAAGAAATTGACGGAAAAGTAATCGTCCGCACCGGACGCAGAATACCGGGAATCCGTCCCGTAGCCGGAACGTATGCTCCGATTTCCGTTGTACGAATGGCAGTCGGAGATGCCTATGGTGCTGAAGAATGGCGGGAAGGAACGGGTGTAGATGAAATTGCTTTTCGCACTGAAAAAATCGACAGAAAAACCTGCCGTGCCGTTGCCGAATTTTCTTTTATGCACGCAAGAAAAATGAAAGCTAAAGTATTCGGAGGTCCGAAATATACCGTAAGCCCGGTGTACGAGGGAATGTTAAAGGAAGAGATGGATGCCGCCAGCAAGCGATATCCCGATGTAATTTATGAACCGCAATTGATTGATGCCACCTACGCGCTTCTGTTGAGTTCAGCCGGAGATCCGATGGTCATTCCCGCACTCAACAGGGACGGAGATTGCCTGAGTGATCTGGTTTTGCAAATGTTTGGTTCCATTGCCGGAGCGGAATCGGTACTGCTCAGTTTTGATGAAGATTTTAAAATAAAAACGGTCATGGCCGAAGCTCCTCACGGAACGGCTCCTACTCTGATGGGGAAAAATATCGCCAATCCGATGGCCATGATTTTGGCATGTGCATCCCTGCTCTCTTATTTTCAGGATGATCAGGCAAAACTGGCTTCACGTGCGATATACGAGTCCACAATCGAGTGTGTTCATCAGGGCATTCGCACAGCCGATCTCGGAGGAAGTGCAACAACCACTCAATTTACCGATGAAGTCATTAAAAAAGTCTTTACCAAACTGGACGTCTGGTCCACCATGCAAACTTTTTAATATTTAATTCTTTTTAATATTGATTATTATTTACTGACAATTTATAATTGAAGTGTAGTCCTTGTTGTTCGATTTGCAATTTAAAGGAGGAAACCGCGTGGTTAAAATTAAGAACAAAGGTAAGAACCTGACCTCCCGGGAACATTTGCGCAAATTATTTGAAGAACAACAAAAAAACAGCCGTCTCAAGCGCTCGGCTAAAATAAAATAAATACGTCAGTAATCAGAGGGTTGAAAAATCAACCTTCTTTTTTTTAATAATACGGACCGAAAACCGGACTGATTTACGTATTGTATTTAAATAAAGAAAAATGTCGATTAAGAAGGTGTAGTGGTATATGAATCAGCTCAACGTCAACAATTCTTTTTGGTCATTTTTGCGAAGTGTAAAGGATGATAAAAAAGATGTGGAAAAAGGATTGAGTTTTTTGGACGGTCTCCTGAGAAATCGGGGTGAATCATACCCGCCGATGGTGGAAATCGTCACCGTAATCAAGCATGAAAGACCGATTTTATATCAACATATGAAGCAGCGCATTCAATATCAGTCTAATCTTCGCATGATCTTTGAACTTGACATGGATTATGAAACCGCGAAAGACCGCTTAATGGAATAATATCGAAACGAACAAGGTACGGGATGAAGAATGTTCATCCCTTTTTTTATATATTCACAAAGGGAAAACACTGGTATGATAAATATATATTTTACTGTCCCGTCAAGGAGGGTGTTGTGAATGGGAAAGGATAAAAAAGCGATTTTCGGGTGGACCATGTATGATTGGGCCAACTCCGCTTTCGCTACGGTCATGATGGCTTCTGTCCTGCCGATCTATTTTCAGGATGTGGCTGCCGGACATCTCGATGATGCCACCGCCACTGCATACTATCGATCGCCATGATCATCATCGCCGTATTAGCTCCGATACTGGGTGCGATTTCCGATTACGCCCGGTCAAAAAAGCAGTTCTTAATGTTTTTTGCATTTATGGGGGCAATAGCTTCCGCTCTGATGGCATTTGTGGGTGAAGGCAACTATTTGCTTGCATCATTTCTCGTCATTCTGGGGACCATCGGATTCTCCGGCGGAAATGTATTTTATGACGGATTTCTCCCCGAAATCACCGACCATGACAATATCGACCGGATTTCTACCCGCGGCTATGCACTCGGTTACCTCGGCGGCGGTGTGTTGCTTTTTATTGACCTGATGATGATCCAGTTTCCTTCCCTCTTCTTTCTTCCCGACACGATCACAGCGACCAAGCTTTCATTTGTCAGTGTCGGAATCTGGTGGATTGTGTTTTCCATCCCTTTTTTCCGCCATGTCCATGAACAAAAAAATCCGGACAACGCCCCGCTTCCTCTGTGGCGCTACCCGGCGGTCAGTTTTTCTCGAATCCGCACAACGATGACTCATATCAAACATTATCGTGAACTGGTGAAATTTTTGATCGCATTCTTTTTATTCAATGACGGAATCAGTACGATTATCAAAATGGCTACCGTTTACGGACGGGAACTGGGGATTGGATCGAGCGACTTAATCGCCGCCCTGTTGATCACCCAGTTTGTCGGGATTCCTTTTTCCCTGTTGTTTGGAAAAATCGCGGGAACGATCGGGGCAAAAAGAGCGCTCTACATTGCGTTACTGATCTATATAGGAATCACCCTAGGAGGCTCCTTCATGTCCACAGCCCTTCATTTTTACATACTTGCCGTAATCGTCGGATTTGTTCAGGGAGGAAGCCAGGCGTTAAGCCGGTCCATCTATGGCAGTATGATTCCTGTCAACCGGACTTCCGAATTCTTCGGTTTTTACGGAGTGTCCAATAAATTTTCCGCCATCCTCGGCCCGATGTTGTTCGGAATGATGACGCAATTGACCGGTTCAGGACGCGGCGGTATTTTCTCACTATTGATATTATTTGTACTGGGTCTTATCCTCCTGACCACAGTCGATGTTGAAAAGGGACGCCGTGAAGCCCGGGTCGTTCATGATTGAGATGATTTAAAACAGGGGAAAAATTGAACATGTTTGATCTCCCACTGTTTCGTACAGTCCAGACCGAAATCATAATTTACATTGCCGATTTGTGATTTTAGTTTCGCGCGGATCTGATCACTTTCTCCCTCAGCTGCATTGTACCAGTAATGGAACAGGGTTTGCATGATCTCTGTTCCTTCTTCAACGGCCTGTTGAAAGAGCTCGGGAAAACTTTCCCGTCGTTCTCCGGCATCGTCGAGTACGGGGTGTCGCCAGACATGATTTGATTCATTTAAAAAATCGATCCCTTCGGGGATCTTTTTTTGATAGCTGTACCAGGACATCATGGATGGCAACAATTTATTTTTGATTCCGGATGGGTCGAACAGAAATCGCAGCGCCCGAATCATGTCCCGGTATGAATCATTTATCAGGTTCCCCGAAATGCCTTCTGCATGATCCGGATAATAACGGGGGAGCAATTTCTGATATAATTGAATCACTGCCGGCGGAAGTGAAGAGCCGACATGGATCTGTGAAAATACGGGATGACGCCAGGCATCTTTCCCCTTCCACTTTTTTAATAAAAGAGTGTCGATGATGATTTCACATTTGCTGTGGGGTTTGCCTGAACCGGAATGGTAAAAAATATAAGGATGGGTTGTACGATCAAGCAGATGATGGGTGACAAAACCTGAAACATAAGCGACCAGTTCGGGAGGACATCCCTGTTCTTTTACATAATCGATCATGTCCATCAAGAAAAATCCGCAGTGTTGATGATGCATTTTTTCGCCCAGCAGGGGTCCTTCCTTTTCCTTATGCCAGGGCCAAAATCGGTGATAGAAGAAAAAATCGGGTCCCTGGGTACCAAAGCGAAACAAAGTTTCATAGGATGAAATTTTATCCTGAAAAGGAGGTTTCTGCACCAATTTTTCTCCGAAAAATATATGGGTCCAGACATTTGGCATAGGATCACCTTTTTTCAAAAAATTGAAAGACGTCGCATCCGTGGAGGGATTTAAATGAATCTGATATATACTGATGAACGGGAAATTAAACAGATCATTCAGAAGGAAAAAGGATTGATCGGAGTCTTATTTTCCGCACCTTCATGTGGTTATTGTACGATGATGGAAAGAAATCTTCAACAAGTTATTTCCAGTCTGCCTTCCTTTCCCCTGTTGAAATGTAATGTTGAAAACTCGGGGAATCTTTCTTCATCCTTAGGCATTCGCAGTATTCCTGCCCTGAAACTATTTCGTAACGGTGAAGTGGTACATACTTTTTTCGGTGTGCGGGCACCGGATGATCTTTATTACACCATCAAGTCTTTTCTTTGATATTGGAAAGCCCCCCTTTTCTTCACAGTCAGGGGGGCACTTTGTTTAATATTGCGATAGATATTTTTTGATCTCCCACTCATGCACCTGTTCTTCATATTCTTCCCATTCTTTGCGTTTGGCCTTGATGAATGATTCAAAACCATGGGAACCGAGGGTTTTCCGTACCAGTTCATCTTTTTCCATTTCATCGAGTGCCTCCAGCAGGCTGCGCGGGAATCGGCCGATTTGGTAATCCCGTCTTTCTGCCTCACTCAGATCAAATATGTTTTTGTCCACTGCCGGAGGAGGTTCAATTTTGTTCTTGATCCCTTCAAGACCGGCTCTCAACATCACAGCATAAACCAGATACGGATTTGCGGTGGGGTCGGGATTTCTCAGTTCGATACGGGTCGATTGTCCGTTGGCTATGGGGACGCGAATCAGTGCGGAACGATTGGAAGCGGACCACGTAATATTGGTAGGAGCTTCATACCCGGGGAGTAATCGTTTATATGAGTTCACGGTGGGATTACAGACAGCGGCAATGCCTCTGGCGTGTTTAAGCAATCCTCCCACATAATATAAAGCCGTCTGACTTAATCCCAGTTCATGATCGGGATCGGAAAAAACATTGTCTCCCTGTTTGACAAGGGACTGATTGCAATGCATCGCATTCCCGTTTTGTCCGGCGAACGGTTTGGGAAGAAATGAAGCATAAAGTCCGTGCACGTTGGCAATATTTTTCACGATTTGTTTAAAGGTAATCCATTTGTCGGCCATACGCAATGCTTCGTCATATTTAAAATCGACTTCATGTTGTCCCGGTGCCACTTCGTGATGGGAGGCTTCGATTGAAAAACCGAGTTTTCTCATGGTTAAAATAATATCGCGCCGTGCATCTTCACCGCGATCAACCGGAGACAAATCAAAATATCCGGCATCATCATGAATATCAAATACCGGACGCCCTTTATCATCCGTATAAAATAAAAAAAATTCACCTTCAGGTCCGACATTGAGACTGTAACCCATTTCCCTCGCTTCAGCGATCGTTCTTTTCAAGATGTTTCTGGGACAGCCTTCAAAAGGTTGTCCTTCCGCATTATAGACGTCACAGAACATGTACCCTACACCCTGCTCGTCGGGACGCCAGGTCATGGTGCTGAAAGTTTCCAGATCCGGTTTGAGGTACATGTCCGATTCTTCGATTCTGGCAAATCCATCCACGGAGGAACCGTCAAACATTAACTCTCCATCCATGGCCTTATCCAGTTCATCCGGGGTAATCGCAACATTTTTGGCAAATCCGAAAATATCCGTAAACTGTAACCGGATGAATTGTATATTATTTTCTTTTACCTGTTTCCAGATTCTCTCCCTGTTCGCTTCATGATCCGAGTCAGATTGTAACATGCGTTCTCATGATCCTCCTTTGATTTTGTTTCGCAAGAAATCTGCCGGCCTGCACATTAACTCAGCAATATCCTTGAAATATGGTTCACCTCTTTCTCCACATTTCAAAATATTACTATTGAAATGTAAAAATGCCAAACCGGAAGATCCGTCTCTCGGAAGGATCATCAAGCATACCGTATCGTAATGGGAACTGTGCTGTGAAAAACAGCCTTTTCCTCTGCTTTATACCGAATTAGACCTCGATTCGAATTATCTTACCGATTGTTGCGGTTCCAAACCGGACTCGCCAAAAATACACACCCGGTTTTTACCGAGGGATTTGGCCTGATAAAGTGCCTGATCCGCAAATTCAATCAACTCTTCCCTGTCTCGGGTGTGATGGGGATAAGTAGCGATTCCGCAGGAAATGGTTAAACGGCCGTGGGGCTGCTTATCCGCACCGAAAAAAGGGTAGCTTTCCACCCGTGCTCGTACGCGTTCGGAAATACGAAACGCCGCCCTCTCATCCACATCACAGGCAATCACAACAAATTCCTCTCCACCATACCGCGCAACAATATCCGTAGAGCGAAAACTCTCTTTCAGAATAACGGCCATATCCTTCAGGAGTTTATCGCCGGCAGGGTGGCCGAATGTGTCATTATATTTTTTGAAATAGTCTATGTCGATAAAGATGATTGATATCGGCATATCGGAAGTAATCTCATCATTCATTAACCGATGAAGCTGTTCCTGAAAATAACGATGATTGTAGAGACCCGTCACCTCGTCGGTTGAGGCCATCATGGAAACCTGTTCATATTTGTCAAACAAAGAATAATACTTGTTAAAATTATGGTGGATAAGTCCGATGATGATGAGTAAACTGATCGAGCCCAGAACGGGCTGATAAGCAAGAGTGATGGAAAAGACCAGAGCAGGTAAAACAGTTACAAAAAAAGTACTCAATGAACTGGTAATTTCCCGAAAAACCTGACGGGGATCTCGTTGATAAGAGATGATGTGATAAAAGTATATCCATGAAATGTTGACAATCGAGTAGGCAAGCAAACTGATGATTATGGCAAGATAATCATCAAACAATACCGGGAAATTATGTCCGGTCAAAAGGAGATATGTGAGGTAAGTGGCATTGATCATGAATATGAACACGCCGAAATTAAAGAAAACTTTGATGAATTCTCCTTTTCTGCGAAATAAAGAAAAAAGGACCGTAAAAAATACAACCCAGCTGGCCGCGTTGATGCCGTATATAAACAGGGAAGAAAGAAAACCGATGGAAATAAATGATAAAAGATGGCCGCCCGGCAGTCTGATCTCCCATAAATATAGCAAAATTGTAAAGATGGATAAAAACAAAATAACCTTCCAGTCGGATGGAAAGGAAATGATACCGCGATACAAAAACAATAGTAAACCAAATAAACCGGTCGTAACAGTAAACCAGTTGACAGGCTGGGTTTGATTCATGAATACCACACCTTCATGATGGTCAACATCTTCTTTCTTTTTCAGTGATTAATATAAATTCCCCTTCTCCTCGTTAAATTCCTTTATTTTTCATCACCTTTTCTTTCACAAATATTATCATAAAATGACACGATTCGACAACAGGGTGGAATCAGGAGCCATACTAATAGGTCGCATTTACCTTAAAGCATGTGGGACAAACGGCCACCCGACCTGCAACTCCCCGTTCGTCTTCAACATGGTACCCTCTTAATTCTTCCTTTCCGCAATAAAGACACTCCGATGAAAATTCCATATCAAAATCGGCTTTCCACAAAATCGGCTTAAAATGATCTCCGGCAAAAATGGAAAAGGCAGAAGCAGGACCCTCAGAATTGATCATCTTTATACAACCTCCTGACAAAATGGAAATCTTCTTTTACTCATAATATTCCCCATTTGACAGAAAGTTAAAACGATTAAATATTTCCGAGATCATATTGTTTTATTTTATAGTATAGAGCACGAACACTGATTCCCAGGGCATCTGCCGCTTTTCTGCGGTTTCCGTTGAACTCGATCAACGTTTGTTTAATATATTCCCTTTCCACTTCTTCGAGAGTAGGTGCGGGACGATTCGCCATATCTGCTCTGACTCCCTGTAAGTTCTGACGAATGACCGATTTTAACTCTTCCAGTTTGAAAGGCTTGCTCACGTAATCACTTGCCCCTGCTTTCATTGCTTTTACGGCAGATTTCACTTCGGCGAATGCCGTGATCATAATCACAGGAATGGTTTCGTCAATCTGTTTGATCTGATGAAGTAAATCAATTCCGTTGATATCAGGGAGCAGGATATCAAGCAATATGATATCAGGGCGATTCTCATCATGAAGATAATGGAGTGCATCTTCCCCTGTATGAAAAGACGTAACATGATATCCTTCATGAAGCAAGGCTATGGAAATAATCTCTGTTATTTCCTCTGTGTCATCAATAACCAGAATATGAGCATTCATGAATTACGATTCCCCCATCACACATGGATGCAAACTATGAAAGTCTACAAATCAACTTGTAATTCTACAAACATTCTACAATTCAACTGCAGATTCCTGCCCATTTTCGTTAAAAAAGCCTATTCCATGATGAATCGAAAAGCATCTTTTCAAAACATGCATAGTATGAAAAAGACCGACACCCAAAGGAGGGCGTGTTGTGAAAAGAAAATGGACCTATCTCTATCAACAACATAAAAGAAAACCGGAAACTTCATTCGCCGGCAATAATTTCTTCGTTCCCATTGTGGAAAAGGCGAGAAAAAGCATCGTTTCCATAGAAACCAAGGAAAAATCACGGACCAATGATATCAACGACCTTTTTGACCTGTTATTTCCCGGTCACCCTTATCATTCCCAAAATCGCGGTTTTGGTTCTGGATTTATTTTCCATCCCCGCGGTTATATTTTGACCAGCGAACACGTAATTCAAAATGCCAGACAAATTACCGTAAAGTTAGCGGACGGTACCATTACGGACGCAGAAAAAGTATGGTCCGACCGCCTCCATGATATCGCTGTACTGAGAATTCATACACGAAAACATTTGTCTCCCCTGCCACTGGGATCATCCGGTGCATCAAAAGTAGGCGAATGGGTCATATCCATCGGTAATCCACTGGGTTTGGATCAATCGGTGACGACAGGCATCATCAGCGGTAAAAACCGCCCGATCCGTATCGCAGATAAAGTTTATGAAGATATCATTCAGACAGATGCCGCCATTAATCCGGGCAACAGCGGAGGGCCGTTGATTAACATGAGAGGAGAAGCCATCGGAATGAATGCTTTTATCATCAAGTCCAATCAGGGCCTCGGTTTTGCCATAGGAATGGACAGCATCAAATCAAAAATCAGGAAGTTTTTATCAATTTAAGCCGGGGAAACCCCCGGCTTCGGTAAAACTGTGAACTGTTTATTTTTTCTTTATCACGGTTTTAAATGGACATCAAAAAGATGTTCGATGTAGGAAACCATCAAGTCGATCGCGACTGGAATCGCTTTTTCATCGGGTGTCAGTCTGGAGGAATGGAGGTCATAGGGTGTATCTACGCCCAGCCAGAACATAAAGCCCGGAATTCCCCTGAGAAAATATCCAAAATCCTCCCCGGTCATGGCCTCCCTGCATTCCTTTACATTGATTCTTTCCACCCTATTTTGAACGTAGTCCATGAATTGACGTGTCAACTGTTCATGATTGTAAACCTGACAGTAGTTGGCACCGTAGTCGATTCGCGTGCGACATTCAAACCCCGTTTCAATCCCCGCTACGAGGGCTTCGATACGGGATTTAATTTTTTCCATCGCTTCCATGGATAAAGTACGGATGGTCCCTTCCAGTCTAGCTTTTTCAGCAATCACATTCTGCTTGTTTCCTCCTTCGATCTTTCCGATGGTAATAACCGCCGAGTCAAGAGGATCCATATTACGGGAGATAATACTCTGGATCTGCGTGGCCAAATGGGCAGCAGCTATTACCATATCATTGGCACGATGGGGATAAGCAGCATGTCCTCCTTTTCCGATCAAATCAATAAATAGCTCTGACGTATTGGCAAAAAGAATTCCGGGTCTTGTGGCAATGGTTCCTGCAGGATATTCGGGGGCAATATGAAGTGCCATGATCATATCCGGTTTCCATGCCTTAAACTCCTCACTCTCCAGCATAGGAAGAGCACCACCCGGTCCCTCTTCGGCAGGTTGGAAGATAAATATCAAGTCATCCTGCGGAGGATTCGAGACAAAGTAAGTCACCAGCCCGAGGGCGATCGCCATATGAATGTCATGACCACAGGCATGCATTCGGCCGGGATGAAGTGAACGAAAGTCGTATCCGGTTTCCTCCTCGATCGGCAACCCGTCCATATCAGCACGATAACCGATGCGTTTGGAGGGGTTTGAACCATTGATTTTTACGAGAACACCTGTCCTCCAGGTGCGGATCTCCATGCGCTCCCGAGGCAGGGTGTTTAAGAAATCAAGGATAAATTGCTGTGTTTTAAATTCTTCAAATCCCAGTTCCGGAATCTGATGCAATTGTCGTCGAACTTCTATAAACGGGTCCATTGTTGCCATCCGCGGACCCTCCTTTCTTTCTGTTCCGGATCCGCCCGGATTAGAGTTGACGAAGCTCCTGTTTAATTTCCGTCTTGGACCGGGTTTTGTCATCAATTTCTTTGATCACCCGAGCCGGTGTTCCAGCAACCACCACATTTTCAGGCACATCTTCGATCACAACAGCCCCTGCTGCCACAACCGAACCTTTTCCGACCCGTACGCCTTCGAGGATTACGGCATTGGCTCCGACAACAACATCATCCTCAATGATAACCGGAGTAGCCGAAGGGGGTTCGATCACACCGGCTATTACCGCTCCGGCACCGATGTGACAATTCTTTCCGATTGTTCCCCGTCCGCCGACGACAGCATTCATATCAATCATCGTTCCTTCGCCGATGACCGCACCAATGTTGATCATCGCTCCCATCATAATGACCGCATTTTTGCCGATGGTTACGTTTTCGCGGATGACCGCACCCGGTTCGATACGGGCTTCAATCTCTTTCATATCCAGTAACGGAATCGCCGAATTGCGGCGGTCATGTTCGACTACAATATCCTCTATTTTATCACGATTCCCATCGAGAACCGGCTTCACATCTTTCCAGTCTCCAAAAAGAACACCGACGTTTCCGGTAATAAAGGATTTAATCGCAGAACCGAAATCGATCCCGTCCAGCTTTCCCTTCAAATGAACTTTTACCGGTGTCTTTTTTTCGCTCTTTTGAATGTACTCGATAATCTGGTTAGCATCCATCATTTCCATGTCCATCTTCTCCTTTTCCATATGAATACCTATTATATTACTCTATCAAATAATGTTATCCGGTACAACGAAGTTTATGATGACAGATCATCTTCCAGCACGACTGTATATACCGATCCGGGTCCGTGGACGCCGAGACTTAAATCCATCTCAATGTCGGCACTGCGGCTGGGACCTGTAATGAAATTGATGCACGAAGGCAGATTGTCTTTGCGACTTTCGATTTCCTCAAGGGCCTGGGTGAGCCGTGGAACGATTTGCGATGATTGGATCACCGCCACATAAACCGGGGGAAGAAGACTGGTCATACGTCCTTTTCCTCCTCCGTTGAACAAAATCACCGATCCAGTTTCGGCAAGTCCGAGATCGGCCATGGTAATGCCCATCTCAATCCGCTCAAGGCTTTTATTTCTCTCTTCACAGGATACGTCGTCCGTACCCCATTTGACCGTCTCCAACTCTTCTTTTTCAGCGAGCCGACGGGGTATGTCCAGTCTTTCCAGACGATCGTCATCCTGATAAACAACGGATCGGATTCCCGACTCCTCGATCCATTGTAAAATTTGATCCGCGACTGCATCAGGAGATGTAACCCGTGCAACTTCCACATCCAGTCCATTTAGAGAGGACATAAACTGCTCCACCCGTTCTTCTCTGGTTGCGGTCACCGCTACATGTTGCGAGGGATGGGTTTCCCAGTGAGGAGTGGTCACACCGCTTCGTCGTGAACGTCCCAGCCGATCTGCGATTCGTTGCAAAAACACCTGTTGATCCATTATGAACGCCCTCCTTTTTCTTCCCGCCACCACTCGCGAAAGGACTGCTTTGCAGGTCGCGGAAAATCTCGGGAATCCGTCCAGCCCTGAAGAGGTCCAGGTCCTTTTTCCAGCCGGTCATCCTTTGCATATAAACCGGATAAACGTCCGCCCCACTTGATGCTTTTTTCATAGACACCGGGAAGGGTGGTGATGTATCGATAAGCTTTCATCGCCATCCTTTCAAACGCGGGAGCCTGCGATTTTTTATGCTCCGTCATATCCTGACGATGTTCGATCAACAGGTCATGCAGGGGAATACGCACCGGACATGCCTCCGAACAGGCCCCGCACAGACTGGAAGCATAGGGCAGTTCCTCATACCCTTCATACCCCTGCAAAAGAGGAGTCAGCACCGCACCCATCGGACCGCTGTACACACTGTTGTAGGCATGTCCGCCGATGTGGCGGTAGACGGGACACACATTTAAACAGGCACCGCAGCGGATACAGTGCAACATCTCCTGATATTTTCCTCCCAGAATTTCGGAACGCCCATTATCGAGAATGACCAGATGGAAATCCTCCGGTCCATCCAGATCCTCCTCCCGTCTCGGTCCGGTCAGGGCCGTCACATACACACTCAGTTTTTGTCCGGTCGCACTTCGAACCAGCATGGAAAGCAGAACATCGAGATCCTGCCAGGTGGGAGCAATCCGTTCCATGCCCATTACGGCAATATGGGTTTTTGGCAGAGTCGTGGTCATGCGGGCATTCCCTTCGTTACTGACAAGGACAACGGAACCCGATTCAGCCACGGCAAAGTTGCATCCCGATATGCCGAGATCTGCTTCCAAAAATTTTTTTCGCAATTGTGCCCGGGCGAACGCCGTTAATTCCCGCGTGTCAGAAGACAATGGTTTTCCGCCGACGTGCGAAAACAAGCGTGAGACCTCTTCCCTTGTTTTATGGATGGCCGGTGCGATGATATGTGAGGGAGTCTCCCCGGCAAGCTGAATAATATATTCGCCGAGGTCCGTTTCTGCGACTTCGATTCCCATATCCTCCAAGACTCGATTAAGGCCGATTTCTTCGGTAACCATCGATTTGGATTTGACCGCGGTACGCACTTTTTTTTCACGGGCAATCTGCTGAATGATATGCACCGCTTCGTTAGCGTCTCCGGCGAAATGAACGTGACCCCCATTTTTTTGCACATTTTCCGCCAACTGCTCAAGATAACTGTCTAAATTTTCAATGGTGTGACGGCGAATCTCTTCGGCGCGTTTCCGCCATTCCTCCACGTTGCCGAGGACTTCTCCCGCCTCGATTCGTCCCTGTCTCAGGCGATCTTGAGAAATAGGGACCGCTTTTTGCAATACGGGATCCTTCAATGCTTTGTCCACTCGACGAGAAAAGGGGATCGGTTGAACATGGCTCATTTTACAGATCCCTCCCCTGCCAGAACTTCGGCAACATGCAACACTTTAATCTCATGCCCGAGACGGCGCAGGCGGCCGCTGATATTCATCAAACAGCCGAGGTCTGAGCCGATCAGATACTCAGCACCCGTTTCCACAATATGATTCACTTTCTCATCCACCATCGCTTCTGAAATGGTGCTCATTTTTACAGAAAAAGTCCCGCCGAACCCGCAACAATCCTCGGCATAGGGGAGTTCTTTCAATGTTAATCCCCTGACCATCCCTAATAATTGCAGTGGCTCGTCCCTTACACCGATTCCCCGCATCATATGACAGGAATGATGGTAGGTTGCCGTTCCGCGTAATTCGGCGCGGATTCGGTCCTGTTCAACTTTTAACACCTTAATCATAAATTCAGAAAATTCGTAAGTTTTATCGGCCAATTGTTGAGCCTTTCTCTTCAGATCCGGATCATCCTCGAACAACTGCGGGTAATAATGACGAATCATGGCCGAACAGGATCCGGAAGGCGTAACAACATACACACTCTCTTCGAATACACGGATCATTTGCTCCGCTGCCTGCCGGGCTTCACTTCTGTATCCGCTGTTATAGGCAGGCTGGCCGCAACAGGTTTGTCCCTCCGGAAAATCGAGCTCGACCCCGTTTTGCTCCAGAACTTTTACCATGCTTTTGCCGACACCGGGATAAAAAATATCCGACAGACAGGTAATAAATAAGGATGCTCTCATCAAATCTCTCCTCTCCCTTCGCTCCGATCCTGAAAAACCTTCCGCAATCAAGTTGCGAAAGGTTTTCAGCCTTGTTTACGGTAAATGTGAAGGATGATTCATCTCCTTCATCATCCCCCGATATGATACATCTCCACTTTTTTTCTTTTTAATCCTTCGGTCTGGCTGAGCCGGATTTCCGAGTAATGATCCTCGCGCAGTTGCCAGATTTCTTCAATTCGTTTCATGATATCATCATCCGATTCTCCGCTGCGAAGGGGATCGCGCAGGTCATGTCCCTCTGTGGCAAACAAACAGGTGTACAGCTTACCCTCAGCGGAGATGCGCGCCCGGGTACAGGTGGAACAGAACGCCTGCGTCACGGAGGCGATGATTCCGATCTCCTCATCCGTACCTTTGTAGCGGTAACGGCTGGCTACTTCACCAAAGTAATTGGGGTTGACCGGTTCAAGAGGCATCTCACGGTTAATCATATCGATAATTTCTCTAGCCGAAAGGACTTGATCCAGCTTCCATCCGTTGCTGTTCCCGACATCCATGAATTCAATAAAACGAAGAATATGCCCTGTGCCGCGGAAATAGCGGGCCATCGGCATTACATCCTGATCATTGACCCCTTTTTGCACCACCATGTTGACTTTGACGGGGAATCCGGCCGCCTTGGCCGCTTCGATTCCCTCAAGCACTTGCTTCACTTTGTAGCCTCTGCCGTTCATGCGTCCGAATCGCTCATCATCGAGACTGTCGAGACTGACCGTGACACGATCCAATCCGGCATTTTTTAATGATTCAGCAAATTTGGGCAAAAGGGAACCGTTGGTGGTCATGGCGATATCTTGCACACCTTCAATTTTTCTGATCTTTTCTATCAACGCGGGTAAATCGCGTCGCAGCAAGGGTTCGCCACCCGTGATTCGAATTTTTTCCACGCCAAGCGACACAAAGATGCGGACCAGTCGTTCCATCTCTTCAAAACTGAGTAACTGTTCCCGTTGCAAAAACGGATAGTCGGGTCCAAAGATTTCCTCAGGCATACAGTAGCGGCAACGAAAATTACACTTGTCCGTCACCGAAATCCGTAAATCCCTCAACGGCCGCTTCATCTGATCAATGATTTTGTTTTGATTTTCCCTGTTCTCCTGTTTTTTCAAACCGGATGTCACCCCCATGCATTCTATTCGTTCAGATCCATCTCCTCCCGGGAAAAGTCACCGCTTTTTCCTCCCGTTTTCCTTTGTAAATAGGTGGGTCCGAGGATCATTCCTTTATCCATCGCCTTACACATGTCATACACGGTTAATACAACAGCACTTGCCGCAGTCAGTGCTTCCATCTCCACTCCTGTCTGGCCGGTGGTTTTCACAATCGCTTCAACATACAGCGTGTCATGATCATTGTCCTCAAAGCGGATGTCCACACCGGTGATCGGGATCGGATGGCACATCGGGATCAGCTCCGATGTTTTCTTCGCGCCCATGATACCGGCCACCTGGGCAACAGCAAGCACATCCCCCTTCCCCACCTTACCGTCTTTGATTCGTTTGAGCGTGTCCGGTTGCATCTGAACCCGGCTTTTTGCCACGGCTGTTCTTTTTGTGGGCGACTTGTCGGAAATATCGACCATCCTCGCCCGTTTTTGTTCATTCATATGCGTCAGAGGATCATGTTCATTCATTGCGATTATTCTCTCCTTTTATTGTAAAGGATTAGGGACTTGAATACATCTGGAAAAGTACTAAAAGTTTTGATACAAAATTTTCCCGCTGTCGCGGCAACTGTACCCTCCGAGTTGTTCAACACGTTCTTTGAATTGCGGGCTGTTCACCACTTCCAAAAAGGCACTGCCTGCATCGCTTTCATAGAAGGAACGTGTCAGGATCAAATCATAACGTTCTTCACCGACAGAGATGAATTCCAGTTCCATCGCGTTAGCCGCCGATAATATTCCGAGACCGACATCGGCACTGCCGCCGGCAACCGCTGCAGCCACGCTGAGATGGGAAACGGCTTCGTTCTCATACCCGTAAATTTCATCCCGTGAGATCCCTTCCTGTTTTAACAGATAATCCAGTAACAATCGGGTCCCCGAACCGCGCTGGCGGTTAATAAATACGACATCCTCCCGGGTCAGATCCGATAAAGTGTGTATCTGTTTCGGATTGCCCGCTTTCACCATCCATCCCTGCTCGCGATAAACCAGATTGATCAACACGATCTCCTGTTGAGGCAAATGCTGTTCGATAAAGGGAATGTTATAGGTTCCACTCTCGTCATCAAACAGGTGAACGCCTGCTGCGTGACATTCTCCCTTTTGAACGGCGAGGATTCCACCCATACTGCCCACGTGGGAGGATGTGATATACAGATCGGGATTTTTCTGGCGGATAAAAGAACTTAGCAGATCCACCGTGAGATCATGGCTTCCCGTAATTACGGCGGTGTTTTCAATATCCCTGAGCGGGCGGTACAATTCTACTTCCACTTCATCTCCCTGCTCGTATCCGGTACTTTCAGAAGGTACACGCAATAATCCGTCGGCACGGACCATCGACATGGTGACACCGGCGGAACGGGTCAGGGGGTTAGCCACATAAACCCCGTTTACTTTGCCGATGTTCATACGCACAAAGTCTTCCGATCCCATCGAAGATACGATGCGACGACCCAACTTCACTTTTAGGCGATTGCGCTCGGGTTCTGATAGACCGAGATATTTATGTATGAGCGGACGAACGAACCACTCAAGATTGAGGTAGGCGGAAACCGGATAACCGGGCAACCCTACCACGGGTTTTCCGTTAACCAGTCCGAGAATTACCGGTTTTCCCGGCCGGGTTGCGACACCGTGGGTGACCACTTCACCCAGTTCACCGATCACGTGTACGGTAAAATCTTCTGTACCCGCAGAAGAACCGGCATTGATCAAAACGACATCAGCCTCGTCCGCTGCCTTCCTGATCGCTTCTTTGATGCTTTCATAGTCATCTTTTACAATTCCTTTATAAAGAGGTTCCGCTCCCCACTCCTCAAGATAGGCTGAAAAAACGGTACCGTTAAATTCGATAATTTCTCCCCGCATCACTTCACGGCCGGGAGGAATCAGTTCTGTTCCGGTGGGGATAACCGCAACCTTCGGTTTCGCCCATACCGTAACATCCACATTTCCTCCGGCAAGGAGCGCTCCCAGATCCACAGGCCGCAATTGATGTCCTGCCGGCACGATCACTTCACCGACCACCACATCTTCGCCGATGGGACGAATATGCTTCCATGGAGATGCCGGTTCGATAATCTCGACTGTTTGATCATCAATCTGATGCAAATTTTCAATCATAATCACGGCATCAAAACCGGGGGGAATGGGATCTCCCGTATCCACCACCACATAATCACGATCTTTTTTTAACTGTTTCGGTTCCTGCTCATGTGCCCCGTATGTTGTTTCCGCCTTGACCGCAATTCCATCCATCGCCGATGCATGATAATTGGGCATCGATACGCGGGCGAAAACGGGTTCGGCAGTCACCCGTCCGCGGGCTTTCGTGGTGGGAATGGTCTCTTTCACCCTATGAAACTCAACCCTGCTTAAAAATTCTTTTTGTGCTTCAGCGAGTGGTGTGTCCTCCAGATAAATTTTGCGCATATCCTTTTTCATATTCGGAATAACCTCACTTTCACAATCTCTCCTTCCAAAACCCCTTCCTTGCCTGAATCAATCTCGACAATGCCGTCGCTCTCAACCAGTGTGCGAATCAGCCCGGATTTCCCGAATACAGGAACGGCCCAGACGCCATCTTCCCGATAATCCAGTTTCACCCGGATATAATCGGACCGTCCGGCAGCGGAAGGGATGTTTCGTGACAATCGGGCGGGAATCCGCGGATCAACTTGAGAGCGCCGATATCCCTCCAGCCGCTCGATGATGCGCCGGCCGAACAAATCAAATATGATCATCGCCGATGCAGGATGTCCCGGTAATCCCAGGATCGGCTTTTCTCCTGCCCGGGCAATGATGGTCGGCTTGCCGGGTTTTACGGAAACACCGTGAACGAGAATTCCGGGCTCGCCGAGGGATTGCAGTACCTGCGTAGTGAAGTCCCTGGTACCAACCGAGCTTCCTCCGGACAGTACCAAAAAATCAGATTGGTGAAACAATTCGGTGGCACGTTGCAAAAAGCGGTCATATTCATCGCCGACAATACCGCCCTCGATCACTTCGCATCCCATCTCCCTCAGGATGGATGAGACGGTCATGCCGTTGATATCCCGGACTTCTCCGGGTGCAAGCTCCTTCTTATCGGCAGGAACAATCTCGTCACCGGTAGACAAAACGGCGACCACCGGCCTTTGATAGACTTTCACGTATGTTCTGCCCGCTGCCGAAAGGGCGCCGAGATCCTGCGGTCTGAGACGGTGTCCCTCCGAAAGAATAATCTCCCCGTCTTTTACATCGTCTCCGGCACGAATCACATTTTCTCCGGGTGACACCTGTTCAAAGACGTTGAGGATATTTCCGACCTCTTCGACGTGTTCAATCATAACCACACTGTCGGCACCGGGGGGCATCATGCCGCCCGTTGGAATGTATTGCGCTTCACCTTCCCGGACAGGGACATTCGCCTCTTTCCCCATTTCGATTTTTCCCGTTATCGTCAAAAACGACGGCAGGGATTGTGATGACCCGTAGGTATCCTTTGCTCTTACCGCAAAACCGTCAACGGTGGAACGGGCAAAGGGAGGGATATTTTCCGGAGATAGAACATCCTCTGCAAGAACATGACCCAAGGCCTCAGAGATCGGTTTGGAAACAATTTTTTTCAGCGGGTGAAACTGTTCATCAATGACACGACAGGTTTCTTCTACTGTATGAACATTAAAAAATTTCATGGCTCCTCCTTGACTCCTTTTCATATCCGTACACATTCTAACTTGTCAAAAGAGTAACTTAAATTCATAATATGATGATAAAGACCTGTGTCAGGTAGTTGGGAGGGATGATATGAAAATCAAAGTATTTGCCACCTTTCGAGAAATTTGCGGCTTAAAGGATTGGGAGATTCCCCACCGCGCAAATTTGACCGTTCGCGATGTCCTGCAACAAATCATTGATCAGTATCCTCCGATGAAGGAAGAATTGTTCGCAGAAGACGGTCAGTTGCTTCCGTTCGTCCATGTATTCGTCAATGGAAAAAATATCATTCACGGCAACGGACTGGATACGATCCTCGATGAAAAAGATCAACTGGCTCTGTTTCCCCCGGTTGGCGGTGGCGGACAATGAATCTCCCTGTTGATCACGGACAACACGGGGGTATGTATGAACAAGAACTGGAAGTACGTGGCATCCCGAGAAATCATATCATCAGCTATCTGCGGGAAATCGGTGCTGAAACCAGCGAAAACGATGATCCGCAACATGGCCTTACTTTAATGGCAGAGAAATGGAAAGCCCATGTAAAACCGGAGGATCAGTTATCATTCTCCCCTGTATTTACTATACCGCGTATGTATGTTCACTTTTCGGGATCACGGCATGAAGTAGAAGAAGCCGTGTTCCGTTTCCGGCGAAAAATTACTCGTGCCGGAGGCTGACGCCAAATGATAAGTCCCGGTTATTGAAGGACAAAAAGAAGGGCAATCTCGCCCTTCTTTTATTGTACAACTTTATCCTTCTGTTTGCACGCATGATGCTCGCCCTTTTTTGTTCGTTATGCGATAATTTCAAGCTCTTTCAATTTGGATTCGGGTACAACGCCTTCTTCCCAACCACGCACTTCGTAATACTCCTTCAGCATTTGAGGAAGCTTGCTGAATTCGCCTTCACTTCCGCCTGTTCCCGGTGTATCAAGGAAACGCTTGGGAAGCAGGTCGTCTTTTCCGTCAAAACCGGCAAGGTTATTAAAATAACGTTCCAGGTTGTAAATCCGCTCACCGATTTTTAACACATCATCCGCTGTGATATCGATTCCGACGACTGCGGAATATTGCTCGGCATAGTGGTCCACATTCTCGGCAAATGCGGAGAATTTACAGATATCCAGTGAATCTGAGAAGGAATGAAGATCCTGGAACAATTTTAACAGTGCTCCTTTTCCTTCGGCTTTCTGTCTGTCGGTCGGTTCGGGAATCCCCATAACCTCACTGGCTACGGAGTAACCACGCAGGTGGCAGGCTCCGCGGTTACTGGTGGCATATCCAAGACCGATTCCCTGAATACCGCGGGGGTCATAAGCGGGAATTGCCTGGTTTTTAACAACCATCGCCATGTTGGAGTCACCGAATTCAACGGCAACGCGTCCCGTTCCTTCCGCAAAGGTATTACCGACTCCGCGGCGATAAGCCGTCTCCGTGATCAGTTCAATCATGCGGTCGGCATCTCCCCAGGGAATGGATTCCTGCACAAGCCCTTTTTCCGCAGCTTCCATTGCTGTGGAGAGAACATTCCCCATTTCAATGGTATCAAAACCATATTCATTACAGAGATCGATCATTTTGGCGATTGCTTCACGGTTGGCATTGAAACAGTTGGCACCGAGGGCCCATGCAGATTCGTATTCATAGCTTTCAACCCTCGTTTTATAAGGCCCCTCTTTGACTTCAACCTCAATCTTACATGCAACCGGGCATGCATGACAGGTCGGATCATTCACCTTGATTGTTTTATTTACCATTTCCCCGCTGTGCTCCTCAGCCTGATCAAAATGAGAAACCTGGGAGTTCTTGGTCGGCAATGCACCGATTTCGTTGGTAATGTTAGTCAATACATTGGTTCCGTATACGGAAAGTCCGCCCTTTTTCGGAGCAGTTACAGGACTTTCCATGATGGCCTGCAACGCTTTCTTCTGGGCATCAGGGAATTTTTCACTGTTTGCCGGTTCGGGCATATTTCCTTTTTGTGCAGCTTTGATGACAATTGCCTTTAAATTCTTAAATCCTGCTACGGCGCCGGTACCGCCTCTTCCAGACGCACGGTCGTGTTCATTGATGAAATTGGCAAAACGAACCTGGTTTTCACCGGCAACACCGATGGTCATAACCGACAGATCATCTTCCCCGTACTTCTCCTTCATATATGCGATCGTTTCACGCGTACTTTTACCCCAGATCTCGGAAGCATCCTTCAACTGAGCCTGGCCGTTTTCAACATATAAGTATACAGGTTTGTCGCTCTTTCCTTTAAAAATCAGGTTGTCAAAACCTGCCCACTTGAGTCGGGCAGCCGTCCATCCTCCCATGTGGGAGTCGGTAACTGTACCCGTCAGGGGAGACTTGGTCACCACGCAGAGACGACCACTCATGTTAATACGTGTTCCCGTTAACGGACCGGTCATTACACACAATAAATTTTCAGCGGACAACGGTTCAACTTTTGGTCCGTTATCCAGCATGTAGCGAACTCCCAGACCGCGGGCACCGATATATTTCCGGGCATATTCTTCGTTGATCGGACGATAATCAATCTGGCCGTTGCTTAAGTCGACCCATGCTTCGCGGTTTTTGTAACCACCCAGTTTCATGACATTAACCCTCCTTCAATTTTCTCTAATAAATGACTAGTTAAAATAATTCTACTTTTTTGCACATTTTCCTTCCTCTTTCTTAGATAAATATTTTGGAAATCATCTTTTTATGCGTCGACCATATTATTTGATTGGAAAGAGATTCGGGTTATGTGGTATCTTAATGAAAGAAAACCTACTGTTCGCAGGGAAACGGAGGAAGCTATGAAGATCAAAGTCTTACTTTTTGCCGGACTGGCGGAAGCCATACAAAAATCACAGGTGGAAATTGATATCCCGCAACAGGGCTCCGTTAAAGACTTAAAAGAACATCTCGTCAAAGAGTATCCTGAACTTAAGCCGCTACTAACGACCAGTTTTGCATCGATTAATCAGGAATACAGTGATGATGAAAGGTCAATCGAGGAGGGAGACGAAGTGGCTTTTCTGCCCCCTGTAAGCGGCGGAAGCCATGATGACCACGAACATAAAAAATTTGTGATTACAAAGGATCCCCTTCGATGTGAAGATGTCATTCAGCAGGTCATTCATCCCGGGGCAGGAGCCGTCCTTACTTTTATCGGTACCGTCCGTGAGTTTACGCACGGCAAAAAAACGGTTTATCTGGAATATGAATCCTATGAGCCGATGGCCATAAAAACAATGGGACAAATTGAGCGGGAAATTATAGAAAAATGGCCCGATGCCAGAGTGGCCATTCACCATCGTATCGGATCACTTGATCTTGAAGAGATCAGTGTGATCATCGCCGTAGCCACTCCCCATCGGGATGAATCCTTTAAAGCAGGGCGCTATGCCATTGAAAGATTGAAGCAGATTGTTCCCATATGGAAAAAAGAGATCTGGGAAGATGGCTCCGAATGGAAAGGCCATCAGCTTGGTCCCTGGAATCCGACGGAAAAGTTGGATGACGAGCATCTCGACGATTGACCATGAGGGAGGGATAAACATGGAAAAGAATGAGCAGAAAAGCAACTGGCGGACCCGATATTCCCGACAAATTCTTTTTGCACCTATCGGAGAAGAAGGACAAAAGAAACTGGGTGCGAGTCATGTCACGATCGTCGGTATGGGCGCACTGGGAACAGTACTGGCCAACCATATGGTGCGGGCTGGAATCGGACGGGTTCGTATCATCGATCGTGATTTTGTGGAAGAAAGCAATTTGCAGCGCCAGATGTTATACGATGAAGAAGATGCGAAGAACCATATGCCCAAGGTAATGGCCGCCGCTGAAAAATTACGCATGATCAATTCGGACGTCGACATTGAACCGATTCTGACGGATGTTCATGCACAAAATGCCGAAGAACTGTTAACGGATACGGATCTTATTCTTGATGCCACGGATAACTTTAATATTCGTTTTCTCATTAATGATGTAGCGGTTAAACATCGTATTCCCTGGATTTACGGGGGGGCAGTCAGTTCAAGGGGGATGTTTGCGATGATTCGTCCCCACGAAACCCCCTGTTTTCGCTGTCTGTTTCCCAGCCCTCCTTCCGGAAGAACAGAAACGTGTGATACGGCCGGTGTCATCGGTCCGCTCGTTCACATTGTTGCTTCATATCAGGCAACGGAAGCTCTGAAGTGGCTAACGGGAGAGCGTGAAAATTTAAATCCCAATTTGCAACACCTGGAAATCTGGCAAAATGTCTTCAGCGGGATGAACATCAAAGAAGCAAGAAATCCGGACTGCCCTGCCTGTGGACATGGTTCCTTCGAATTTCTGGAATCAGCCGGCCATGAGGATGAATTTACGACGATGTGCGGCCGTGATACGATTCAAATCACGCCTGCCGTAAAAAAAGAAGTGGATCTTGAAGAGCTTGAAAAACAATATGCCTCACTGGGAAAGGTGGAGAGGAATAAATTTCTGGTCCGCTTCCACGCCGATCCGTATGTGATGATATTTTTCCGTGATGGCAGAGTACTGGTTCAAGGTACGGATGACATTTCCGTTGCCCGTTCGCTTTATGCAAAATATGTAGGAATGTAATCCGGAATCGGTCATGGCGTTCACAAATATTTTTTTGTAGTATTTACTTGTATTGTATAGAAGCGGATTTATTCTGTATGTGTATCCGTTTTCATAATGGGGTTTTATGGTGTTTTTACCCTCCCTCGCTGTCATGAAGACGGTAATTTGGGGAGAGTAATATAATACAAAATAAGAAAAGGGGGCTTTCTAATGAAAAAGAGTTTATGGTCACTGCTTACTCTTGTGATGGCATTTGCTCTGGTCGTTTCCGGTTGCGGAACCTCTGGCAATAATGCCGAACAGGGAGGCAACGAAGCAGAAGGCGGTGGATCCGCTGAAAGTTACAGCTACTTAATGGCTACCGGAGGTACCGGTGGTACTTATTATCCGCTGGGTGGTTCTATTGCTCAGGTATGGAGCGACAACATTGAAAACGTGGAGGTTACTGTTCAATCCACAGGCGCTTCCGTTGAAAACATGCGTTTACTTGGAAGCGGTGAAACTGAACTGGCTATGGCTATCAACGCCATTGCTGAAAGTGCTTATAACGGTAAAGGTGAATTTGAAGGTAACGCGATCACGAACTTCGGAGCCATCGGTGTTGTTTACCCCGAGGTTATCCAGATCGTAACTCCGAAAGACAGCGGAATTAAATCCATTAAAGATCTGGCCGGTAAGCGCGTATCCCTCGGACCCGCAGGAAGCGGTACTGCTGTAGCTGCAGAGCAAATCCTTGAAGCATACGGATTAACAAAAAATGATGTGCAGGCATTCCAGGACACGTTCTCCGATGCCGCAACGAAGATCAAAGACGGAAATCTTGATGCTGCGTTTGCCATCTTAAGTGTACCTGCAGGTAACATCGAAGACATTGCGTCTACAAAAGAAGTTAATCTCATTTCTGTTGAAGGAGACGGACTTGCCGCTTTACAGGAAAAATATCCGTTCTTTGCTACCTACACTGTTCCCGCCGGTACTTATAACGGTCAGGATGCAGATGTTCAAACTGTTGCTCAACAGGCAGTTATGTATGTGCTGAATGATGTTCCGGAAGATGTAGTATATGAAATGACCAAAAACATGTATGAGAAAAAAGATGATATTGCTAAAGGTCATGCCAGCGGTAATCAAATTGAACTTGAAAAGGCCCTGGATGGTGTAACAACTCCGTTACATCCGGGTGCAGAAAAGTACTTCAAAGAAAAAGGATTGAAGTAATTCCATGCAACCTGTCAGATTGAGCACCCGCAGTGGTGCTCAATCTTCTAATAATCGAAAAATCCTGTTTCTCACCGCGATCATTACCGCTGTACTAGCAATGATCATCTTTTTTGTTTTTATACAAAAACAACTGGTATTTCAAATTGAAGACGGCAGAAACGGTGAAATATATTATGTCAGGCCGGTCTCCGTCGGGGAAAAAATTATCCTCCACTATACGCATTCCGTTACACGACGACCTGTTGAAGAAATATACATGATAACAGATTCACAGACCATTGCGATTACGGATATGTATTTTGATGAATTCGGTGCTAATCTTCCCGTCGGTCCGGAAACGACAGCTGACGAGACCACCATTTTTACCGTGGAGGAAGATTATTATCATGTCCAGTATCCGAATCGAACGTTCGATGCTGTTCCCCTCCGTATCGGTCAGGTGATCGCCGGCCATACTTTAATCTTTGAAGACGGCTCACGTCTCCCTCTGCTTGATGTTGCACCCGGCGGTACTTTTGTTAAGATGAGAGTGGTAATGAAGCCATTCTGGTCTTCCGTTCAATAGATATCTATTCCGACAAAAATGAAAAAGGAGGGATCATATGGATAAAGAGAAAAAGCATATACGTGATTTACTGGATGTTGAGACACAGGAAATCAACGAACAGGAAATCATTGAGAAATATGATAAGGAAATGGCTTTCCGGAAGAAAACGGGGATGTGGAAACCCGTTGTCACCATCATAGCATCGGTTCTCAGTCTCTTTCATCTTTACACGGCAGCTTTTGGCACACTTCCGTCTCAACAGCAAAGAGGATTTCATATTGCCCTGGGACTTGGACTTATTTTTTTGTTATATCCGGGTAATCGAAGTCTTGAGAAAAAATTCCCCTGGTTTTACAGTATCGTAACCGTCACTTTTTTAATCGTAGACTTTTATCTGATACAAAATAAGGAAATCAATCTCATCCCGGGAATTGTCGCAGCTCTGGTGATCGTTATTCTTTTCTTTGCCAGATGGATACAAAAAACAGACGGCATTCCCTGGTTCGATGTGCTGCTTGCAGCCCTGGGAATCGGTGTGGGGATGTATCAAGTCGTGTTTATGAATGAAATCATCTCCCGTGTCGGAATGTACAATGAAATGGATTATGCTGTCGCTGCTACAGCAGTTTTACTGGTACTGGAAGCTGCCAGGCGTTCAGTCGGAGCACCCATCGTCGTTGTAGCCGTCATTGCCCTTTTGTATGCTTATCTCGGACCTTATTTTCCGGACCTGTTCAGTCATCGTGGTTTCAGCATACAGCGGATCATCAGTCATTCATTTTTGAGTACTGAAGGGATTCTGGGTATTCCGATTCAGATTTCGGCAACGTTTATATATTTATTCCTGCTCTTTGGAGTGATGTTACGGTATACCGGGATCGGACAGTTTTTTAACGACATCGCCTTTGCCGTTACCGGAAGAATGGTGGGTGGACCGGCAAAAGCGGCCGTTGTTGCCAGTGCACTGCAGGGAATGGTAACGGGGAGTTCTGTCGCCAACACCGTGGGGTCGGGAAGTTTTACGATTCCGTTGATGAAAAAAGCGGGTTACCGGTCGGAATTTGCCGCGGCTGTCGAGGCTGCTGCGTCCACCGGCGGACAGTTGATGCCCCCCATAATGGGAGCGGCTGCATTCCTCATGATCGAATTTACCAATCAAAAATATTTAGACATCGCGGCAGCGGCAACCATACCAGCGCTGTTATACTTTGCCGGAATCTTTATTGCCGTTCACCTCGAATCAAAAAAAGAAAAGATTCTGGGGTTGCCTGCGAATCAACTGCCTGTCCTTAAAGACCTGATTTTAACACAGGGATATTTATTCGCACCCTTGATTGCCATTATCGCCATTTTAGTCTCCGGACAGTCACCGATGAAAGCAGCGTTAATCGGGATCGGGGTCGCATTTGTTGTCAGTTTGTTCCGTAAAGAAACCAGGATGAGTCTGCGGCAGATCATTGATTTTCTTGAAGAAGGGGCACGTGTTGCCCTGGCAGTGATTGCAGCAACGGCTGCTGCGGGAATTATTGTGGGAGTCGTTACCCTGACCGGTGTAGGATTAAAAGTAGCCGGCGGTCTGCTGGAACTGGCAAACGAACAATTAATCCTGACCATGTTTTTCACCATGATCGCCAGCTTAATACTCGGTATGGGGCTTCCGACCACTGCAAACTACGTTATTACGGCAACCATGGCTGCACCGGCATTACTGGCCTTTAATGAGTTATACGGTACGGAAGTTGTACCGATTCTTGCCGCCCACCTGTTTGTGTTTTATTTCGGGATTGTGGCTGATATAACACCACCTGTCGCACTTGCAGCATATGCCGGATCGGGGATCGCCAGATCCAATCCGTTTATGACAGGTGTCACTGCAATGAAAATCGGGATCGGGGCCTGGATTATCCCTTTTATCTTTGTTCTCAACCCGGTGATCATTTTGGCGGATGTCAGCTGGAGCGATCCGGTCAGCATTCTTAAAGTAGCTCTGGCCATCATTACAGCATTGATTGGTATGATGGGAATCAGTGCCAGTATGATCGGGTATCTTGCCGGAAATTCAAAGGTATGGGAACGCGTGCTCAGTGCCCTCGGCGGTCTTATGCTGATTTATCCCGGCTGGCTGTCGGATGGAACAGGAATTGTGATTCTTGCATTGGTCATCCTGTCTCAGCGGTTCAGATCAAAGCAATTACCTTCAAAGTCACTATAAAGCCCTTAACTACGAGAAAAGCTGTTCACAGATCGACAGGATCTGAAACAGCTTTTTTTCTTTTGATTTGGTTTTGTTTACATTGTATTTATCCATCCAAAACTTCCGTAATAAAAGTCGTAGTAGCTTTTGCCAGATCCACTTCATAAATGTTCGGTTCATCGTCCGAATCAAATTTACTCTTTTTAATTACTCTGACAACAGGACGAGCAGGCAGCCCCTTATGTTGCCTTACGACTACCGCTACATCCCCCGAGCTCAGTTTAACAGAAGTCCCTGTGGGGTAAAGGGCAATTGAGCGCAAGAAATGAATTACTGTTTCGTGATCAAAACGAATATTAGAAAGTCCCATAATATGTTCATAAGCTTCATGGGGACGATATTGTTTTCCTGATTTTATCGGAGAAATCAAGTTATCATAATAGTTGGCCAAAGCCACAATTTTGGCAAAGGGGTGAATGTCCACACCTTTCATTTGCCGGGGAAATCCTGTGCCATCTATATGTTCATGATGTTGCAGTGCCACGTGTGCCGCCACAATACTTACCTCATGTTTCCGCCTTAATAAATTGAATCCCCGCCACGTATGTTGCTCAATGACATCTTTATGTACCATATTATCAGAATAAGATTCCTGTAATTTGTTGTCGACTTCAGACTCAGCGGAATGAAGTCCACCTGCTTCGGATTCATTTACATCATCCATTGGATAGCCATCCTCTGATTTTACCCTTTCTTTGCCATTCAGTACTTCGTCTATATCATCATCTCGAACCCTGTGCGGTGCTTTTCCGATATCGTGAAGCAGGGCTCCTACGGCAAGATCCTTAAGCTGTTTCACATTCAGACCCATTCCCAATCCGATGACTGTCGACATGATACAAACATTCGTTGAATGGACGAACAATTCATTGTCATACGTTCGGATATCGGAGAGATGAATTAATACGTTGCGATTTCTCATAATCTCATCCATGATGTTTCCCACAGTATGTGTGATCGCTTTAGGATCAAAATTTTTACCTTCCTGTACCATTTGAAATGATTGTGATATGTTGGATATCGCTTCTCTTCGGGTTTCATCGGAAACTACATCACTCAATTTAATATCTTGAAATTGAGAATCCTGAATATATATCATAGTTACGCCGATACGGCGCAGTTTGTTAATCATTGCCACGGTTAATTGAACACCGCTGTTTAATAATGTTCTTCCGTCACTGGTATATATACTTTTTCCCAGGATCTGACCCGGTTCAACATAATCTAGATGGACGTGTCTCATATGATCCTCCTGCCAGTCGATATGAAAGTGAAAATAATGCTTTTACTTATACATCTTATCATATTATAGCAGTCTTCTTGTAGAAATTTGTCATAAATATTGATTAAAAAAAGAATCCGCATAACGGATTCCTAATTTCAAAATCAAACTGATTAATCGATCTGAGAACGAGACGGTGGTCCTCCCCAGCGTTCTACCGGGTTATCCTGTGATAAAATGTCCCCTACTTTTTTCATTGTTTCTTCATCTAAGATCCAATCGGCTCCCGGCAGATTTTGTTCAACCTGCTGAGGGCGTTTGGCTCCAACAAGAGCCAAAGTTACTCCCTCTCTTGCAAGTACCCAGGCAATTGCAAGATCATTCAAAGAATGACCGTAAAAAGAAGCCAATTCTTTTAATTGTGCAATGATCGGCAGCCTTTTTTGCAATGACTCTTTCTTAAACAGAATGTTTCGCGACCTCCAGTCAGACGGGGGGAAAGTCGTTTCCATCGTAATTTTGCCCGTCAATAATCCATGTGCGAGAGGTCCGTAAGACAATACGCCAATATTATGTTCCTTGCAGTATGGTAAAACATCCTTTTCTACATCCCGGCGAAACATATGATATGGAGGTTGCAATGTATGAATGGGTCTTACATTCCTGCATGCCTCCATTTGCTCAACATTAAAATTGGAAACCCCGATGTATCGAACTTTACCGTCCCGGATCAGTTGATCGAGAGCCTCCATCGTTTCCTCAAACGGAGTTTCGTCATCCGGCCAGTGAATTTGATACAGATCAATGTAATCCGTACGCAATCGACGAAGACTGTCTTCAACTTCTTTAAAGATTCGTTCCTTCGTACTGTTGCGCCAAATCTTGCTGTGATCATGATTCCACTCAAGCCCCGCTTTTGTTGCAATGTAAACCTCGTGACGTTTGGAACCGAGAGCTTTGGCCAGAATCTCTTCCGAATGACCCATTCCGTAAACAGGTGCGGTATCAAACAGGTTGATTCCACGGTCCACCGCAAAATGGATCGCTTCAATCGATTCCCTGTCCTCAACTTTTCCCCATACATCTCCACCCATGGCCCAACATCCAAAACCGATCACAGATACTTCCATGTCCGTGTTTCCCAATTTCCTGTAGTGCAAAACGGATTGGCCTCCTTTAGTTGTTTATTTGGGCAAATGCAGCAGATACGGCTGCTCCTTTTTCGATATTTAATCCTCTGTTCAGTAATATTTGTTCCAGGGCGGACAAAAATAATATCACATTTTTTTCCTGACAGGAGTAGCCCATCAATCCTATTCTCCATATTTTCCCTTTTAACTCCCCGAGTCCTCCACCGATCTCGATGTTAAACTGTTCAAGTAATTGTTTACGCACCGAAACTTCGTCGATTCCCTCAGGGACCCGAACCGATGTCAACTGAGGCAAACGTTGTCCTTCTTTTACATGAAGGGTAAGACCCATCGCTTCAAGCCCGGACTGCAATGCCTGACCCAGATGCCAGTGTTTGCGAATGGTGTTATCCAATCCCTCTTCCGTCACGATGCGCAAACCCTCACGCAGTGCATACACCATAGTGATTGGAGCGGTATGATGATAAAAACGGTCTTGCCCCCAGTAATTCTGAATCATGGAAAGGTCAAGATACCAGCTCTGAACTTTATTTTTGCGGTTTTTCAGGGCTCCAAGTGCCCTTTCATTAAATGTGACGGGAGACAGTCCCGGCGGTACACTGAGACACTTTTGTGTTCCGCTGTAACAGGCATCTACATCATTTTCATCGATACCTACTTTGATTCCGCCCAGAGATGTAACGGCATCAACGACAAACAGTGCATCATGTGCATGTACAATATCTGCGATTTCTTTCAAGGGTTGTAAAACTCCTGTAGACGTTTCTGCATGGACCAGTGCCACGATTTTTACACCTGGATTGGATTCCAGGGCTGCCTTGATCTGTTCCGGCTCAATGATATTGCCCCATTCTTCTGATACTTCAATAACCTCTGCCCCACATCGTGTAGCAACATCAACCATTCTTTGTCCGAATAGACCGTTAACACCGATAATGACCTTATCACCCGGTTCGACCAGATTGACAAATACGGTCTCCATTCCGGCGCTTCCCGTTCCGGACATGGCCAACGTTACCTTATTTTCGGTTTCAAAAACCTGGCGGAGTAAATTCATATTATCATTCATTATTTCTAGAAATTTAGGGTCTAGATGGCCGATCAACGGAGTCGCCATTGCCTTCAGCACTCTGGGATGAACATCACTGGGTCCCGGTCCCATTAAAATCCTCTGGGGAGGTGTCAACTCATTCTGCATCGATCGTCACTCCTTCGACTAGTATTCACTCTGTTCTAAATAGTAGCATTATTTTAGGGCAGTGACAAATATGAAGATTTTCATTTAGAAAAAAGCAATCGGGCTGATGCCCGATTTTCCTTTTGTTAGGGTATTGGGTTAAGGACGCAATCCGGTTCCTCCGTTAGGCGGCGGAAAATAAGACGATTTT
>JAWLDF010000010.1:0-74557 GCA_041686735.1 Bacilli bacterium
AGACGTACAACATATCGCTGCATAAAGTTTTTTAAAGATGTTCTTTGAAATTCTGCTCTTGCGAGCATTTTTAAAAAAGGGAATTATGAAATTGATTCAATTGGATAAATTTTATTCAGAAATATTTATATTTGACATTTTATGACGAATTCCTGCAAACTTTTATAATTTTTTTACAAAATAATCTTATTATGTAGAATCATATGCATTAAAAAAATCGGGTCAGCGCCCGATTTTTCTTTTTTATTTGGGTTTAGGGTTTTGAACGTAATCCGTTTGGCGGTCCAGCTGAAAATAAGTGAGCTTTGATGTGGTTGGTGTCCAAAATTAGGGGGTCAGACCGTTTTTTCGTCTTATTCAGGCACGATCGATTCAGTGCGGTCATTTCCTCTCTCCCCATCAAATCAATCCCATTTCCGCCGGTCGACCAGCTGCGTCTCGTCCCGGTCAAGGGATCCCGACTCCATCTGAACAATCGAAGGGGTCACCCTCAAAACATCCTTCAACCTCTTAAGCAAGTTTTCCTCATCAAAAGAAGCCACATTACCGCACTCCACCTGCAGCGTGAATTGATCGCGATGATTTTCCCGCGTCACTACAGCCTGGTAGTATTCCACTTCGGGAAACTCCTTGATCACACTGTCAATTTGCTGTTTGTGGACAAACATTCCCCGCACCTTTACCCCGTCTCCGACACGGCCGAGAACACCGACAATCCGGTCGCCCTCTTTTCCTTCTACCCATGCCGATAGATCCCCCGTACCAAAACGGATCAGTGGATAGGCTTTGTCCAGCAACGTGACCACCACTTCTCCCATTTCCCCGTGATTGCGGATCGGTTCCCCCGTTTCCGTATCACAAATTTGCACGATCGCCGACGGAGTCACCTTTAGTCCCGCTTCATCACCCGTTTGAAAAGCGATGCAACCGGCGTCTGCCGTACCATAGCCTTCCGACACCCTGATGCCCAGTGATTCAAAATGTTGACGGAGCGATGAAGACAATTTTTCCGCGGTAAAAAAGGCTTTGTTCAGTCGGAAATCGCGAGCGGGGTCCATCCCCAGTTCCTCCGCTTTTTCCAGCAGCGCCGCGAGATAACTGGGCGTTCCCACAAAACCGGTCACCCCAACGTCCTTCATGATCTGCACCTGTAACTCCGAATTCCCCACCCCTGCCGGGACCACTGCCGCACCCAATTTGCGCAGGGCGGAATCGAACATAAATCCGGCAGGCGACAGATGATAGGAAAACGTATTTTGTACAATATCCCCTTCGCCAAATCCGGCGGCACTTAAGGCCTCTGAAAAACGCCAGTAGTCTCCGTCAACGGCTTGGGGATCATAAATAGGGCCGGGAGACATGAAAATTCTGGCCATTTGCGAAGCACCTGCCGTGGCCAGACCGCCGAAGGGATAATTGTTTCGTTGGACTTCGGGAAGCCGATCCTTTCTCAGAACGGGAATGCGGACCAGATCATCCGCCTCCTTGATCTCGTCCGGCTTCACTCCGCATTCATCCAACCTTTTTTTCCAGCCTTCCGCATGTTGATAAGCATATTGAATGATATCCTGTAAAGCATATTTCGCCATCTACAGCCACCGCTTTCTGCGTTTATAGGATTTGACGTTACGATAGCTTTTCTTGCCGACTTCACTTAAGCCCAGATAAAATTCACGCACGTCCTCGTTGGAGAGCAGATAATCCACCGAACCTTCCAGCACGATCCGTCCGTTTTCCATAATATAGCCGTAATCAGCGATGGACAGGGCGATGTTTGCATTTTGCTCCACCACCAGAATGGTGGTTCCTTCTTCTTCATTGATCTGCTTGATGATCGAAAAAATTTCCCGCACAAGTAAAGGCGCCAGTCCCAGTGAAGGCTCATCCAGCAGAAGAACCTTGGGCTTTGCCATGAGGCCGCGTCCGATGGCCAGCATTTGCTGTTCACCGCCTGACAAATAACCGGCGATATTATTGCGCAACATTTTCAGCTTGGGAAAATAATGATAGACCATTTCAATATCTTTTTTTATATTTTTGCGGTCTTTACGGGTGTGCGCTCCGGCAATCAAGTTTTCCTCCACCGTCAGATGCTCAAACACACGCCTTCCTTCCATACATTGAAAGATTCCTTTTTTGACGATCGCTTCGGGATCGGATCCGTCTACCCGCTCCCCCTCAAACTCAATGTAACCATCACTAACTTCCCCGTTTTCACTTTTTAACAGACCGGATACCGCTTTTAAAGTTGTCGTTTTTCCTGCACCGTTGCTCCCCAGCAGAGCCACAATTTTTCCTTTTGGAACTTCCATGGACATTCCTTTTAATACGAGAATGACTCGATCATACATTACTTCGACATTGTTTAAACGGAGCATCGTGTCCCTCCTTCATCAAGTTGACGGGAAGAGAAAACCGCCTGCTCTCTCCGTCTCAGGCAATTGACAGATTGTTCGTGACGAACAGGCGGTTGATTCCCTTAAAGAAAACGGCTGTTATCGATTAATAACCGAAGTAGTCGGTAAAAGGCATAAACTTCCCGTTCTCTACTTTTGCAAGACGAATTTCATTGGTTCCCGCATGACTGTCGGCAGAGAATGTTACAGGCGCCGCAAGTCCGCCGAGATTCAGGTTTTGAATCTGTTCAAGCCCTTTGCGAATTCCTTCCCCAGACACATCGTCTCCGGCATTTCGAATCCCTTCAATCATGATTCTGGCAGTAACCCAGCCTTGAACGAATTTCTGGTTTTTGTCCTCCAGTTTTTCGCCTTTGCTTTCAACGTATTCTTTAAGATCTGCCATGCCGGGCAGGTCTTCATAAGGGAATGCGTGGGTGACGACTCCGATAAATCCTTCGGCGGCATCGCCGGCAATCGGAATCAAACCTTCACCTGTAGCCCAGTTCAATCCGATAAATTGCGTTTCAATTCCCAGTTTTTTCGCATCCTTCAGGATCGTAGCGGTTGCATTCCATGTTTCCTGGATTATGGCATAGTCCGGACTTTTCTTTTGCATATTCAACAACTGAGAAGTTGCATCAAGGGCAGTCAAGTCGACAATCTGTTCGTCTACAATCTCCACCCCGATCTCAGCAGCAAAATCTTTCGCATCCTGAATCGGTGATTTTCCGAAAGCGGTATCATTATAAAGTAAGGCTACTTTCGGCGTGCCTCCCTGATGATTATCTTTAATCCATTGCAATACACTTCTTGCTTGGTCGGAGTAAGACGCTGCTGTTAAGAAGTTATAGGGACTTTCCTCCATGTTTTTTAAGTTTTCAGAGAAAGATCCGGAGAAAAACGGTAACTTGTCGGCTGCTACCTGCTGGCGCAGTGCTTCGGTGTCACCGGTTCCCCATCCGATAATGGCGGAAACCTTATCCCTTGACTTATATTTGGTGTAAAGCTTTTGTGCTTCCGGGATTTTATAAGCGTAATCTTCACCGATCAACTCGATGTTATATCCGTTTACGCCGCCTTTGCTGTTGATATATTCAACAAAAGCCTCTACCCCTTCCGCATAAGGTGCACCTACGTCACCGGTTGCTCCGGTAATATCAAAAATTCCTCCCAGTTTGACGGTTCCTTTCGATTGAACGCCACCGCTGTCTCCACTGTTTCCACTACTGTTTCCTTCACTTGCATTCTCCGTCTGTCCGCCTGTTCCACCTGCTGAATCATTGCCACCGCAGGCGACGGTCAGTCCCATCAACAGAACCAGGCTCAAAACAACTAAACCCCACTTTTTCAAATGACGACTCATTTGATTTCCCCCTTTTTTCATTCAAAAATTAATATGAGAAGGGCCACAACTTAAAGTAATCTTTTATGTTGCGCCACATCTTCGCCAATCCCTCAGGTTCATAAATCAAAAAGAGAATAATGATCGCCCCGAAAACGACCTCCCTTAAACCGGCAAAAACTCCACCCAGGTCAGGGAAAAAGGCGGATAAAATTTCGATAATCGAACGCAACACAACAGGCAGCAGCGTGATGAATACCGCACCGTAGATCGAACCCAGCACACTGCCCAGCCCGCCTACCAGAATCATCGCCAGATATTCGATAGAAACCTGAATGCTGTATAATTCGGGGCTGACAATCATGGTGTAGTGTCCGAGCAGGGCCCCGGCGATTCCTACAAAAAATGAACTGACCGCAAAGGCAAGCACCTTATATTTAAAAAGATCAATCCCCATCACTTCGGCTGCCACATCACGGTCACGGACGGCAACAAATGCTCTTCCCACCCGGGAACGGAACAGATTCATGGCAAAAATGGTGGTAAACAGTAAAACGGCAAGCATAAGGTAATAGTAGCCGGTATCCGAGTACAGCGCGTACCCTCCGATGCTCGGACGTTCAAGGACCAGGCCGGCCGTTCCGCCCGTCAAACTGTCCCAGCGGCTGATCACAAAAAGGATAATCACCTGGGCGGCCAGAGTCGCCATCGCCAGATAGAGTCCTTTCAGACGCAGAGAAGGAATACCGAATAACGCACCCACAAGGGCGGTAATCACTCCGGCCAGCGGCAGGGCAATCCAGAAACTCAGTCCCAATTTGGTTGTCAGAATGGCTGATGTATAGCCTCCCACACCCAAAAATGCCCCCGCCCCGATAGATATCAAACCGGTAAAACCGGTGAGAATATTTAATCCGATGGCTCCGATGGCGGCAATGCCGCACAGGGTAGCCAGTCCCACGGTATATTCAGAAAACAAAAAGGGGAATACGGCAAAAAAAGCAATGATCGCAAAGACCCGGTAGCGTACACGGGGGATTTTATAGATCGCCATATCTTCCATGTAATTGACACGATACTCTCCACAGCCCATGACAAACGGGTTTCTCATTTTGTCAACTCACACCCTCTCGATTTCCTCTTTGCCGAACAGTCCGTAAGGCTTAAACATAAGGATCAGCACTAAAACGATAAAGGGAACAACTTCTTTTAATCCTCCGCCCACCAGCGGATCGAGGTAACCTCCCACCAGGCTCTCGAGAATGCCGATGATAAAACCGCCGACAATCGCACCGAAGATGCTGTCGAGACCACCCAGCAGCGCGACCGGCAGTACCTTTAATCCGATCAGCGCCAGTGAAGAGTTGACCCCATTAATGTTTCCGAGCAAAACCCCTCCGACAGAAGAGACAACGGAAGAAATTGCCCATGATACTGCAAAAACCATTTTTACACTGATCCCCATGGAGAGAGCGGCCTGTTGATCATCCGCCGTTGCTCTCATGGCAATACCCACTTTGGAATATTTAAAGAAGAGCGTAAATAAGACCAAAAGAATCAAAACGATAATCAGGGACCACAGGTAGACCGGCGATACAACGACTTCACCCAGTCTGACCGGTGTATCGGGAAAGATTTGCGGATAAACCCTCGTCTGATGTCCCCAGATAATGTGGACAATCCCCGCCATGAGGCTGGATAATCCGATAGTCGCCATGATCATCGATATCACCGGTTCGCCGATGAAGGGACGCAAGACCACCCGTTCAATGGCAAAACCGAGAAATGCACTGAATATCAATGTGATCGCAAGGGCTGCCAGAAACGGAATCTGGTAAGCCGTAATCAACGTCAGACAGACATAAGTCCCGACCAGCAAAAACTCTCCCTGCGCAAAATTAATGGCATCACTCGCTTTGTAAATAAGAACAAATCCCAGAGCAACCAGTGCATAAACACTTCCGACAACAATACCTGTCACCAGCATCTGCATAAAGAATGTCATCGTCAGGCCACCTCTCCGTCCAGAGACATTACCCTTAAATTAGTCTTGATCACATGTTCTTTTCCGTCACGGTAACGGATTTTTCCTTCAACCTTGATTTCATCGCTCTCACTGTACAATCCTTCGATGAGATCGCGGTACTTCTCCGCCACAAAACTTCTGCGCACTTTTTTGGTGCGGGTCAGTTCCTCATCATCGGCATCCAGTTCTTTATACAGCAATACAAATTTCTTGATACGCGCCTTTTCTTCAAGTTCCTGATTGATCCTCGCCACTTCCTTATGGATTAACTCCAGAACCTGCGGTTTGGCTGACAGATCGGTATATGTGGTGTAGGCAATCTGATTGATCTCGGCCCACCTGCCCACGTTGGACATATCAATGTTGATCATGGCCACCACATAGGGTCTTCCTTTTCCGACAGCCACCGCCTCCTGGATGTACGGGCTGAACTTCAACTTATTTTCAATAAATTGCGGAGAAAACATTTCCCCCGTATCGAGACGGATGACATCCTTTAAGCGGTCAATCACATAGAGATGACCGTCGTCATCGATATAGCCCGCATCTCCCGTACGTAACCAGCCGTCGTCAATTGTCTCCTGCGTTGATTTTTCATTCTTGTAATAACCTTGAAAAACACTGGGCGATTTTAACAGAATCTCTCCTTCTTCCGAGATTTTAGACTCCGTTTGCGGGATCGGCACACCTACACTGTCGAATTTAATGTCGCCGTCCCTGTGGGCAACGGCAATCCCCACAATCTCCGTCTGTCCGTATATTTGTTTGAGATTGACGCCGATTCCGTGGTAAAAACGGAACACATCGGGTCCCAGTGCCGCTCCTCCTGTGTAAGCCCGTTTCAGACGCAACAGCCCGAAATGATCCCGAATCGCACTGAACAACAGGTAATCCGCCAGATAAAAGAGGAGCTTTGTACCAAATGAAATCGGTTTCTTTTTGAAGGTTGCGTCGGCGACGCGATCCCCAACAGGTTTTAGCCATTGATAGATTTTTCGCTTAAACCAGCTGGCATCCTGAATCCTCACCTGGAATTTGGAGATCATCTCCTCCCAGATCCGCGGGGGAGCAAACATCACATGGGGCCCGATCTCGCGCAAATTTTCTTTTACCGTCGAAGGCTCTTCCGGAAAATTGACGGTAATTCCGACCGACAGACCGATACAGATCGTCATCATCTGTTCCCCGATCCATGCCAGCGGTAAAAAGGAGAGATATTCATCTCCTTCCTCAAGCGGGTCAACACTGGTCAGGTTTTTGGCCATGCTGATCAGGTTGGCATGGGAAAGCATGGCCCCTTTGGGATTGCCCGTGGTACCCGATGTGTAACAAAAAATCGCAATATCCGATACCTGTCCCTGTTCAACCTGTTCCATATAATATGCAGGATGCTCCTGCTCAAACTTTTCACCTAACTCTTGTACCTCTTCAAAAAACAAAATTTTGGGATGCTGATAGTTTCTGAGTCCGCGTGGATCATAATAAATAATTTTTTTTACGTGGGGAATTTCATCTTCAATTTCCAGAATTTTGTCCAGTTGCTCCTGATCCTCCACCACAACAAACTTCGCTTCACAATGATTTAATACGTACGAAATTTCGTTCGGCAGTGATTCTTGATAGACACCGACGGATATTCCCCCCAGGGATTGGACCGCCAATTCGGAAAAAACCCATTCCGGCCGGTTATCCCCGATGATCGCCAGTCTGTCTCCCCGGACAAAACCAAGATCAGCCAGACCCAGCGCAAATTTTTTCACATGATGTAAATATGAATTCCATGTATATTCATTCCAGATGCCAAAATCTTTTTCTCGCAGAGCCACCCGGTCTCCGTTTGTTTTTGCCCGTTCCAACAGAATCTGCGGTAACGTTTTCTCTGTCATCATCGGATTCCTCCTATCCCACCTGTTCTTCACCCAAATATGCTTCTATTACTTTTGGATTATTCTGAATCTCAGACGGAGTCCCGAATCCTATCAATTTTCCAAAATCCAGTACAGCTATATGATCGGACAAATCCATCACCACACCCATATCATGTTCAATCAACACAATCGTTGTTTCTCTTTCCTCGTGGATATCGATGATAAAACGGGCCATATCTTCTTTCTCTTCACTGTTCATCCCAGCCATCGGCTCATCCAACAGCAAAATTTTCGGATCCAGTGCGAGGGCACGCCCGACTTCCACTCTTTTTTGCAGACCGTAGGACAACATCCCGACCGGTCTGTCGCGATAATGTTCGATCTCCAGAAAATCTATGATCTCTTCCACCGCTTTTCGGTGCTCAATCTCTTCCTTTTGGGCAAGGCCCCAGAAGAGTCCGCCTCCGATTACACCCGATTTCATGCGTACGTGCCTTCCGAGCATGAGATTTTCCAGAACGGTCATGTTTTTAAAAAGTTCGATGTTCTGGAATGCCCGGGCAATGCCCAGTTTTGTCCTTTTGTACGGTTTCATTGAAGTAATATTTTCCCCGTCAAAAATAATAGAGCCCTGAGACGGATGGTAGAGCCCGCTGATGCAGTTTAACATACTTGTTTTCCCCGCTCCGTTCGGACCTATGAGTGAGAAAATTTCCCCTTTTTCAATATGAAAACTGACTTCATTCAAAGCGGCGACCCCGCCGAAATGTAACGATAGATTCTCCACCTGCAGTAACGGCATAATGAACCCCCTTCTCCCGGAGAAATCTGACAATATATCTTTTTTTCTACGAAAGTATTAAAAACATTATATCCATAATTTTTCAAGGCCGTCAACAGTATATTATGAATTTTTTAAATATTTCAATGTGACTAAATATACAAAAAAAACCGCCCTCTTTCGGGGCGGCAATGAATCATTATTAAAATTTTTTTATTAAGATTCAAGCGGACGTGTAGAACGTTCGAATTCTTCCTGGATTTCTGCGGATGGTTCTTTTGTCAGAAGACTGAATACCACGATCGCAATGGAAGCGAAGATAAATCCGGGAACGATTTCATAGAGTTCTCCCTTCCAGAAAATCACCGTCAGGCCTCCGACCACCATTCCGGCCAGTGCACCCAGCCAGGTCATGCGCTTCCAGAACAGAGAGAATAATACGGCCGGACCGAAGGCAGCACCGAATCCGGCCCAGGCATAAGATACAAGGCCGAGCACCGTATTCTCTTCATTCCATGCGAGAGCAGTTGCAATTACGGCAATGATTAACACCGAAATACGTCCGACCCAGACCAGTTCATTCTGTGAAGCGTCACGGCGTAAAAACGTTTTATAAAAATCTTCCGTAAGTGCACTGGAGGATACCAGCAGCTGCGAGTCGATGGTACTCATGATGGCGGATAAAACGGCAGCCAGCAGGAATCCTGCCACCCACGGATTAAAAATCAACTGCACCATATCGATAAACACGGTTTCCGTATTTTGCAGCGGTTGATCGGTACCAAACAGAGCGATTCCGACAAACCCGACGATGATGGCTCCGTAAAGCGTAATAACAACCCAGATCATGGAAATCAGACGGGATGTACGTACATCTTTATCTGAACGAATCGCCATAAAACGCGCGAGAATATGAGGTTGTCCGAAATATCCCAGACCCCAGGCCAGTGCGGAAATTATTCCGACTACGCTGAGCGTACCGGTAGATGTCCAAACACCATCAGCAAAAGTTACATCTTTAGCAACATCAAGCAAATCGGGGTTGGCTGCAGCAATTTTGGAGAATAATCCGTCCAGTCCGCCGACATAATCGATGGCAACAATCGGTGCAATGATAAGTGCAAGAAACATCAAAGTACCCTGGATAAAATCAGTCCAACTGACGGCAAGGAATCCGCCGAGGAATGTATAACCGATGATCACCAGCCCGCCGACAATAACGGCTGTATGGTAATCGAGACCGAATGTTGCTTCAAACAATGTACCTCCGGCAACCAGTCCGGACGCCGTGTAAAAGAGGAAGAAAATCAAAATAAAGACCGCAGATACAAGACGCAACAGATGTGTACGATCTCTGAAACGGTTTTCAAAATACTCCGATAAAGTAATGGAATCACCGGCGATCTCCGTATAACGACGCAAACGTTTGGCTACATACTGCCAGTTAATCATCGTTCCCGTTGCAAGCCCGATGGAAATCCAGATGCTCCACATTCCCATTCCCGACGCGTAAGCGGCACCGGGTAATCCCAGCAATAGCCATCCGCTCATGTCACTAGCCTGTGCGGACAGCGCGGCGACCCAGCTGTTCAGCTTGCGTCCGCCCAGCACATAATCGGAAAGGGTGCTCGTCATGCGGTACGTCCATAAACCAATAACCAATAAGACCAACAGATAAACCACAAACGTAATATACGTTGCCGCCATTATTCCCCTCTCCTCCCTTCAATCACGTATGTGGCAATCGCCCACACGATCAGTAAAGGCATGGGGACGACAAGCCAGAACCAAGTTGCTGCTGTCAAGCTTACCTGTTCCATAGAAACACTCCTTTACATTTTTTAATAAATTATACTGAAAATTGTGATTTTTATGAGGGTGCGAAGAGCGATGGACCACCGCCCTTCACAAACCTCTCATACCACAAAAATTATAACACTTCAGAGACAAGTTTTGCTTGGGTAAATAACAAGAGATAATCACGACCGCCTGCTTTGGAGTCGGTTCCGGACATGTTGAAACCGCCGAAAGGATGGACGCCGACAATGGCTCCGGTACACTTGCGGTTGAAGTACAGATTACCGACATGGAACTCGTCCCGAGCTTTTTCAAGGTTGGCACGGTTCTTGGAGAAGACGGATCCGGTCAGACCGTATTCCGTATTATTGGCAATCTCTAAAGCATGGTCATAATCTCTGGCACGTGCAAAAGCGAGAACCGGTCCGAAGATTTCTTCCTGCATGATCCGCGCTTTCGGGTCCACATCGGCAAAAATAGTCGGCTGGATATAATAGCCTTCGTCAGAACCTTTTTCTCCGCCGAGGACGAGACGTCCTTCATTTTTACCAATCTCGATATACTCCATAATCTTATTTTGTGCACTTTGGTCGATGACCGGTCCGGTATAGGTGGACGGATTGCGCACATCATCCAGAGTTAACTGTTTCGTTTTTTCGACTACGAGATTTAATACCTCGTCATAAACTTCGTCGAGTACAACGGCACGGGAACATGCAGAACACTTCTGTCCGGAAAATCCGAAAGCAGAGGCGACAATGTTGGTCGCAGCCAGTTCAAGGTCCGCTTCCTTATCGACAATGATCGTATCCTTACCACCCATTTCGGCAACCACGCGTTTAATCCATTTTTGATCATCACTTTGTCTGGCAGCCAGTTCATTAATATGCAGTCCGACTTCGCGCGATCCGGTAAATGCGATCAGGCGAGTCAACGGATGAGCTACCAGATAGTCTCCCACTTCACCGCCGCTTCCCGGGAGAAAATTGACCACACCAGCAGGTACCCCAGCTTCTTCAAGCAGTTCAACCAGCTTGGCTCCAATGACCGGGGTGGCACTGGCCGGTTTTAATACAACGGTGTTTCCTGCCACGAGGGCTGCGGTCGTCATTCCGGTCAGGATGGCAAGCGGGAAATTCCACGGCGGAATGACCACGGTCACACCCAGCGGAATGTAATATTGCTCATTGTCTTCGCCCGGTAGACGGGTTAACGGCTGCTGCTGAGCAAGACGCCCCATTTCACGTCCGTAAAATTCCATAAAGTCGATGGCTTCAGCCGTATCGGCATCTGCTTCCGCCCAGCTTTTTCCCGCTTCATGTACCAGCCATGCGGAAAATTCATGCTTACGACGGCGCAGAATGGCAGCCGCTTTCCAGAGGTAACGGGCACGTTGTTCGGCCGGCACCTTCTTCCACTCTTCAAATTTGGCGGCAGCAGCCTGAATCGCTTTTTCTGCCAGTTCTTTGTTTGCTTTCGATGCATATCCGATAACCTGATCCTTTTTGGACGGGTTAATCGATGTAATTTTGGCATCGGTGGTGATGCGTTCCCCATTAATAATTAACGGATATTCTTTTCCCAATTCACTTTCAACCTTTTTCAGTGCTTCTTCGAACGCCTTCTTATTCGCTTCATCCTTAAAATCGGTAAATGGTTCGGGTCTGAAATCGACTAACACAGTAACTCCTCCTCCTCTTTCCCTTTTATTTGAATATACCTTTCAGCACAAAACCGACATTGGCCGGTCGTTCGGCAAGACGGCGCATGAAGTATCCATACCAGTCATTGCCGTACGGAACATAAATGCGCACGCGGTAGCCTTCATCGACCAGCTTCTGTTGCAGTTCCGTGCGAATTCCATACAACATTTGAAATTCAAACTGCTCCCGCGAAATATCGTTTTCCTTCGCAAACTTTTTGGTAAACTCAACGATGGCATCGTCATGGGTGGCAACCCCGGCATACTGCCCGTTTTTAAGCTGCGTGGCGATGATTTTCTTATAATTCTCATCCACATCCGCCTTATCGGGATAAGCAACTTCCACAGATTCCTTGTATGCTCCCTTGACCAGACGCAGATTGGTGTTATACCGGGCCAGGTCCTCCACATCCTGAAGGCTGCGATACAGGTAAGCCTGAATGACCAGACCCACATTGTCATAGCCCTCTTCACGCAACTGTTCGTAGATTTCCAGTGTGCTTTCAAGATGGGCGTAGTCTTCCATATCAATGCGTACAAAATTTCCGGTTTCGCGGGCTGTATCAAGAATACGGCGCATATTTCGCATACATAGTTCCTTTGAAATATCCAGACCCATCGAAGTCAATTTCAGTGAGAGATTGCTGTCCACCTTTTCACGGGCAATCCCCTTGAGGGCATCCACACAATGGTCGGCCATTTCACCGGCTTCCCGTTCGTTGTATACGAACTCTCCAAGGTGATCGATCGTCACCATCATGCCGCGCTGATTCAACTCGCGAATGACCATCAGGGCAGCATCCAGTTTTTCACCGGCTACAAATCGTGCCGCACCGAAGCGAAGCCCGTACTTTTTCGCCATCCGATTCAATGTCTTGTTTTTTGCCATGAACAGAAAAAAGTTTCGCATTAGCTGTTCCATTGCCCTTCTTCCTCTCGCCTATTCTTTTTTCGATATTCACCTATACACAATTCTTTTAAATTGCAAAAACCGTGCCAACCTTTCCATTCATTTTTATTCATAAAAATCCGCCCCTTTCCTCGTAATTCGTGTATAATGAAAATAACTATTGTTTAAAAATTAGACACATTTGTATAGAAACTGTTTATTTTATAAACAGTTTATCCGTTACACGGGGGAGGAAACCACAGATGAAATCTTTATCCGCCAAAAAATCGGAGGCGTTCCTGGCCCGTCTTTTGCCGATCACCAATGATGCCGTCACGATCATCGATACGGACGGGACCGTGCTGGGCTGGAATGAAGCTGCCGAAAAATATTATCAAATCCCGCAGCAGGCGATTCTGGGAAAAAAAATTCACGAGTTTTTCCGTCCGGAAGATCTGATGGTGCTAAAAGTGCTCGAAACCAAACAGCCGGTGGCCGGGCTTTACCATCGTCCCCGTCCCAATACCCATGTGCTGATCAATTCTACTCCAGTATATGATGAAAAGGGACAATTGCTCGGAGCCATTTCGCTGGAGCAGGACGTGAGCCAGCTGGTCAAATTAAATGAGGAACTGTCGGAACGGTCGATGGAACTGGATAAATTAAAGCAGGAGGTGATTCGCAGTAACGGAGATGACCCTTTTTCCATGATCAAAGGGCACAGTCCCGTCATCCGCCAGACAATCGAACTGGCACGAAAGGTGGCTGACACCGACGCGACCGTGCTCATCACGGGAGAGAGCGGGGTGGGAAAAGAGGTATTCGCACGCGCCATCCATAAGAGCAGCAGACGCAAAGATCATCCGTTCATTCCGATCAACTGCGGAGCCATCCCGCCGGCGTTGTTTGAAAGTGAATTATTCGGTTACGAAGCGGGTGCCTTTACCGGCGCCACCAAAAAAGGAAAAGCAGGAAAACTGGAGTTGGCCGATCATGGTACTCTGTTCCTTGACGAAGTGGGCGATCTCCCCTTCGATATGCAGGTGAAACTGTTGCGAGTCTTACAGGAACAGGTGTTTTTCCGGGTGGGAGGAACGACTGCGAAAGAGATCGATGTACGCATTATTGCCGCCACCAATAAGAACTTGGAAGAGAAGATGAAAAACGGCGATTTTCGCGAGGACTTATTTTACCGGCTGAATGTGATTTCCCTCAAGCTCCCGGCTCTGCGAGAGCGCTCGCAGGATATTCCCGAACTGGTGCAGGAGTTCATGAAAGAGTTCGCTGAAAAATATGATAAACCGATCCCCATCCTGCAGTCAGATGTGATGATGAGTTTTCTGCACTATCACTGGCCCGGCAACATCCGCCAGTTGCGCAATGTGATCGAACGGTTGACCATCCTTACCGATGACGGCCATATCGATTCAGATGACCTGCCGGACTACTTCATGCAAAATGTGATTCCTGCCGCAGCAGCAGTGACCACGGAATCTCTGAAAAATGAAAAAGAGCAGTTGGAAAAAGAGAGCATTCGCCGCGCCCTCAAAGAGACGTACGGCAACAAATCGGCCGCCGCCAAAAAACTGGGGATTTCCCGTGCCACACTTTATCAGAAATTAAGACGGTACGGTATTGATGTGTAATCTAAAATAAAGCAAGGGAAGAAATTGTTATTCTCCCCTTGCCTCTACCCATGCATAAATATCCATTAACCGTTAAATTGTTCCATTGTATCATCATCAATGTCAAAGTTGGCGTATACGTTTTGAACATCATCGTTATCATCGAGCAAATCCACAAGACGCATCATTTTCTCCGCATCTTCTCCGCTGATCTTCACCGTCGTTTGCGGGACCATCGTCACTTCAGCCGATGCGAAGCGGTAACCTTTCGACTCCAGATGCTCTCTGACCGCCTCAAATTGTTCGGGATCGCTCACGATTTCATAACTGTCTTCACTGGCGGAAAAATCTTCGGCTCCCGCCTCCAGCGCTTCCATCATCACCGTGTCTTCGTCATCCTCCGTATCCTCACGGTCGATCACAATCAAACCTTTTCTATCAAACAAATAGCTGACACATCCCGATTCACCCAGGTTGCCCCCGTTTTTGGAGAAAATATGGCGTACTTCCGCCGCCGTCCGGTTACGGTTGTCCGTCAGCACTTCCACCATCACCGCAACACCTGCGGGACCATATCCTTCGTAAGTGATCTCTTCATAGGTGACCCCTTCCACTTCACCGAGAGCCTTTTTAATCGTACGCTCAATATTATCGCCGGGCATATTGGCATCCCTGGCCTTATTGATCGCGATGCGCAGGCGAAGATTGGTTGCGGGATCACCGCCTCCTGCCCGAGTCGCTGCAAAAATTTCTTTCGATATCTTTGTGAAAACTTTAGCGCGGGCCGCATCCTGCCTGCCTTTGCGATGCTGTATATTTTTCCATTTGGAATGACCTGCCATGTCCCTTCCTCCTCCTTAAAAAAATCCAATCCCAGTCTAGCATATCCGCATTATCACGGTCAAAACAGTGTTTCGTCCGTTAAAAGCGGGGAGGAGAAAGAGCCATACGCCGCTTATGTTCAGATTGCCGGTGCAGACGCTCGATGATTTCACGATCTTGATCCGGAACCGGTTTGCCACTGAGATAGTCATCTACCATATCGTAGGTGGTTCCCATCTCTTGTTCATCGGTTTGTCCTTCCCACAATCCGGCACTGGGGGCTTTTTCAATAATTTCGTCGGGCACCCCGACAAAGTGTGCCATTTCTCGTACATCCCTTTTTTTCAAATGGACGATGGGAACGAGATCGACTCCGCCGTCACCGAACTTGGTAAAATAACCAAGGTGCCATTCCGCCGCATTATCCGTCCCCACCACGAGGTAACGGTAATTGTTGGCGATGGCGTAGAGGGTACTCATGCGCAGCCGAGCACGCAGGTTGGCATCACCCAATATGTTGCGCGCTTCAACCAGATCGCCTTTTTCCTTCAATTGAGTTGTAATCCGGTTCCATAACACATCATGGGCTTCCGTCAGATCGACTTCGATGGAATCGATTTCGCTTGCTTCCACAACTTTCAATGCATGCTCACGATCCTTCGGATTGCTTTTACAGGGCATGATCACACCCAGACTGCGGTCGGGAAAAGCTCTTTTGATCAAAAAAGTGACCAGTGCCGAATCAATGCCTCCTGAGATTCCCACCAGCAGGCCGTCAGCACCGGCCATTTTTACCTGTTCACGCAACCAATTGGAGAGAAAATCGACTTTTTGCTGCATATCCACGGTAAATCTAACCTTCCTTCTTGTTCGGATTCTTTGTTTTTATCATATCATATCTCCGGTCGCGATAAAGATAAAAAATGGTGCGAGCCTGCAAAAAATTCCTTTTTCCGCTGCCAGTTCTTCTTTTCAAGACGAATGATATAACCTGCATTTTTCGCCTTAAATCCGCTGTCATCATGAAAGTAACCGTTCACTTCCCGCATAAAATCATCCGGATAAAGGAGCAGGGTGTATAAAAGGGCACGATCTTCATCATGCAGGGGCATACGTTTCTGATAGGCCTGAATCAGAGTGGCAAATACATTGAAATCCCAGCCCTGTAATCCCATGACACGTCCCATGAATTGTAACAAATCAACGAGCGGCGAATCATACATGGCCGTATCAAAATCGATCAGATAACAATGGTGTGATGACAGCAGGAAATTATGCGGGGCCAGATCGCGATGGGCGACCCTCTGTTCCCGCACCGCCTGTCTCACTTTTTCATCCATCGGGGACATCTGCAAGATCTCCATGGCCTGATAAGCATCACGCAATAGTTTCGGGGCCATTTCTACAACCCACTTGTCGTGTTGGCCCGCATAACCCTTTAATTGTAGCCGTTGAACAACCTCTTCAAACCGACGCGTACGCTTTTTCCATTTTTCCAGTAACGGAATCCGGTTCAATTGCGGGACGGGGCCGCCTTTGATTCCCCGGGCGACACGATGAAAATCCGCCAGACAGGAAATTGTCCGGATCCGGTCACGGGAATCGTAATAGGAAGCATGCCTGCCGTTAATTTTTTTCATTGCCGTGTAAATATATTTGTCGTCGCTGAAAAAAGGCAGTTGATTGCGGGTATACACATAGTTTATTGTATAATGAAACCCTTTTTGCCGTAGTTGATCACATAACGAGGTGACCCATCTTGCCGTTGAAAGACGAGGGTACTTTTTGATAAACCATTCGCCGCGATTGCTTCTGCAGAGGTAGACATCCCTCCTTTTTTGCAATAGCGAAAATACGATACAGCTATAGTTTTGTTCAATCAATCGGGGTAATGAGGATGTCATGATTCTGGGTTGCCTCCTCTCCCGGTAATGAATACTTCCACCAAAAATGAGCTATCCCGCACCGCAGGATAGCTGCATTTTTTAAGATTCCTCATCTCCTTCCCATAAAGATTCTTCACGATACCGGCTATCCAGGGACGAATCCCACAATTGCGGATCTTCATACATGCTCTGCATGGGAGAAGCCTGATAAACAGGATCGTGGTAGTTGTACGATGTCATATGTCCCGGTATTACCCCCGGGAAAGAACTTCCCTGCATGGGAACAATCGGTGCCCCCATCCCCATCGGAAAGACCATGGGAGAGGGCATATGACCGGGCATAGCGCCGGATGCGGGGAACTGCATTGATCCCCGATACATCATCGGCGCGGGCATCATGTTTACGGGATGATGTTCAGGGTAATGCAGATGGTGATGTTGAACATGGTGAGGATGTTGAGGCCATGAGGGTAACGGCATCATCGGGTACGGAAACGAACCCCGGGGTGGATAACTATAAGCAAAGCCACTGTGTGGCGCCCCGGTGTATGAAGAGATTGATTCCTCATCATTAACCTGTGATCTGTACGATTCTGAACGTTCACCCGTCAGATCGGTTTCACTCGTGACCACTTCCTGCTGTTCTTGCTTTTCCGCCTGACTTGCTTTTCCCTTTACAGGAGAAACCTTCGTTTGCAGTGAAGTGCCCGCTTTGAGAGGGACTCCCGCTGTCGGGATTTTCACCTTGGTTCTGGGCGGGATATTCAAAGGGTCCTTGATATGCCGGTTCACTGCCTGTAATTTTTCAGCATCGATCCGATACTTTTTTGCAATTTTTCTCAATGTTTCTCCGGGTTTTACCACATGAATTTTCACTCGACGCAACCTCCCTATAAAAATTCAATACATCATATGCATTACTGGGCGGATTGCTCATAAAAATTAAAAACGCCCGTATGGTCATAAAGATCATGCGGGCGTTCAGAGATTTATATTATAAAGCTTCGCGAACGGAGTCCTCAAACACTTTTACCCCGTCAATTTGAACTCTCTGTCGGAATTGTTCAAGTAACTTGTTGGTGATGGGGCCGCTTTTTCCCTCACCGACGATACGTCCGTCAACTTCAGTCACCGCGATGACTTCGGCAGCCGTACCCGTTAAAAATACTTCGTCAGCCACATACACGTCATGCCGGGTAAAGGGTTGTTCAAGCACTTCATAACCAAGTTCTTTCGCAATATCGATAATGGCGTCGCGGGTGATACCCTGAAGTGCACCGAGATAGGTCGGCGGTGTATAAATGCGGCCATTTTTAATAATAAAGATGTTGTCCCCAGAACCTTCGGTTACATATCCCTCATGGTTAAGCATTAAAGCCTCACTGGCCCCGGCCATATTGGCTTCCATTTTTACAAGGACATTATTTAAATAGTTGAGCGACTTGATTTTCGGGTTTAGAGCATCCGGAACGTTACGACGGGTCGGTACGGTCACGATGCGGATCCCTTTTTCATAGAGTTCTTTTGGAAAAAGGGCCAGTTGTTCCACGATACAAATCACGTTGGGCTTTTTGCACTTCAACGGATCAAGACCGAGATCCCCGTCTCCGCGGGTAATGACGAGTCGGATGTAGGCATCTTTCATCCCGTTTCTTCTAACGGTTTCCACCACAATATCCGTCATTTCCTGCGGTGTTTCCGAAATATTGAGCATGATGGATTTGGCCGAGTCATAAAGGCGGTCGATATGTTCTTTCAATTTGTATATGTTGCCGTTGTATACACGGATTCCTTCAAAAATCCCGTCCCCATACAGAAGCCCGTGATCAAACACAGACACCTTCGCATTTTCTTTTGTCACATATTCCCCATTTAAATAAATCCAGCGCTCCACTCGAGGCACCTCCACTAATTTTATCCCAATATTTGCACAATTCAGAAGGTAAAGGCCAATAAAAAATCCTCTTCGACCAGTTCCGCCCACAATAAATGGGAGTCAGAACTTGCCGCCGAGGTTTTTATCCTCACGGTGTACACTCTCATGAGTGTTGATACCGCTTGGTCCTGCCTTTCGAAATCCTTCGAAACGGAACCCTTAGGTACCCTTCTGACGAATATTATGCATCTTTAAATTTTAATGCTCATTATACGAGCCGCCGCTCAGAAAGTCAATAAGTTTTTTCGAAATTCTTTGACGGTTTTTGATCGGAGATCAGGTAGCACGGATATGTGCCCAGTTGTTGAATCTGGCAGCCGATCGCTTCAATTTCCGCAAGTGCGCCGGGTAACAATACGCTGTCCATCTCCTGTTCAATATCGATGATGAAATGATAGCTGCCCAGTCCCTTTTTCGTCGGCCGTGATTCAATCCGGGATAAGTTAAGTTTGCGCCAGGCAAAAGCAGCAAGTACCTGGTACAACGCACCCGGAAAGTCAGAGGGCAGTGTCACCATAATGGTCGTTTTATGACGATCGGTTTCCCCGAGCTCGGGAATTTGTTCACCCACCAGCACAAAGCGGGTATAGTTGTTTTCATGATCTTCAATGGAATGACGCAACATCATAAGACCATATAACTCCCCTGACAAACCTGTGCCGATGGCCGCCCACCGCTGATCGGGATGTTCACTGACAAGACGGGCAGCTTCTGCTGTACTGTTCGTGTACTCCACCTCAACATCGGGGAGAGCACTTCGCAAAAATTCATTGCACTGAGCCACTGCCTGCGGATGGGACAATACCTTTGTAATTTCGCGCAAATCCGTTTTCGCCGGTGTTAAAAGATGTTGATGGATCGGAAGAACCAGCTCCGCAAGAATCGGCAACCGGGTTTTATGGATCAACCAGTCCAGGGTAAGATTCACCGAACCCTCAATCGAATTTTCCATGGGGACCACGCCGTAATCGACCTTTTTATTGGCTGTCGCCTCCAGTACGTCCGGGATATTTCCGAAAGGAACAAACGTATCCTGTTTATGAGAAAAGAAGCAGCGCGCCGCTTCTTCCGTAAATGTCCCGCGGGGACCCAGAAAGGCAATTTTTCTCTCCATCTCTCCTCAACTTCTTTCCTTTAAAGCGCCGAAAAGCGCCTTAGTTTTTCCACTTAATTTACTATGCTCCGCCCTGCATGTCAACAGTTGATTGAAAAACAATCCCTTCGACATCGGGTAACAGGGTTTTAATCTCACAGTTGATGCCTTCCTGCTCAAAAACGCTCCACATAAATTCCCGCAAAGGCCGGTCGTCTCCGTCAACCAACGCGATCACTGTCGGACCGGCGCCGCTTAATGCAATCCCGAGTGCACCGAAGTAGCGGGCATCTCCCAGCAACTTGCTTAAACCCGGAACCAGTGTCATTCGATACGGTTGATGGATACGGTCTTTCATCGCCTCATACAACACGGATAAGTCTCCGGTCGAAAGAGCTGCGGCGAGCAAAGTGGAACGGCTTAAGGAATAAACCACATCTTCACGGGGATAAGACTCCGGCAGAACCTCACGCGCCAGTTTCGTGGATAATTCAAAATCGGGAATGGCCGCTACCGCACGCAGTCCTTGCGGAGGAGCGATACGGATGGCTGATACCCTTTCCCCATCCATGGCACCGAATACAATCCCGCCGTACAGTGAGGCCCCGACATTGTCGGGGTGACCTTCCCATACGGATGCAACCTGATATAATTCATCCCGCTCAAAAGGAGAACCGGCCAGTTCATTGGCTGCTACCAGTGCGCCCACCAGTGCTGCCGCACTGCTTCCCAGTCCCCTTGTCAGCGGAATCTCGCTTTCCACTTCAACTTTCAATTCAGGAACGGTCTTGCCCGCCATGAGAAAAACTTTTTCCGCCGCTTGATAGATGAGATTGGTTTTGTCCTGCGGAATCCCGTCAAGATGGGGTCCCTTCAAAATAAATTCCGTTCGCTCAGCCGGCTGCATGCGAATGGTTGTATACAGTTGAAAGGCCATTCCGATCGAATCAAAACCGGATCCCAGGTTGGCCGTACTTCCCGGTACTTTCACAATCACTTCATTACCGCTGACATTAGACACGGGTCTCACCTTTCCCCTGCCGGATCACGTCCATCACCGCATCCGCATCATTTTCCACAACCAGTGGTTCGACATTGACTGCTTTAAGGGCAACGTTGGGATCTTTCAAACCGTTTCCGGTCAGCACACATACCACTTTTTTACCCGCTTCGATCATTCCCTGTTTGCGCATTTTGATTACGCCGGCCAGGGAGGCGGCAGAAGCAGGTTCGGCAAAAATCCCTTCAGTTGCTGCCAGTCTGCGATAGGCCTCGAGAATTTCCTCATCTGTTACGGAATCGATATGTCCATCCGATTCTTTAACGGCATTGAGGGCTTTATCCCAACTTGCCGGATTTCCGATGCGAATGGCCGTCGCGATCGTTTCCGGATTTTCAATTACTTCACCTTTTACCAGCGCTGCCGCACCTTCTGCTTCAAACCCGAACATGCGCGGACGGGATGAGACTTTGCCCGCTTCATGATACTCTTTGAAACCCATCCAGTAGGCAGAAATGTTGCCGGCATTCCCTACGGGAATAGCGAGAATATCGGGAGCTTCTCCCAGGGCATCACATACTTCGAAGGCCGCTGTTTTCTGGCCTTCTAGGCGGTACGGATTGACCGAGTTCACCAGGGTGATCGGTTCTTTTTCTGTAATATCGCGCACAATTTTAAGAGCCTGATCAAAATTGCCCTTGATCGCAATAACTTCGGCACCGTAGATTACGGCCTGTGCCAATTTTCCCAGGGCAATATTGCCGTCGGGAATCAATACGATGCAGCGCAGATTGGCACGGGCGGCATAGGCAGCAGCCGCAGCGGAAGTGTTTCCGGTAGAAGCGCACATGATGGTGTGGCTGCCCTCTTCCACCGCTTTTGCCACGGCCATGACCATCCCGCGATCTTTAAATGATCCGGTTGGATTTAATCCTTCGTATTTAAAATAGAGTTCGAGACCCAGTTCCTGCGATAACCTGGGGGCATGGATGAGGGGCGTATCCCCCTCATGCAGGGTTAACTCAGGCGTTTTGCCGGTGACGGGGAGAAACGATTTATAACGTGCAATGATTCCCTGACTCATAACTGTTCCCCACCTTCCACACGATAATGACTCTTAATTTCTGTGATCGCATCCAGTGCGGTAAATCGCTTGATTACTTCATCCATGTTTTTCTTGGATGCCTGGTGTGTCACCATGATGATTTCCGCCTGCTTCCCGCTGTTGTACGGTTGCTGCAACACCTGCTCCAGGCTGATGTCATGATCGGCCAAAATCTGTGTAATCTGGGCAAGTACGCCCCGTTCATCCTTTACAATAATTCGCAGGAAGTATTTGCTGAAAATCCCTGCATCATCTTTTAATTTCTTTTCTTTATATGGAGCCACCATTCCGCGGCCGTTTACTCCCAATTTCATGTTTTTCACCACCGTTACAAGGTCTGAAACCACTGCTGTTGCAGTCGGTAATTCTCCCGCTCCCGGGCCGTAAAACATCGTTTCACCCACGGCTTCACCGTATACATATACCGCGTTGAAAACCCCTTTGACGGATGCGAGCGGGTGGGTATGATGAACCATGGTCGGTTGTACGCTGACTTCAATCATATCATCGTCACGACGGGCAATACCGAGCAATTTCATCTCGTAACCCAGTTCTTTTCCGTACTGGATGTCCTCCTGGGTCACCGAAGAAATTCCTTTGCAAATGACGTCGTCAAGATTCATGTCCACGTGAAAACCGAGTGTACTCAAAATCGCCATCTTACGGGCGGCATCATGGCCTTCCACGTCCGCCGTGGGATCCGCTTCGGCGTATCCCAGCTCCTGGGCTTCTTTTAATACATCTTCGTATGAAGCTCCCTCTTCACTCATTTTCGTCAAAATATAGTTGGTGGTTCCGTTCACAATCCCCATCATTTTGGTAATGCGATCGGAAGAGAACCCTTCAACCAGCACGCGCAAAATGGGGATACCGCCTGCCACACTGGCTTCATAAAAGACGTCGCACCCTTTTTCTTCGGCTTTTTGTAAAATTTCAGCACCGTGCAGGGCCATCAGGTCCTTATTGGCCGTAATCACATGTTTACCCTGTTCCAGTGCTTCGAGAATATATGTTTTCGTGGTTTCGATCCCCCCGATGACTTCAACTACAACATCAATATTCGGATCATGAAGCAACTCATATGGATCACTTGTAATCATCTCCGGTCTCACTGCAATATTGCGCGACTTACCCGGGTCACGAACCAGAACTTTTGCAATTTCAATTTCCATTCCGGTTTGTTTCACTAGATCTTCCTGATGTCCCTGGACTATTCGGACGACCCCGGTACCAACGGTCCCGAGTCCCATTAGTCCAACTCTGACTTTGTTGCTGCTCAATCTCTCCACCTTCTTTGCTCTCTGTTTTATGTCATAATTTAATAATGTACACCATTTAGCCCTGTCCGACAATCATCGCCTGCCGAACCCCGCTGATTTTTTGCAGGTTCTCCATAAAATCCGTGGCGGCAATTTTGAGTGCCACCGTATCAACGGATATCACCACATTGGCCATTCCCTGCAGCGGGATGGTCTGGTTGATCGTCAGCACATTTCCTCCCTGATCCGCGACAAAAGATAAAACCTGTGACAGCACTCCCGAACGGTGTTCGAGGATCATCGAAATGGTGACGATCTGCTGGCGTGCCACCGTATTGAAGGGAAAAATTCCGTCTTTGTACTTGTAATAAGCACTGCGGCTCAACCCAACCCGTTCCACTGCCTGGTTTACCGTGTTGACTTCACCGGATTCCACCAGTTTTTTTGCCTGTACCGTTTTTAAAATCGCTTCAGGCAAAATGTCTGAACGGATCAGGTAAAATTTTTCATCGGCGTGATCCATCTCTCCGAGTCCTCCTCAAAGAAACAATTGTTTTCATATAGTGGACATTATATCTTACCCGAATCATCCTGACAACCGTTTTTTCGCGTGAATCCGCTTACAATCGGATTTTTTTATAATTCATTGAACAAAAAAAAGGACCTGGCGTTTTTAATAGGCCAGGTCCTTCCGTTTAAAAATGTTAACAGCCGCAACATAGCTGAGCAGTCCATACACCGCCATCACGATGAGGTGGGTGGTTACGGCAGACAAATCGTGATAGACAAACAGATCATTGGCGAATCCCCGGAAAGAGCCGACCAGCAAATAGGGTTGCAGCATTTTGAACAGTTCGCCCGATATGTTCATGAGAACCAGCAATCCGACGGAAATGACCGAAACCACTCCTCCGCTCGTAAAAAAGAGGGACAGCAGCATAATCACCAGGCTAAAAACCATAAATGGGACCAGCGTGATCAAGTATGAGGCAAAGGTTATCATCAGTCCCTCTGCAGTGGAAAAATATAGATCGTCGTAAAAGAAGGTGTCTCCCCATCCGAAAAACAGGGTTCCGAACAGGAATGCGATCGCCATCGCAAAGAGAAGCAGACCCAGCACAGTGACCCCGAGCCCGATCCATTTTGCCAGAAACAAACGGGTGCGGGATACGGGATGAAGCAGCGTCGTCTTTAATGTACCCGAGACATATTCGTCCGTCATCATCTGTGCCACCGATACGATAATATACAAAGGAATTATGACAAATACATGGGTTCCCAGCATATAGATCGGCAGGTTTTGCCCGTATATCGGAATATCAATGGAACCGATCAATTCCTCAAACTTCGGCAGGACGGTAAAAAACAACATCACAATCATGATCACATATATTTTTTTACTCACGAATAATTTAAATACTTCATTTTTCACCAGCTGATACAACATCCGCCCCACCTCCTTCTTCTCCCGTCAATTCGATAAAATATTGTTCCAGCGAGGTCCGCAAAGGGGTGAGATATTGTACACGCACCCCTGCTGAAACCAGTTTTTCATTGAGTGCTGCCGTTTTCCCTTTTTCCATAATGACCTGCCATCCCCGATCAGAAGGAGAAAACTCGCTCACATACGGGGCCTCATCAATAACGGAAAGGGCCTTATCACGGTCATCGGTCACCACTTCGACCCGATCCTCCCCCTGATTGAGTAATTCTTTCACGAACCCTTCCCGGATTACACTTCCTTTATTTAAAATGGCGACACGGTTACAGATTTGTTCCACCTCGTGAAGTTGATGGGTGGTGATAAAAAATGTAATGCCGTGCTCCCGTGCCAGTTGCGTGATCATCCTGCGAATGTCAATCACGCCCTGCGGATCGATGCCGTTGGTCGGCTCATCCAAAAATACCAGTTTGGGACGATGAAGCAGGGCCCGGCCAATTCCCAGACGCTGTTTCATTCCCAGAGAATAAGCCTTCACTTTATCATCGGCTCTATGCAGCAATCCGATGATGGATAGAACTTCATCCACCCGCTCCGACGTAATGTCCGGGTATAAATTGGCGATCAGTTGCAGATTTTGCCGCGCTGTCATGTGCTCATAAAATGACGGCGTTTCCACGATCGCTCCGACTTGGCGAATTGCTTTCAAAAAATCCGTTTTCATATTGTACCCGTCGACCCACACGTTTCCACGGTCAGCGTGAATCAATTGCAGGATCATACGGATAATCGTTGTTTTTCCGGAACCGTTCGGGCCGAGAAAACCGAACACATCCCCCTGTGACACCTTAAAGCTGACTTCGCGAATCACCTTTTTGTCTCCAAAAGACTTTTCCAGGTTCTCCACTACCAGGATGAAATTCTCCTCTGCCATTGATTAATAACCTCCATACACCTTTTTCATCCAGCTGACAATATTAAGTCCTTCAGTTTCCCGAATCACTTCTGTGTCTTCTACTCCCACAATACGACCTTCCCGGACAGCCACCACCATATCCAGCATCGCTTCCACTTCCTGAATTTCATGGGTAGTGATTATGACGGTCTGGCGTTCCAGATCAATGAATGAGAGCAGCCCTTTGACAATGGAATCACGAACCATCGGATCCAGTCCGGATAAAGGCTCATCCAGCAATACAAGTGGAACCTGACGGGAAAGGGCGAGAACCATTTTCAAACGTCCCCGCTGTCCCTTTGACATATGCTTGATTTTTTTGTGGGGATCCAATTGTAAAAATTGCATCATTTCATGAGCCTTCTTTATATCCATGTCATCAAACTGTGAAGCAAAAAAACGTACGATTTCTTCAGCCGTATAAAACGGATATAATACGTCCAGTTCGGACAAATAAGCCACCTTCCTGCTGATCAGCCGGTTGACCGGTTCTCCGTCCACCGTGACTGTTCCTTTGCCGGGCCGGATCAATCCCGCCATCAACTTGAGCATGGTTGATTTCCCGCTGCCGTTTTCACCTACGATGCCGATGATTTTCCCCTGCGGAAGGCTAAGCGTAATATCATGTAATGCTGTATGTCGAAGGTAAGTTTTTTTGACTCCCTCAAACCGAATCATCATTTATCCATCTCCTTCTGCCCGTCGTTTGTAAGAAAATCTTTCAAGCCCTCAATCATTTCTTCATTGCTGTATCCCATCTCTTCCATATCTCTCACGAAACGGCGAATCTGTTCTTCTTTCAATTGATCGCGCAATTGCTCCAGAATGTGCGTCTGCTCCGTCACAAATGTTCCCTGCCCCCGTCTCGTTTCCACAATTTCCATTCTTTCCAGCTCGCTGTAAGTACGCTGTACCGTATTGGGATTTACACCTGATTCCACTGCCATCTCTCGTACAGACGGCAATTTTTCTCCTGGTTTGAGATCGCCCCTGACAATTTGCCTTCGAATACGCTGTGCCAGTTGCCAGTAGATCGGTTGGGTTGCGTCAAAGGTTTCCATGGATTATGCCACCTCAACTTTTTCATCCAGCAGCCAGCCGGAAATAAGGAACAGGACCGCAGTGACTAGCAGATAAAAAACAATTTCACCAAAATATATGGAGATAGTTACATCGTCCATTGCAGGGGTTAGAAAAGAATCCGGGTTGTTAAACAGGGAGTGTAGATAGGCACCAAGATTTACTGTGGTCGCTCCCCACTCTGCCAGCGCTCCATAGAGAGCGGTTGACTGCAATTCCGCCATTCCCCATGTTGGCAGGAGCAGGGCTGCGATCACAATCAACCAGCTCAATTTTCCGAAACGGGTTTTGCTGGTCTGATATATGGTCCAGATAAAATAAATCCACATGGCAAGGTATAAAGATACCATCAGCATAAAGAGATTAAAAATCATCCCCAGAGCAAATAACCGTTCCCAATTGATTGTCACCTGCACAACATCGGACATGACGGTACGAACCATTACCAACATATACATAAAATTAATGGTCAGTGAGATGGCCATTGCCGCCAGTGCGTTGACGAGTTTGCTTGACATGAGATACCAGGCCCTCTGCGGATGGTGAAGCCACAGATGCATCGTTCTTGATTCTCCCAACAGGGCAAAAAAGATATACACCGGCAAGTAAAAGAAGTGTGCCATCCATAAGGGAAAGGATGCCGCCAGTGATATTCTCGCAGGATGTCCATCCATGTTAAACAAATAAATTGCTCCGTTCAAAACAAGTAACAACAACAAACCGATTAAAAATGGCGTTCTCATTAAACGAAAATCTTTTGCCAGTAGTGACGTCCAGGCATTCATTTTACTTCCTCCGTTCTCTTGTTTTAGTGAATTAGTGTACTAGATACATAATACACTAGTACATAAAAAAGATCAAATGATTTTTTTCCATTTGATCTCTTTAATCTGGATATCTGGGATATCTGTACTATTCAACAAACTCGAATTCAAACTCACCGATGCGCACGGTATCGCCGTCCCTGGCACCTTTTTGACGCAGGGCTTCTTCCACTCCCATCTTTCGCATCATCCGGGAAAAACGCTGGACAGAATCATAGCTGTTTAAATTCGTCATTTTCATTAATTTTTCCATTTCTGCGCCTTTGACCACAAACACTTCATTTTCCTTCTCTATGGTAAACCGTTCCGGATCTTTTTCGGCGCGGTATACGACTTCCTGTTCGATGGCAGTCTGATCGATCCGGGGCGCCACAGGAATTTTATCGAGCATGTCCGCAATGGCATAAGTTAGTTCTTTTATACCGCTTTGCGTGGCTGCAGAGATCGGAAAAACAGGCACATCTTCACCCGCCTGCTCTTTAAAAGCAGCCAGATTTTCTTCCGCACCAGGTATATCCATTTTATTGGCAGCAACCAGTTGCGGCCTATCCAGTAAGCGTTCATCATATAATCGCAATTCCTCATTAATCTGCAGGAAGTCCTGATAGGGATCCCGTCCTTCTGAACCGGACATATCGACCACGTGTACAAGCAAACGGGTGCGTTCCACATGGCGCAAAAATTGATGTCCCAGGCCCACTCCCTGATGTGCCCCTTCAATTAATCCGGGCAGATCCGCCAGGACAAAACTGCGCTCCTCTCCGACATAAACCATGCCGAGATTGGGGGATAACGTCGTAAAGTGGTAATCGGCAATTTTGGGCCGGGCTTTGGAAACAGACGCAAGCAAAGTGGATTTTCCCACACTGGGAAACCCGACCAGACCGACATCCGCCATCACTTTCAGTTCCAGTGTAATCCACCGTTCCTGACCCGGCTCACCGTTCTCCGCAATTTCCGGTGCAGGATTGGATGGTGTCGCAAAACGCATGTTGCCCCGACCGCCTCGACCTCCTTTTGCCACGACCGCTTTTTGTCCGTGTTCTGTCAGATCGGCCAGGATCTCGTCCGTTTCCACATCTTTTACAGTGGTACCGGGCGGTACTTTGACGACCATATCTTCAGCGTTCGCTCCATGTTGTCCCTTGGGGCGTCCGTTCTCACCACGGGGCGCTTTAAAATGACGCTGATATCGAAAATCCAGTAATGTTCGCAACCCTTCATCGACCACAAACACAACATTGCCGCCACGACCTCCATCGCCGCCGGCAGGACCTCCGAGAGGAACGTATTTTTCACGACGAAAAGCCACCATGCCGTTGCCGCCGTCGCCGCCTTTAACATATATTTTTACCTGATCAACAAACATTAAGCATGCACCTCGTTGGTTTTAAAAAATCAATTTAAACTCTAAATAGGATTCGTCGGGACGTTGGATATAGGATTCCACGATTCCACCCAGTGATTCAATGATTTTCAACCATTTTTGCAAATGGGGGTCACAGGATTGATGATCATAACTTCCCTGAAAATCAAAGGAACAGACCAGATCTTGTTCCCTTTTGACTAAAGTAAAATAGATATAAGCGGGGACAGCTTCCTTACTAACATGCCGGCTGTAAGTCTCCAGAATCCCCTTCAAACAGTCAGCCACTCTGTCGGAATCATCGTTAATAGTACTCATATGAAAAGGGGCGGGAATTTCAACTTCCAGTTTTAATTCAGGATGAAAGGTGTTAAATGTTAACAGGTATTCCGCCAACATCGCATGACCTAACTGCGAAAGATGGCTTTCCTTAGTCAGTTCCCGGGTTAAATCGTGTATGTATTTTTCCACGTCCTCTTCTCTCCCCAACTTCAGGTAACTGAGCATCACCTGCAGGTGGTTTAACCAGGTATGTCGGCGATCAGCCAGTACTTCAATCAGCTTCTCTTCCATCTGAAATTGGTTCGTTTCATCTCCCGATTTTTTGATCATTACTTCCTCCCCGCTCCCGATCATTTATCTGCTTCTCCTTTCTTGTCATATTTTATCATAACCACAGCCTGTTTACGATAAGCTTGCATTTTTATGCTGTTCCGGGGGACCGGGTAAACACGAAAAAACCCTGCACTTAAGGCAGGGTTTTATTTCATGCAGAGCGTCAGGTTACGCTTCAAGAGGTTCAACAACGACCTGTTTGCGTTCACGTCCCATCCGTTTGAAACGCACGATTCCATCAGCAGTGGCAAACAACGTATCATCTCCACCGCGACCGACATTCAATCCAGGATAAATCTTGGTTCCGCGCTGGCGCACCAGAATATTACCGGCTTTAACGAATTGACCGTCTCCGCGCTTCACTCCGAGACGCTTGGAGATACTGTCACGACCGTTCTTGGTACTACCTACCCCTTTTTTCTGGGCAAAAAATTGAAGGTTCATTTTCAGCATGGTCGTTCACCTCCTTCATATTTTGAATCATGTATACGTACATATTGACCATACTCATCTTCCACCGACACCAGCGAGGCAACCATCGCTTCCAACAGAAACAGCATCTTCTCCTTCACCTCTGGAGACAAATGATGCGGCAACTGACAGCGAAGATATCCGCCCTCTTTTTCATTGATGTCCACATCCAATTCCTGATGCAAAAGAAATTCCGTCGCATTGATCATCCCGAATGTAATTGCCGACACCGCAGCACAGACGATGTCCTGTCCTTTGTCGGCATATTGGGCATGTCCCGTAACGGTAACGGAAACAATCTGCTCTTTTGAATCGCGTGAAACTTTTACATCAATCATGGCAATTAACCGTTAATTTTTTCGATGACAACTTTAGAATAAGGCTGGCGATGGCCCTGTTTGCGGCGATAGTTTTTCTTCGCCTTGTATTTGAACACGATGATTTTGCGACCCTTACCGTGCTTTTCCAGTTTACCGGTTACGGTAGCACCGGAAACAACCGGATCTCCGACAACAACACCGTTGTCTTTAGAGACTAGCAATACCCGGTCGAAGGTTACAGTTTCTCCTTCGGAAGCGGGTAATTTTTCAACAAAAATCGTGTCGCCTTCCTGAACCTTAAACTGTTTTCCACCTGTTTCAATAATGGCGTACATGGTAGCACCTCCCTTTTCACTTAGACTCGCCAAATGCAGGTGCAACGGCTATCGTTCATGCCCGTCGACTTGTGAACCTGTTTCGAGCGGTTGAAGTATGCATGAGGAGCCAGCATACCTGATCAACATATCATAGATTAACACAACCCATAAGGCGATGTCAATGGAATGCATTGTCATATTATACATTTGCCCGTGTGAGAACAGCTGAGGCATAGGTTTGATAGACCTTCTCAATTCGGATCTGAACTTTTTGTCCCGCCAGATGGGCAGCGCCTGCTATTTGAATGACATATCCGCGAATCCGTGCGATCCCATCCGTCGGGTAATGAGCATGCTGATTTTCCACTGTCAATGAGAGCACATCACCTTCCTCAACCGGCAGAGCCCTCCTGCGCACCTCTTTTTCAGATCCGGCATAGGCCAGTGCAAATTCATAATACGGCAAACTTTCGTTTCCTTTGACATACACTTTAAAACCCATTTCGATTTCCAGTTGTTCCAGACGTTCTCCCTGATTTCCGATCAGTACCGAACCCAGGCGGGGATGTGCTTCCACCAGAATGGCTTCTATGTCAGCCCCTGCATACTCACGGATCGCACGTTCGATTTGACCGGCAACATAATGATCAGATTTAACGAATCCCCTTCCCTCACAGCACTGGCAGGATGTCGTCAAAACCTCTCTCAGGTTTTGTCTTACCTTTTTACGGGTCATCTCCACCAGCCCCAACTGTGTAAGGCCGAGAATGTGGGATTTCGTGCGGTCTCCCTTCATCGCCTGTTCCAGGGTATGCAACACCTGCTGTTGATGTTGTTCCTCCTCCATGTCGATGAAATCAATGATGATCATGCCGCCGATATCCCGTAAGCGCAACTGTCTGGCTATTTCCTTTGCGGCCTCCAGATTGGTTTTATGCACGGTCTCTTCAAGATCATGCCCCCCAGTATATTTACCGGTGTTTACATCAATCGATGTCAGAGCTTCCGTTTGTTCAATGACGATGTACCCTCCATTTTTTAACCATACACGGGGTCTTAACGCTTTTTCGATCTCATTTTCAATCTGATGCGCTTCAAAAATCGGTTTTTTATCGTTATACCATTTCATTCGGTTTGACAAATGCGGGATCGATGTTTGAAACATCTGAAGGAGTCTCGCATATTCCAGCCGGCTGTCGATCACAATTTCATCAATCTCCGGTGAGAGGAGATCACGAATCATCCGTGATAAAAAGTCAAGATCCGCATACACCAGGGCCGGGGCCAACATTTGCTCCGCTTTTTTCTTAGCCTGATTCCACACAGAACGAAGGAATTCCACATCCTGAAGAAATTCTTCTTCATCCAGTCCGCGAGCTGCCGTGCGAATGATAATTCCTTCACCGGGATGACGGAGAGATCGGGCCATTTCCCGCAAACGTTCCCGTTCCTGTTCATCGTCAATGCGCCGTGAAACACCGACGTCCTCATTGTTGGGAGCATAAACGAGGTACCTTCCGGGAATCGTGATATGAGTGGTGACACGTGCTCCTTTTTGACCGAACGGTTCTTTTACGACCTGAACCAGAACTTCCTGTCCCTCTCTCAACACATTTTGTATTACCGGTTTTTCCCCGTTCACATCGTATTCTTTTCCCTGGGAGATACAATCATCGATATATAAAAATGCATTTTTGTCGAGACCGATGTCCACAAAGGCAGCCTGCATTCCCGGAACAACATTGGCTACCCTTCCTTTGTAAATCTTTCCGGCAATCCCCTGTTCCACAGGTCGTTCCACAAACAGTTCCACCAATCTGCCGTCCTCAATCACCGCCACTCTGGTTTCACGATGGGCACAATTGACCACGATCTTGTTCACAGTGTTCACTCCCAAATGTTTTGTCTCTTACCATATTACATGAAAACATCGGAAACTGCACACTGTGGTTGTTTTTTATCAAAATATGCCTGAAAAAGTTCCCGTTCATGGATGATCCGTACTCTCCGATTTCTTTTCCCTCTAAGGAAAAAATAATGGCAACGATTTTTCCGCAGATGCTTGAGGGTATCTTCCACTTTTATTTCCGGGGAAATGTCACGGTACACTTCCGGCCACAAATGAGCATCTTTTTGCAGTGCGGCATATTTCATCATCCAGAAACGAATCAGTTGATAGGGGATGTATTTATAATCGATGATGTTCTGCACCGTCAGGTAAATAACAATGACAAATAAGTTTAAATGAAACCAGAGGATGGAAAGGGAAACTACCAAAAGGATCAGAAGCCCGGAAAAACTGATGAAATATGTAAGGTAAACCGCCCGTCTATAAGGTAATCCCATGGAGAGAAGGGCCTGTACCATCTTGCCGCCGTCAAGCGGCCATAACGGCAACAAATTGAATCCGGCAATGATGGCATTACACCACATGAAATAGTGTGCCCACTCCAATTCCCAGAATCCGATCCGTCCAAAAATCCATGCGATTCCCCACATGACGCCATTTAAAAACGGACCGGCCAGTGACACCATAAATTCTTCCACCGGATCTTTATTTCCCCACTCCTCCACTTCCGCAACGCCGCCGAAGGGAAGGAGTTGAATCCGGCTCACTCTCCAATGATAAGCCCGGGCCACGCTGACATGACCCAGTTCATGAATAATGACGAGGACGAAGAGTGTAATCATTTCCAGAAGAAAGCCTGTCCAGACCGATCCAATCATTAAGAACCAGAAAAAGGGGTGAATACGGACGTACACTCCGGCGATCTTCCACTCATTCAAACCGGATCACTTCATTCGGATTAATAAAGCGGTTTTCCTGTTTCAAGGCAAAATAGAGGACTCCGCTTTTTCCGTTTTTCCCGGTTGTGCCCTGTTTGAGCGTGGCAATCGTTTCGCCGGCCTGAACCCAGTCATCTTTTTTTACAAGAATCCGGTCGACATTGGCATACCAGGCTTCCACGGCATACTGGTGGCGAATCACGATGGTTTTTCCCAGTTTTTCATGCTCGCCGGCAAAAACTACCCATCCCTGATCAATTGCCTGAACCTGTCCGTGTTTTCCTGCAGAAAGCAGGATTCCCTGTCCGTCCTCGGAAAACGGAGTCAGGATCGTCCCCGTCACCGGAGCAATATACATACCCGTATCAGCAGAATCGCCCAGTGGACCGGGGGATTTACGGGAGATCGTCGGTAGTAAAGTCGGGTTTTCGCCAAATGTTTTATCGTACCATGCAGCGACTTCCTGAAAATCAAAGGGACGGCTCATCACGCTGGTTACCGCCTGCCGGGCAGGAGCCGTCAGCGTCGACTCTGTCTGGAACAATAAATAGACAAAACTGAGCAAAAATAAAGAGACGACGGTTTGAATCAACCATTTATTTTTTGGCCGTGAATGATCAGGAGTTGGAAATCCTGAAGTTGGATGAACCGGATATTCCGTACGTTCGGATAACCAGTCTTCCCGCCAGTCTTTTGAAAAATAAGGAGAGTATCCGGAACCGGCTGAGGGCCATTCATCGTTCGATTTCATATTTTTACGGGAAGGGAGAGGGGAATCAATTTTTTCGCGAAGACGACGTAACCGCTCCTGTCTCCTCCTTTTAACGCCTTTACTGTCAAAACGCACATTGCCCCACCCTTTCTTGTTTCACAATTGTTTTACTACAATGTATGAAAGGATGGGACAAGATATGCCTGTCAATCAAACATTAACTTTTTACGTCTCATGCCGATATTGAGTGCCAGACCGACAATCAAAAAGTTTGTTATTAAAGAACTTCCGCCGTAACTGATGAAAGGAAGTGTGATTCCGGTGATGGGCATCAATTGAATGGTCATGCCGATATTCTCAAAAATTTGAAATACAAACATGCCGATTACACCGGATATAAAATAGGACCCGAAAGCGTCTTTCGCTTCCATGCCGAGACGGACCATCCGGTATATCATAAAGAAATAGAGAAAAATGAGCAGGCTCGCACCGACAAATCCGAGTTGTTCAGCGATCACGGTAAACACAAAATCACTCTCACCAACGGGGATCCATCCGTAAGTGGCCTGAGTTGCAGCGCCCAATCCCCTTCCGAGAAGCTGGCCGGAACCGATGGCAATCAATGACTGGGTCAATTGCCATCCCGTCCCTCTCAAATCCATTTCAGGGTTAAGCCAGCTTTCGATTCGCTGCCATTGATAAGGGAGAATGATCTTAAAAAAGAGTTCCGGATTCAGATAATACAATAAAAATAATCCCAGCAAAGTCAGTGCCACAATACTTCCCAGTACCACAAAATAACGGAGCGGGGTTCCGCCGGCAATCAACATGCTGACGAGAATTCCCGTAAAAACCATGGCATTTCCCAGATCCGGTTGAATTAAAATCAAGCCGGCCGGAAGGGCAACAAAAAGAAAGATCGGGACAAGATCGAACCATTTTTCAATTCGTATTCCCTTTTCTTCTCTTCTCGAAAGATAACGGGCAACGGTCATGATGGTAAACAGTTTAACCAGTTCCGCCGGTTGAACAAGAATGCTTCCCACCCGGAACCAACTGTGAGCTTCGTTGATGGGAGTGGTGAACAACACGGCGATCAAGGCAATAATTCCGATTCCATAAAAAATATAAGAGTACCGAGAAAGTACCGTATAGTCAAATACAAGCACGACGGACAACACAACAAAACCCAAAATATACCATATAATTTGTCTCTGTTCAAGGGGATATTGTGTGGCTCCCGATATCCCGAGATAACTGTAAACCCCAAAACAAAATAAAATAAAAACAATGGCCCAGTCTATAGTTTTAAAATACTTTTTTTCAAAATCCACATTCGTCCCTCCAGACGGAAACATACATCCCTAATTCATTATTATATCTTGTTCCGCATGGATATGGATTAACGAATGCCGAACCATTTTTTAACTTTGTGCATAATCCCGGAATGACTGTTTAAATTCATCAGCGGTACCGATTCACCCAGAATTCTCCGTGCAATATTTCGGTAGGCCAGAGCTGCGGGAGATTGGTGTTTCAATACAACAGGTTCCCCGAGATTGGCGGATGCGATAATCGATTCATCATCAGGTACGATTCCGATTAAATCAATGGCCAGCACATTCACAATTTCGTCCACTTCATGCATCTGTCCGTTTTTCACCATATGAGGGCGGATGCGATTGATGATCAATTTGGGAGTACCCACTTTTTCGCGTTCCAGCAAGCCGATGATGCGATCGGCATCGCGTACGGCGGATGTTTCGGGAGTGGTCACGACAATGGCCCGGTTGGCTCCAGCCACCGCATTTTTAAATCCCTGTTCAATCCCTGCGGGACAATCAATGAGCACGTAATCATAATCTTTTTTCAACTCATTGACCAGTTTCTCCATTTGCCTGGGCTTCACTGCCGATTTATCCTTGGTTTGAGCGGCAGGCAGCATGGTTAGATTTTCAAAACGCTTGTCCCTGATCAGGGCCTGTTCTAAACGAGCTACTCCTTCAACGACATCAACCAGATCAAAAATAATCCGGTTTTCAAGCCCCATGACAACGTCAAGGTTACGCAATCCGATATCCGTGTCCACCAGACACACGGTTTTTCCGGACAATGCCAGCGCCGTTCCAATGTTTGCCGTCGTTGTCGTTTTGCCGACTCCTCCCTTACCCGACGTGATAACAATTGCCTCTCCCATAACCATTCCCCCTTTTTTCATCATCCGCGTATATCACTCTGCGTCCAGTCCGGACGTATCTGCTTGATCCTATGTATTGAATCCACTTGCATTTTCCCATCAATCAGATAGGCAAACTCCATGGTCATTTCATGTTGCACCCATTGTTCTGCAGGCAAACTCATCACTTCAGCAATTTGCAGGCGGGTAGGTTCAAGGTGGGATGCGGCGATAATCGCCTGATCATCACCGTACAATCCTGCATGAGCCATGCCACGCAGACGACCCATTACAAAGATGCTGCCACTCGCCTTTACCAGACCGCCGGGATTGATATCCCCCAGTAATAAAACATCGCCCTGGTATTCATTAACCTGACCGGAACGAACCGTTCCAGTCACCACATTGGTATGTGAAGCCAGCCGTTCCATCAACGCCTGTTCTCTCGAAATCACTTCCGATACAAATTCCTTTATGACAAGATTGCCTCTTTTTCTGATAATCTGCCGGATTTGCTGTTCCTGTTTATCTGAAAGGTAACGGTAACCCAAATTTACGGTGATATGAATCACCGGCCCGGTCAAAATTTGTTGATGACTGTATTCCACTTTATTTTTAAGGTCGCTTACCAGGTCTTCAAACGAGCAGGAATCGTCCATAAAAAAGACAAGGCCATCTTTGGTCCCTTTAATTGTAACTTTCTGTTTTGTCGCTGACATTGCCAAAGATCACCTCACTCCATATCTTTTCGTCACCTTTACACCAATTTCCTTCTTGCTGGAAAAATCGTCAAAGATTATTCCATATTGATATTACTTTGATCAACTTCCTGACCTGCATGAAAATACGCATCCAATATTTTACGGGCAATCGGGGCGCTGGCATCCGATCCGCTTCCTCCGTGCGGCACAATCACCGCAAGTGCGACCTGAGGATCTTCATAGGGAGCATAAGCGATAATTAACGAATGGTCATCACCCTGCCAGTTTTGAGCCGTACCGGTTTTTGCCGCCACAGAATAAGGCGTACCGAAAAAACTCCAGTATCCGGTTCCTCCCTCTTGAGTGACCTCAAACATTCCTTTCTGGATCAATTTAATATATTTCTCATCGATCTCGACACGGTTCATTACTTCCGGCTGACTCCTCATTAATACAGGCCCGAGTTCACTCTGACCAATGGTTCCTTTGCGGATTTCCTGAACCAGATACGGTCTCATCCGATACCCGTCATTGGCGATGGTACTCACATATTGCGCCAGTTGCATCGCCGTATAAGAATTTTGCTGACCGATCATGGCATAGGCCAGATTACCGAGTTGTCTGTAAGGTGAAAATGACCCCGTTGATTCATAGGGTAAATCAATTCCCGTTTTCGTTCCCAGGCCAAACTGCTTAAAGTAATAATCTATCGTATCAAATTTCTTTTTATATTCCGTCTTGGACTGGGGATAATTGGCCAGTTTTAACGCCAGGTCGTAAAAAAAGGTATTGTTGGAAACCTTGAGGGCTCTTACCACATCGACCCTGCCGTGACCTCCCGTTCTCCAGTTCAACAAAAAACGGTCCCCGACCTGTAATCCGCCGGTGTCAAAGATGGTGCTTTGCGGCGTGATCAGTCCTTCCTGAAGTCCCAGCATTGCGGAGGCGGGCTTTGCCGTCGAACCGATGAGATAAGGGCTTCCGGTGGCCAGATTAAGCTCACGCTGTGCAATAATGTCGCTATACCCGATTTCGTAGTATAAATTGGTATCATAATCCGGGTAATTTGCCATGGCCAGTACGGCTCCCGTTTTCGGATTCATTACCACCGCCGTCGCTCTGTCTACCTGTGACTTATCCTTTTTATCCTTCATTTCCTGTAACGATTCGGCCAAAATCGTTTCAACTCTGTCCTGAAACTGCAGATCAATGGTTAATATCAAATCGTTCCCGGGAACGGGAGAGACCTTCACCTTTTTCTCAATCGTTTCCATTGAACGATTCACTTTAACTTCCGTTTGGCCGTCTTTCCCTTTCAATTGACTCTCATAGTATTTTTCCAGACCGAGCACCCCGACGCGATCGGTGTTGCGATAACCCCGGGCCATGTACTCTTCAACCTGATCGGGGCGGATTTGTTTGATATATCCGAGGATATGGGTGGCAATCGCACCGCCATCCACATCTTTTCGAATTTTTCTCAAGGGGTCTTCAATGACGTCAATCCCGGGAAGTTCCCGGCGTCGTTCCACGATCCGGGAAAGCTCCTGTTCTGATATATCCACTTTGATCCGGCGCGGAATATACTGGGGCCCCTGTCCCTCCATTGCTTTCAAAATATCATCCACGCTCATGTCATCGAGATATAGAGCCAGCTTTTTCGCCAGTTCCTCTTCATGTAATTGTGTATTATTACTTCGGGTATAAGTTACCGTAAAAACCGGTTGGTTCGTGACCAGGATCTCCCCGTCCTGATCGAGAATACGTCCCCGTGGTGCGGGGATCGGCAGAGTTTTGGTACTCATCACTTCAGATTCATAACGATATTCTTCACCATGCACAAGTTGTACGATGGCAAGGCGCAGGATGAGTGCGGCAAAAAACAGGAACACAATTAAAAAGACTATGTTAAGTCTTTTGGGAATATGAGATTGTTCCTTTTCCTGCTTATTCATTGCACTCACCCTCCCTTAAAAATTGTGTTCATTCTGTTCGATGCTGATCCCCGAAAGGAATCGTCCCATCGGAATATATACCAATACGGCAAAAAGCGCGTTCAAAAAAAGTGTGGGAATCAGTTGATTCATCACTGTCCAGTGAAACCCCGTTTGCACCAATCCGAACATCGTAAAAAACCCGTACACAACGAGATCATAGATCAGAACACTTAGAAGGATCGTCAGCAATACCAGTAACAAACTCTGGTGAAACAACTTGAAAGCCAGCCCGGAAAAATAACCGACAAGGGCCATTCCAAAGGCATAAACTCCAATCACATCACTGTAAAGAATATCCTGTAACAATCCCAAAGTAAGACCAAACCACAACCCAGTCCGTCTGCCGAGGTAGAGGGCAATATAAATAATTCCGACCAGAACAAAATGGGGAATCATTTGCAGATTTCCTCCCCATGCATCGGGCGAGATAAATTGCAGGACCGTACCCTCGGAAAGCATCAGGGCAAACAATAGCAACGTCAACCATAAGTAGGAGATCATTGATTTCCTTCCCCCTGCGGCGCATCCTCACCGGAATTTACAGTATGATCCTCTATGTATGGTTCCACCGTCGAATCTTCCGATTCCAATTCACCTAGTACCTCCGGCGCGATCCGTTCTACTACGAACACCTCGTGAATACGGTAAAAATCAGCATTCGGTTTAATATAGGCCATTTTGGTAAGTCCATATTCACCCGGTACGATCTCCATCACTTCCCCGATGATAATTCCCGGCGGAATCACGGGGTCTCCCAGTCCGGAAGTCGTCACCTGCTGACCCAGCTTAATATCGGCTTCCATCGGAATTTTGTTCATGATTAAGTAATGATTGGTTGCATCATATCCTTCGATCACACCGTATTCCTGGATCTCTTCAATAATTGCCGAAAGATAATTTCCCCGTTCGATGTCGGACAACAGTTCCACCTTCGACGAAAAATTGGAGGTGCTTTGCACTCTTCCGACCATGCCTCTGGAAGTGATGACAACCATTCCGTTTTTAATCCCGTGTTTTTCTCCCAGATCAATAATGACCACCTGATTCCAGCGATCCGGACTGCGTCCGATAACCTGGGCAAAATGTAAACGGTAATCATTATAACGCGATTTGGCATCAAGCATTTCTCGCAATCTATCATTTTCATTTTTTAAACGGGTGACATCGGCTGATAACTGGGCAAACCGGTCCAGATTGGACTTAAGTACTCTGTTTTCTTCGTAAATCTGGTACATTCCCCTGACACGCTCAAAAAAACCTGCAATGGCATATGCCGGTTTCGATATGATATTTTGACCGAGAGACACCGTATCACGTATGAACCTTTCAGGCCAGGTCGCATTTTCCCGTTTTCCCAGTGTAATCCCCATGAGAATAATAAGAATAATCAGACTGGATAACAGGATAATGAGTCTCTTATTGGCAAAAAAATTTGACAACGTGAACACCCACTTCATGCTTGACCGGCATAACGTAAACTTCGGATATACGTTACGCCGGTAAAGCGGTTAATCTTCATCCGACATATTACTTGCTTGTGGTTTTCACCTTACGGCTTTTAAAAAGATGAATGTTTTCCAGCGCCCGTCCCGTTCCAATCGCAACACAATCCAGTGCATTATCTGCAACAATGACCGGCATCCCCGTTTCCCTGCTTAACAGCTTATCCAGGTTGCGCAACAATGCCCCTCCGCCGGTTAAAACAATACCGCGGTCAATGATATCAGCGGCTAACTCCGGGGGACTTTCCTCCAGTGTAACTTTGACGGCCTCAACAATATTTCCTACGGTTTCGGAAAGGGCCTCGGCAACTTCTTTCATATGGATTTCAAGGGTCTTGGGAAGCCCGCTGACCAGGTCACGCCCCCTGATTTCCATCGATTCTCCCTTTTCCGGAACGATGGCAGATCCGATCTCCATCTTTAGTGTTTCCGCCGTACGTTCACCGATCATTAAATTATATTTTCTTTTAATATACTGGATGATAGCATCATCCATTTCATCACCGGCCACCCGGATCGAGCGTTTGACCACAATGCCGCCGAAAGAGATGATCGCAACCTCGGTGGTACCGCCACCGATATCAACCACCATGCTTCCGGTCGGTTCCCATACGGGGAGGTCTGCTCCGATCGCTGCAGCAAAAGGCTCCTCAATCACATAAGCTTCTCTTGCTCCCGCCTGTTTGGTCGCATCAATGACGGCTCGCTCCTCAACGGCTGTAATTCCGGACGGTACGCACACCATCACATTGGGTCGGCGGGAAAGAATACTTCTTTTCCGTTGAGCTTCCTGTATAAAATAACGCATCATCGTTGCCGTCGTCTCAAAGTCGGCAATGACTCCGTCCTTCATCGGACGTACTGCCACAATATTCCCGGGGGTACGGCCGATCATATTTTTGGCTGCATTCCCCACCGCTTCTATAGTACCTGTATCCGTACGAATGGCCACAACAGAGGGTTCTCTGACCACAATTCCTTTTCCTTTTACAAATACCAGTGTATTTGCTGTACCCAAATCAATTCCCATATCTCGAATAACACCAAACATGATTGTGAATCTCCCTTCATCATACGTTGCAATATTGTTTTTAACGGACACGTACGGAATCTTTTTCTGCGTCCTTACTGTCCATGTGCTTACTTTTTTCATGTATCCAACATATAATTATACTTTACTTCACACGCGATGCCTACATGCACCGTCGACAAAATTCGTGTTAAATATACCCTTTCTCTTTCAAACTTACATATTTCCCGTCTCCGATAATGACGTGATCGAGCACATCAATACCGATCAATTCCCCTGCTTCTACTAATCGCTGGGTCACGTCGATGTCTTCCCTGCTTGGAGTCGGATCGCCACTGGGATGATTATGCAGACAGATCACAGATGCACTGCTCTGTCGAATGGCTTCCTTGAAGATTTCGCGGGGGTGGACGATGGAGGCGTTTAAACTTCCGACAAATACCGTATGCCTGGCGATCACCTGGTTTTTCGTGTTTAAAAACAGACAGATGAAGTGCTCTTTAGTTAGATAACGAAGATCCTCCATCATCATGCCGGCTACAGCCTGCGGAGATGTCAGGGGTTTTCCTTTGCTGCCGTTTTCCCTGGAGAGACGCCGGCCAAGTTCAATTCCGGCTGCGATCTGAACGGCTTTGGCAGGACCCACACCTTTCATCTTCATCAATTCGTTCGGTGACATTAAAAAAAGATTGCGCAATCCTCCGGCCTCGGACATGATTTTTCTTGCCAGTTCAAGGGCTGATTCATTTCTTGTTCCTGTACGAAGCAAGATGGCAAGCAATTCCGAATGACTCAGATGATCTGCACCGAATTCAATTAATCGTTCCCGCGGACGCTCTTCTTCAGGGACTTCTTTAATGCTTACAAAACTCATATTCATCCTTCCCTTCAATGCAATATAATGACCGGTTTTTGAAACAGAAGGGTGATTTCTTACAGGGAAGGAAGGCCGCCTGAAGTGAGAATCCCTTTAAGGAACTTCAATCGAAAAAGATTCAAGATAATCCGCAAGCAGGGAAACCGGTAATCCGACCACTGTAAAATAATCACCATCCAGACGCTGCACCAGCGTCGCACCAATCCCCTGTATTGCGTATGCTCCCGCTTTATCCATCGGTTCTCCGCTGGATATATAGCGTTTGATCTTTTCCGGAGAGAGAGGTTTCATCTGTACCCGGGTACAGGTGTGACCGAGTTTTTTAATACCTGCCTGAGCCTGAATCACTGCCAGCCCGGTATATACCCTGTGCCAGTCTCCCTGTAATCGGGATAACATCTGAAAGGCTTCTTCTTCGTCCCGCGGTTTGCCCAGGACGGTACCGTTCCAGACCACAACCGTATCCGATCCGATGACGATTTTATCCGGATATGATCGTGCAACATCGCTTGCTTTCCTGAAAGCAAGTTCTTCAACAATTTGAGCGGGTTCCAGGTCGGCAGGAACTTCCTCATTCACATCACTCGGGATAATGTCGAATTGCAATCCCATACCCCGCATCAGTTCCCGCCTTCTTGGAGAAGAAGAGGCCAAAATGATTTCTTTCTCTATATTCATTTCGTCATCACCTGATCATTTTCGAGTGTTTTTTTGCATCTAATTTTAAGAAAGTTTGCGATATAACCAGATGGCAAGCGCTATCCCCAGCAAACTGGCCAGATTTAACTCCAGTTGCAAAAAGAAGTCGTATTTCAGGATGGCGAAATCGCCGCGGGGTTGCCAGGTGATCGTTTCAGAAACACTTAAAAATGGAATCCATGTTCCTAAAAGTTTCCCCAAAATACTTCCAAATATCATACCCGCCAGTAAAATAAACAGTAAAACAAGCGTGTTCTTGATGTTCATTCTCCCCGTCCCTTATCGTCTGTCTTTTTTTGAAATCATTTCATGATTAGTGTAGCAAAACCATTCTCAATTCACAATGCGTTTCCTGCCGAAAAAAGCAACAAATGTTTGCATTCAACGGGACTCCTGCTCTAACTGCTGCAACCATTTTTGATAGTGATCGGCGTATTGCAATAATTGTTCCTGCAGGCTCATAATGTAAGAGGGGTGAGGCTGTTTTTGGTACTGTTCAAATTTACTGACCGCCGAAGTTAACGATTGGAGCATGTGGCTGACGTACTGTCGTTCACCCGGTAAGTTCACCGGTGCCAAATCTTTTTCATCCTTTAAGAGAGTTTGATGACGGGTGATGATCGAATCCCTCAACTCATCGTCGATTGCAGTGCCGGCGCCGCTTTCGATTGCACGCGCCGATGCGGTCGAGAGCAATTCCCATAATTGCATACTGTTATCGACGAACTCTCCGATCATTTTCACATTTTCGGGTACATCCGATTCCATTGAAAAATTTAATAGGGGAAGTTCCCACTCTTTCAGATAAATTTCAGCTCCGTTATTTTTAAAATAGGTTGCCAGACTGAGTACGTCGTTGCGGTCGTTTCCCACAGCCAGCAATAAATGAGCACGCTCATTTTTCCACAGTACAGCCGGCCAGCCCTGTTCATGAAATCTGGCTTGCAGGGTGTCTGCCCCTTCCTCATTTTCAAATACTCCTGCTTGTACGACGTAGATTGTTTTTGCCGGGAATTGGAGGACTTTGACTTGAGGTTCCGCAGAAGTTTGATTCCCGCTTTCTTGAGGGGTTCCCACAGAAGGTTGACCGGAACCTGCGGAGGGTTGAAAGGTTGTCCCCATTCCCGCACTGGCTTTGTCTATCATCGCTTTTGAATTCCACTGTTCGTTAGTAAACAGATTTAATGTCGCCACCCCAAAAACGATTCCGACAGCAACGGCGGATATTGCCGGGATTGCGATCCTGAGCAAAATATGATTGTTCCATAAACGGGTGAAGCGGTTGATGCTTTTTGATCGGATGCGCCGGCGCCTTAACGGACGGGATCTGAAAGAATTCGTCCGGGAAGGTGTTGCCGGCAATTTTGAGGGTTGTTCAAACACTGTGACACTCTCAACCTCCGGTTTGTGATGCTTTATCTTTTGAGGTTCGGGCGGAGTGATACGAACGGTAATACGTGAGTGGCTCATGGAAATCACCTCTCTATTCTCATTTATATTATTCTATGAGAATGAGAGTTTAATAGAACTAATAAACCGCAACCTATCCCAGTTCGGCTGCGGTGTTATTTCTTCTCTCTTTTTCTATTTTTTCTTTCCATTCTTTTAAGACTTCGGGTGACTCATCCGGATGGTGCAGGATCACGTCATCAACTTTCGGATAGGTGATCTCGTTGATCAAACTGCGCTCGATTTCTTCTCCTTCATATACAATCCGCCAGATTTTGATTCTGTATCCGTTACGCCCTTTTTTATCCCATATCGGTTTTCCTTTTTCCACTTCGGATGAAGGAGTAAAAGCAATCTCCCCGGGGATGACCTCAACATCGCTTGTGGAAAGCGTGACATTTTTTAAAATATAGGACTGGTCCGTGAAGAAGGAAACCGTCAATTTTCCGTCATTCACATCACTTTGAACATATACCGGAACATGCAAAGGATTTCGCAGAATTAAATCCCTGTGCTCATTATCCACCGTTGCATCCATTCCCATCGGGATATAATTTACAGGAATAGAGTGGGGATGATGCTCAATGACTTCCATCATTGATTTTAAGCCCGCATGATAAAAGGTGGATGAGAGCTGGCATACGCCCCCGCCGATTCCCTGTTCGATCTCGGCGTTGATCAAAACATTGGCTTCCCGATAGCCACGCTCTTCGGTAAAAGGACCCACCCGTTCCTGGAATGATATTTCACCTTCGGGGGGGATGATGGCATGCAGGGATTGGGCTGCCAGTTTCAGATTATGAACCCGGCTCTCCTTTTCCATACCGAATCGCGTAACGGATTGTCCCAGTAAAACAGTCATTTTCTCAATATCTGAGGTCCGGATCTCCGGCGTGACATCCTCAAACACAAGAGGAATGGTCTGTTGTTCGACAAGTTGGAATGATCCGATCGCTTCATCTAATTCCCGCAATGTATTTTCCACATTTAACCGCCTGCCATTGCGACTTTCGCGGATACGGTAATCTTCTCCATCCTGCACGAGTCTGGCATTGACGGGAGCTTCATCAAGCGATAGGGACAACTCATTCAGCCACCCTGCCACCCGGTCCCTGTCATAAGAATAAGGAAGCGGATCAGGTACCTGTTTATGAGCAAATAAATGTTCGACAATCTGTTCAATATCGTACTGAAGATTTGTTTCATCCATATTGAAAAGATATGTTTTTTCATTATCTGTAAAAATCAGCCTCGCGGGGATTCCTTTTGTCTGGTATTTAATATGCTTGAATATCTCTCCCCTGTTCAGTCCCTGCACATTGACGCCCATCACGTGAATTTCTTCTTCAAATACCAGTCGGTTTTTGTCGTCAAAAAGGGTCTGTGCTGTGTAACCCAGTGTCACGCCCAAAAAAACCTGCAGGGCAATCAGCAAAAAGGCAACAACCATTTTTCCCCATCTTTGCATTTTCCCTGCTCACTCCTTTGAATAAAGCATGACGAATATTTCTTCACTTTAAAATTTCAGCAGCTTAGTCTTCTACTTTCAGGGTTAATTCTATTAACTTGGAACGGCCATAACTCCTGATTTTATTGAAAACTTCTTCCGTCACCGTTTCACCCTGTGCAATAATTACATTACCAAGTGAATCGGTGATATCGGAAGTCACCTTTTTACCTACCAGCAGCGGGAATTGTCGCATATCGAAATCTTCTTCAAGATCTGTTACGGGAGCAGAACCGGATGTTTCCGTTGTAACAGCGCTTTCCCGGGCACTCTGCAGAGGCATCCCAGTTTCGGCAACTGCGTTGTCCGTACTTTCGTTATCATCAGAATTTCCACCCTCGATTTTCGCCAGATCGTCGATCGTACCGATAATATGATCATCCACATCCTCGGATACGACAATAATTTCTCTGCCGAAGGTCAGCACCACATCTTCGGGCAGTAACTTCTGTTCATTATTTTTTTCCATTAAAAAGGAAACGGCAGCAATTTTCCCTGTTTCTTCATTGAGAAAATATTCTTCTGCCTTTCCGAGCAAACGTCCTTTACGTGTGATGATCCGGGTAGAGTGAATTTGAATATTCTTGGCTAACAGTTCATTTGCGATCGGTATCTCGGCCAGATCAATGATGGAGGAAGATGATTCGATCGTTACGGCAAATTCCCCCATACCGACGATGAGTTTAAATGGGATCGCTTTAATACCCAGCTGCCACTCTTCACTTGAAACCACCATAAATTCAACAGAACCTTGATCCGGATTGATGACGAGACTCTTGATAGAGCCCATCTCTTTCCCATCCGCAATGCTGATTACTGGTAAACCGATAATGTCACGACTTTTTTTCATCATCTAACTCCCCTATCCTTGATTTCTTTCAACTTATTTCGATACAATTCATCGATTTCCTTTTTTACATACCTAGGAATCAAATGAACAGGTACATCTGACATATTCCTTTTATACAAAACTTCTTCTATGACTGCCTGCCGGAGGATCTTGTTATGAATCTCATCAACCAGATCGGACGGTAATGTGTTTTCTTCATTATACAATACCATCTGCAGTATGTATCGCGCTTTTTGATACTGTCCCTTTCTCTGGTAGAGACGATGCGCTTCGATCGCCAGAATGGTTAACATATCGTGCGGCGGATTCATGGTAATCATTTCTTGCAATAATGCAAGAGCCTGTTCCATATTTCCGGCGGAACGTGCTATATTGACCCGGTCCAACAGATTGAGAAAGGTTATGCTGTCAAACTCCTCTTCGTCCGCCGTATCATCCGGCGCCGGTTCCTCCACGGGCATTTCCACCGCTTCCTGCAACAGACGGTATTCTTGCGGTGCAGGGAGAAACATGATCGGATCGTTCTCTCTCGAAGTGAGTAACAACGGTGTCACCTGAACCTCCGGTGGTGACTGATCCTGATTATCCGCAACATCTGGCCGGGGTTCGTTTTCCAGCTCCTGTGGTTGCAGTGCAGTCTGAACTTTCATATCAATCAACGGATCTTCAGATTCCTTTTCATTTGCAGACGGTGTATGTACGATCGTGTCTTCAACGGGTTTTTCATCGAGAAATTCCGGCAGTGCCGAATTTCCTTCTTCTTCGGTCGGATGGTCATCGACCCTGGATACATACAAACTGCACAACAGAATCAAAGTTGCCAAAAAGAGAACCGTTTCTTTGAGAGAAAATTTGTCGTATATATAAGGAAACATAATGCCAATTCCCAGCGCTGACACACAAATAAAAATCAAGCTTGTCCAGGTAAGCTGAAGTTTTTTTCGTAACATCGCCAGAAATAAAAAGGATAGGGAGACTACACCCAGATTGACCATAACATAATACGAACTGACGATATGCACTCACCTCCCCGACCGACCATCTTTTTCTTCCATTCTTTCGTCTTATTCGACAAAAATGGGCGTTTTCCTTCAAAACCGCCCATTTTCTTAGTGGAATATACTTTCAATTCATGTTGTTTTCAAGATGATCTGACAGGTTTTTTGCTACCTTCCATATATCCCCTGCGCCCATAGTAAGCACAAGATCACCCGGTTTCACCAGTTTCGTCAGATATTCATATACTTCTTCTTTTGTCGGAATATATCGGGTACGGGGATTACTTTTTTCGCGAATCAATTCCGCTAATCGACGGGCATTAACCCCCTCGATTTTCTTTTCTCCCGCCGGTGAATAGATGTCGGTAATAATGACCTCATCCGCTTCTCCAAAAGCTCTGCTGAATGCATCCAGCAGAAAAAAGGTGCGGGTATAGCGCTGGGGTTGAAATACGGCCAATATCCTTCTGCCAGTCGATTTAGCCGCATCAATTGTGGCAATGATTTCCGTAGGATGGTGGGCATAATCGTCAATGACAAGGATATCCCCAGCTTCTCCCATCACCTGAAACCGTCTTTTTGCTCCTCTGAACAAAGGCAGGTGCTTTTTAATTTCCTCAAACGGAACCCCGGCTTTCAGGCATACAATCGTGGCAGCCAGTGCATTGTACACGTTATGTCTCCCAGGTATAGAAAGATTAAGCGAACCAAGGATTTGACCGCCATGTTGCACCTCAAACGATACGGTGCGATCCCCCGGATTGACGTTGACCGCTTTATAATCCGCATGACCCTCGATTCCATAAGTGATCATATCCAATCCGGAAAATTCTTCAAGCAGTCCGGCAAGATGGGGATCATCAATACAAATGACCGCCATCCCCCCCGGTTTTACCTGCTGTAAAAATTTGTGATAGGCATTCTTCAAATTTTCAAAATCTCCGTCATAATTTTCAAGATGATCTGGTTCGATATTCGTGACCACGGCAATCTCCGGATAGTACTGAAGGAAGGAACCGTCGCTTTCATCCGCTTCCGCTACCACATATTCCCCGCTTCCCGAGCGGGCATTACTGCCGACATCCATGATTTCTCCGCCGATCAAATAGGTCGGGTCGATCCCCGCCTTCTCCAGCACCAGGGCAATCATGGAAGACGTCGTCGTTTTTCCGTGGGCACCGGATACGGCAATCCCCTTTTTTTCATTTAAAAGCCGTGCCAGCATTTTCGAGCGGTGGACAAGGGGAATACGGGATTCCTGTGCAGCCTGCAGTTCCACGTTATCCTCAGGTATATCCGTTGAATATACCACGATATCCGCGCCTTTGATATGATCCGGATTATGTCCGATAAAAATGCGTGCTCCTTTTTGTTCCAGTTGATCGGTCAGTTCTTTGCGGACCATGTCTGAACCGGAAATGCTGTAACCCATATCCAGCATGACTCTGGCAATGGCACTCATCCCATAGCCGCCGATTCCGATAAAATGAATGTGTTCCGTTTTTCCCGGGGTTCCCTGTTCCTGTTGATTAAACGTATTCACCGTTCACACCAGCCTCCTCAAACAATTCCACACACTGCTTTCTGATTTCCGAGACAAAGTATAACGAGCCCGTAACCAGAATAATCTCGTCTCGTGCGACATGTGCCATCAATTTATTTAACGCCTCCACCCCATTTTTGTGGATGGTGACTTTTTTCATGGGATCCATCTCATTGATTCGCTCAGCAAGATTCTCTGCTTTTTCACTGCGGGGATGATCCATTTCTGCAACAGTAACTGATTTGCAAAGGGGCAGCAGAGGGGAGAGCATATCATCCACCTTTTTATCCAGAAAAGCGGAGAAGAGAAGGTGAATGGAACGATCTCCATATAATTCTTTCAGGGTTTCGCTTAAGACCTGAGCCCCCTCCGGATTATGAGCCCCGTCTAAAACGACGACAGATTGACCGGGATTTTCAAAACGTTCAAATCGTCCCGGCCAGGATGCGCCGGCCAGTCCCAGTCTAAGGTCCTCTTCCTCAAACCAAACGGCATAAAACTGGCGCAATAATTCCAGTGCCATCACGGCTGTTCCTGCATTTTCAAGCTGGTGTTTACCCATCAGTCGGATGGATAGAGATCGATAATCCCGGTAAGGCCCCTTAAAAGAAAATTGTTGTTGCTGCAATGTATAAGAGTCTCGAATCACCTCAAAATGTTCACTGCGTACATAAAGGGGTGCCTTATTTTCACCGGCCACCCTTCGGATGACATTGAGTGCCTCAGAAACTCGCACCGACGTAACGACAGGAACACCTTTTTTGATGATGCCTGCTTTTTCCGCGGCAATATCCGTTAATCGGGTACCCAATATATTCATATGGTCATTTCCCACATTGGTGATGATTGATATGAGCGGATGTACGACATTGGTCGAATCAAGTCTTCCGCCAAGCCCCGTTTCCCAGACGACATAATGGGGATGTACAACCGTTACAAAATACAAAAGAGCCAGTGTGGTGATGACCTCAAATTCAGTGGGAGAACCCCACTCACTCTCCTTTAATTCCTCGACCAGCGGTCTGATCCGTTTGACAAGGGTGACGATATCTTCGTCCGATATATAGGAACCGTTATAGCGAATCCGATCATGAAAGGTTTCGATGTAAGGGGATGAAAACATTCCCACATCGTATCCTGCCCGCATCAAAACACTGGCAATCATGGCGGAGGTCGAACCTTTCCCGTTGGTGCCGGCTACATGGATAAGTGAAAGCCTGCGCTCAGGGTGATCTAAACGCTCCAGCATCCACTCCATTCGTTTGAGTCCCGGTTTGATGCCGAGCGGGATCAGGCCGTGTATCCAATTGATAGCTTCGTTCCCGTTCATCGCTTCATACACCCTTTTTCGTTATTGTAGAGCCGCAATGCGTGCCTTCACTTTTTCCCGTTTCTCAATATAATCTTTTTCCTTTGCACGTTCCTCCTCGACAACATGGGCAGGTGCCTTTTCCACAAATCCCGGATTGGCCAGTTTCTTCTGAACGCGCTCCACTTCCTTGTTCAAATTGTCCAGTTCTTTATTGAGTCTGCTGATTTCCTGTTCAATATCAATCAGTCCTGCGAGAGGAAGGAATAATTCAGCCCCGCTGACAACGGCACTCATAGCTTTATCCGGAGTGTCGATTGATTGGTCGATCACCAGTTTTTCCGGATTGCAAAAGCGTTGCAGGTATGTTTCTCCCTCTTGCAAATCCTTTAACGTCTGTTCATCATCGGCACGGACCAGTAATTCGATCTTTTTACTCATCGGTACGTTGACTTCCGCACGGATATTGCGAACACTTTTTATCACATCCATCAACAAGTTCATTTTACGCACCGCATCCGGATGACGGAATTTCCCTTTATCTTCCGGCCATTGAGCAGTCACAATGCTCTTTCCTTCGTGAGGAATGTGCTGCCAGATTTCTTCCGTGATAAACGGCATAAAAGGATGAAGCAGTCGTAATGTACGATCAAGTACGTAACATAATACGGATTTGGTGGTGCGTTTCGCCTGCTCGTCATCTCCGTACAGGAACATTTTCGAAAGCTCAATATACCAGTCACAAAATTCGTTCCAGATAAATTCATACAGTTCCCGTCCCGCTTCTCCATAATTGTACTCATTCAGATGGCGGGTCACTTTAGCAGATGTTTCATAGAGGCGGTGTAAAATCCAGCGATCGGCCGTTCCCAATTCAGCGGACAGATCAATGTCTTCATAACGGAAATCCCCCAGATTCATCAACACGAACCGGGAAGCATTCCAGATTTTATTGGCGAAGTTACGTGCTGATTCCACACGTTCCCAGCGGAAACGGAGATCCTGTCCGGCAGTGGTCCCCGTCGACAACATAAAACGCATCGCATCCGCTCCGTATTGATCGATGACATCGAGCGGATCCACTCCGTTGCCGAGAGATTTGGACATTTTACGTCCTTCGGCATCGCGAACCAATCCGTGAATAAATACATCCTGAAACGGTTTTTCTCCGATGAACTCCAGTGCCGTAAATATCATGCGGGCAACCCAGAAATAGATAATGTCATACCCGGTTACCAGTACATTGGTGGGATAAAAACGTTTCATATCTTCCGTTTCTTCAGGCCATCCCATGGTGGAGAACGGCCACAGACCGGAGCTGAACCAGGTGTCAAGAACATCCTCGTCCTGACGTAAATGCTGATTGCCGCAAGCTGTACATTGATGCGGTTCCTCCATGGCAACCATCATTTCTCCGCAGGAATTGCAGTACCAGGCGGGGATGCGATGTCCCCACCACAACTGGCGCGAAATACACCAGTCTCGTACATTTTCAATCCAGTGGAGATAGATCTTTTCAAATCGTTCCGGGATAAAGCGAACACGTTCATCGCTTTTTTGCAGCTCAATCGCCTTTTCCGCCAGCGGTTTCATCTTTACAAACCACTGGGTGGATAAATAGGGTTCAACAACCGCTCCGCTCCGTTCACTGTGTCCTACGGAGTGGGTATGTTCTTCAATCTTGAACAGAATTCCCTCTTCCTGCAGGTCCTTCACCAGTTGCTTGCGGCATTCGAAGCGATCCATTCCCTGATATTTTCCGGCGTTTTCATTCATGGTCGCCGTCTCATCCATCACCACAATCTGTGGCAGGTTGTGACGTTGACCGATCTCAAAATCATTGGGATCGTGGGCCGGTGTAATTTTGACCGCACCGCTTCCGAACTCACGATCAACATATTCATCGGCGATAATCGGGATCTCCCTTCCGGTTATCGGAAGAATCACGGTTTTTCCGATCATATCTTTATAGCGTTCATCCTCGGGATGAACCGCAACCGCCGTATCCCCCAGCATCGTTTCCGGACGTGTGGTGGCCACAGTAATGTGTCCGCTTCCGTCCTTTAGAGGATACTTCATATGATAGAGAGCACCCTGTACCTCTTTGTATTCCACCTCAATATCGGAAATCGCCGTGCGCGCTGCGGGATCCCAGTTGATAATATATTTCCCCCGGTAAATCAACCCACGGTTGTACAGCTCGACAAAAACCTTGCGTACGGCCTGTGACAGCCCTTCGTCCATGGTAAAGCGTTCCCGTGAATAGTCGAGAGAAAGTCCCATTTTGCTCCACTGTGAGCGTATAGTACCTGCATAGTGCTCTTTCCACTCCCACACTTTTTCCAGGAATTTTTCCCGGCCGAGATCGTGGCGGCTGATGTTCTCCTCCCGCAGTTTGGCCTCTACCTTGGCCTGGGTGGCAATCCCGGCATGATCCGTCCCCGGCAGCCATAAGCTGTCATATCCCTGCATCCGTTTCATGCGAATTAAAATGTCCTGCAGGGTAAAATCGAGGGCATGTCCGATATGCAGGACCCCGGTGACATTGGGGGGCGGGATGACAATACTGTAGCTTTCGTTCTCAGGCTTTTCTGAAGGTGTAAAAAGTTTATTATCGACCCAGAACGAGTACCATTTGTCTTCAATCTCCTTCGGATCGTATTTAGTCGGCATTTTAATTTCCGTCGTTTCACTCATTGCAACTACCTCCCTTTATCGCTTGATCAATTCAAAAACCCTTCCATCCCAAAGGACGGAAGGGTATCTCCGCGGTACCACCTTTGTTAACGAAAAACGGGTTCAATCGGGCAGGCTCCATATGAGATGACTGTCCGTTTCGATTACGGACTCATACCATGAAATCCTCCACCGTTCTTCGTTCCCTCAACCCGTATCGCCGGGCAATGCGGCTCCAGCTACTTGCCGTTGTCGGACAATAGACAACGGTTTCAAAGGAGCAACTCGGGGGCTACCTTCAACAGTTACATCCTGAAGAACCTCACAGCTGTAAGAAACGAAGCCCGTGTTCTTACAGGTTCTTCTCTCTGCAGGGTTCACTGCCTAATCTTCCCCGTCATCGTTTCATCATTATTCGAACCCTTTCTTTTCACTATCTTACTCGACTCACGGGGAAAACGTCAACCGTTTTCCTGTCCGTATTCGCCATTTTTTCCCGAAGCCTTTGTTTTCATACCCATGTTGCGAGCGACAGGAACACATCAAGGGTGACGACATAAAATTATCAATATAAAAGGAGGGTGATCCTGAATGAAACGTCTTCGTACCCACCCCCTCTACTATAAATTCCGCCTGGGATTGAGACAGTTCATTATTCCTTTCATCGTGTTTCAGCTGATTCGCACGATCCTGTTCCCCACCGGCATCGACGTCGTCATTCTTCTGTTATTCATCGGAATTTTCGCCGCCCTGGAACTAGACTGGATCTAGACGAGTACGTAAAAAATAACGGGCATAGTCACGGATTAACAAAAATTGGTGAAGATATTTTTCCAGTCGTTGAACCATCACCATCTCCGAACGTGAGGAAGATGAGGATACGCTCAAATATGTTTGTACACACCGGATAATTTTTTGCGGATACATGAAATAGATGGCCAACAGATGTTTTTCATCATTTGTCAGGGGGAAAATTTTTTCATAGTGACTCAACCATTCGTCCGCAGTGCGGGTGTGCCAATCATACGCCGGCATGTGCCTTCGGAAAAAAAGGGCAAGATCACGTACTGGTGTATCCATGTTTGCATGATCAAAATCAATGAGCACGAGCCTGCCGTTCCTGCGTCGCACAATATTGCCGCGATGCAAGCGCCCGTGACATAACACGTAGCGCATTTCATCGCGATCATCCACTTTTTCTGCACGGAGACGAAGAATTTCGATGGATTGCTGCACTGTGTCAATGATATAAGAAGCGTTGGCCATGAACGCAACGAAAAAGGGGGAAGGATACTTCTCCCGCTCACATTGCTCTTTAAACCCGTTCAGCAATTGAAGCCCGTTCATCCATCGTCTCATTAACCGCCGTGCTGTAATAACATGCCATTTTTTCAGCATATCCGAAGGAATTGCCACCTGCACCGTATATTGATGCATGAGGGCAATCAGTCGCAGCACTTCCGTTTCCCACCCCTGAACACTTGTTTTCTCCAGATTCTCCCCGATCCATGTCGTCACATAATAAGCCCCCTGTCCTGATTGAACAGGGATGACGGATTCACCGAATTTATTGGGCACAAACGGAATGACCGCTGAAAAATTTTGAGCCGCAAGTCTTTGTAATTGGTTGTTGATATTAAACAATTGGCCTGGATCGGTCGAACTTTTTTTTAAAGCAAACGACCCGAATGGAGACTGAATTTTCCACACATTCGGGGTGACCGGGATGACAGGGTCATGTGCCAGATCATATTCGTATAAAACGGCTCGATCGAGTGAAACATGGCCGCGTTTCATCTGGATACCCTCTCTTTTTTTGTAATTTGATCCATTTGTTCAGCAATCCATATCGTCAGTCGATCCCAGTATGCCTGTTTTTCCATGACCGGGACCGGATCAACCATCCTGCTCTCCTCTTCCTGTACGGCATTCAGGATATCTGAGGGGAAAATCAGCATACTGAGCAAATAAATCCATTCCTGAATGGCAGGTTCACGTTCCCTGCGATACCCGTCAAAAAAGGATTGCACGCTTTCAAGATTCCATCCGCTTTTTTGATATATTTCCCGGACCAAATGATATGTGTCATGATGAAGCGGAGCCAGATTCGGGTTGTAACACCCGTACAGATACCAGCTTCCTGAAATTCGCACCAGATTTTTGGCGGAAAAAGTTTCATGAGATAACGGCAGTTCCCGGGTAAGGGATGCGACCTTCTTATAGAAATAGACGGACCGGTTCATTCGTTTCCGTAAGTTCATGAGATTTTCCGTTTTCTTTTTCCCGTGCAGTTCCCTTAATTTTTTAGCCACCGCGTCATCATTGATCATCGATTGGCGAAACCGGGACAGACCTTCACCTTTCTCTATCTTTTTTTGTACATCAAACAAGGACTGGTGCAACTCAGCCAGACACTTGCCCACGATTTTCATATCGCGACGTGATGTGTAGTCGGGATGTTTTCCTGCATAATGATCAGTGGCAGTTACCCATTTTTCACCCAGATCAAGATAAGGCTTTTTGTCTCTGGTCAATAAAAATCGTTCAACCGTTCGAAAACCGCCGGTCGCCATGGTCTCCCTCCAGCAATGTGACCATTCAAGAACGTTCCGGTCATGCCAGAGGGTCAGTTTCTTTTTCCCCCGATTGGTCAGAATAAAGTAACCGCCCTGAAACGTGCGTCCCCGGTAAATTTTCCAGGGATATTGCTTAGAGATCGCGTTCGCCCGGGTACGAGTAATCGTCACGGGTTATCACCCCCCACTCGTTCAAATGCCCATTCTATTTTTCAGCCGGTTCAGCCGAACGGTTGCGGGGCATATAAAGAATTTGACCTTCCTCAATATGCTCTGATTCCAGTTTGTTGTAGCGCATGATTTGCTGTTCGGTAAGGGAGTAGCGTTCCGCGATCGAGGAGATGCTTTCATCTTTTTGCACAATAACAATGGTGAGGCGTGTAAAATCGTCTTCCCTGTTTTCCAAAAACTGTTTTAAATATAATCCCTGCTCTGCCTGTTCTTTCTCTTCATCCGGTTCCGCTGCTTCACTTTCTATGTCCCGATCTTCAAAATCGGTTCCTTCGTCCATACCCGCGCTTTCTATTTCGCTCTGCCCGACTCCGCTTTCTTCTGCCGGATCGGCTTCGGCTTCTACATCCGGTTCAGATCGGGTGGTTGAATCCCTTTTGCTTTTTTCAGCATAGGAGGTAAGGTTTACTTGTTCTCTGTCTTCCTCCCTTCGCTTGGCTGTGATGGCCACTTTTACATCTCCTTCATGGTTCGCACGCTCATCATCCTCAGTCCCATCTTTTGCACGTTCCTTATCGCGAAGATCCTCTTCCTCCGTCTGCAGTGACTGTTCATCTTCCTCTTCATCAAACAGGGGAACCACCTTCATCGCGGAAGATTCTTCTTCCTGTTGTTCCTCCCGCGGTTCTTGATCGTCAGCTTTTATGGATTGAGCGGGTTGATTCAACGATTCCGTTTGTTCCTCCCGTTCCTCCTGTTCCGCTTGTTCCTCCTGTTTCTCCCATCCGGGATAGCGCTGGTTCTCATCACCGGAGATGGGCGTTAATCGGTTGTTATGATCCCAGGGCGTCTTGAGTACGTATTGCGATTCTTTTTCATTAATGCCTGTAATGATCAATTCGGCAGATATCAATAACTGATGAGGAGATTTAATATCATAATCGAAAGCATCAACTACGGCAAAAACATCATCCAAATGGGTAATCCGATCCAGCGGCAGTGAAATGTTGACAGGAATCTGGTGATAAACCTCGCCGATATTTTTCCAGGGTGAATAAATGCTGTCGTCTGCCTGAAAAGGGGGGAATTTGACGGCAGATTGATAATCCGGCGGATTTTCCTCCTCTTCTTCTTGCTGCTGCCTGTCGGACGGCCTATACTGCCCGTACAGAGCCAGGTATCCGGCGATTCGAATCTCTTTTTCCCGTTCCAGCACCTCAATATCGGGGACAAGCTGAATCTCCTCCATTTGACCGATGGGCGGTTTGTCCTGATCGAGAAATACCGTTTCCTGTAAAGAAAAACGAAGGGATGACTTCTCTTCACCACGTGTCACAATCGCTTCCTCCTTCCCATATCGCTTCTCCTTCAAATATATGAGGCAGTCCGTTGAATATTCTTTAACAAAAAAAGAAAACCGGACGAAATCGCGCCGGTTTACAGGATTTATGTTATTTTGATGATTTTCACAGATTTTTTAATGCCCTGCGATTGGCTTCCAGGGTGTCATCGATATCTTGGTCCGTATGAGCAGTGGATACAAACATTCCTTCAAACTGTGAAGGAGCAATATATATTCCCTCTTCAAGCATGTTGCGGAAATAGCGGGCAAACATCTCCGTGTTGGATTTCTTTGCCTGTTTGTATGAAACCACTTCCTCTTCGGTAAAGAAAAGACATACCATTGAGCCTACTCCATGTATGCAATGAGGAATTCCCGTTTCCTCCGCGTTTTTCTTCAACCCCTCTTTGAGACGGTTTGCTTTGCTAACCAGTTCGTTAAATACTCCTTCTTTTCCGAGTTCGGTCAGTGTCACATAACCGGCCGTCATTGCAAGAGGGTTGCCCGACAGCGTTCCCGCCTGATAAATGGATCCTTCAGGGGCCACATTTTGCATGATTTCTTTCTTTCCGCCGTACGCCCCGACAGGCAGTCCGCCACCGATCACTTTCCCCATGGTAGTCAGGTCGGGATCAATGTTGTAAAGACCCTGTGCACAATGATAGTCTACACGGAATCCCGTCATGACTTCGTCGAAAATCAACAATGTTCCATACTGTCGCGTGATTTCACGCAATCCTTCAAGGAATCCGGGCAGGGGCGGAACAACTCCCATGTTTCCGGCGACAGGCTCAACGATCACGGCCGCCAGATCATCGCCAAATTGTTCAAATGCCAGTTTTACACTGTCAAGATCATTATATGGAACGGTAATGGTATGATGAGCAACATCAGAAGGAACTCCCGGACTGTCTGGAAGTCCCAGGGTGGCAACTCCCGAACCTGCTTTGATCAGCAGGCTGTCTGCATGCCCGTGATAGCAACCTTCAAACTTCATGATCTTATTTCTTTTCGTATAACCCCGCGCAAGCCGTAAAGCACTCATCGTTGCCTCGGTTCCTGAATTCACCATTCTTACGATTTCTACGGAAGGAACAATTTCTGTAACGAGTCTGGCCAGCTTTGTTTCAATTACCGTCGGAGCCCCGAAGCTGGTTCCTTTTTCGCTGACTTCTTTCAGTGCCTCCACCACAGCAGGATGGGCATGTCCGAGGACGAGAGGTCCCCACGAACCGACATAATCAATGTATTCATAACCATCCAGGTCGTAGACACGGGAGCCGCTTCCTCTTTCTATCGTTAACGGTGTCGTACCTACGGATTTAAATGCACGAACCGGGCTGTTCACTCCCCCGGGAATGTATTTTTTTGCTTCTTCAAAATTTTGAGCTGACCTTGTAAATGTTTTACTCATCTCCATACCTCCTGCCTCTAATTTTAATTTCTATGTACCCTTTGTCGTTTTTCTCTTGCTCCATCATAACACAAGCTGTTGAATTGTTCATTTTACACTGCAACATTTATATAAAATTTTACGATTTTATAGAAACGTAAAATTTTTTGAGCGTGATTTTCAACAAAAAATACGAAATTCATCAATTTTATATTTTATATAGTTACTTTATTTTATATATTTTTGTAAAATTTTATCGTAAAATTTTACGTTTGATTTTTTCTAGGAATCAGGGTTGATGGAAAAGAATAATAATTAGAGCATCCCGGTTATTCTAAAACCATTCCGGTAACCGGCGTCTACTCTCGCTGGATAAATACCAACCTTGATCCAGCACCCCTTTAAAAGAACCGCAACTTCGGAAACGAATGTTGCGGTTCTTTTGTCCTTCGTATACACATTTTTATACCGGGGTTGGGGATAATGCAAAATTACGCAGGACTGTTTCGGCCGCCTGCTTCCCCTGGGCAATACAGTCGGGTACACCGACTCCGTAATAACCTGCACCGGTCAAAATTAATCCCGGCAACTCCCGTTCCATATCACTTTGCAATTTTTTGAGACGGGAAAGATGATCCACCAGGTACTGGGGCATAGCCTGATTCCAGCGGACCACTTTCGTCCATTCCGGTTCGGCATCGATGCCCATGATCGATTGTAACTCTTTGCGAACCCCCCGGATAATCTCTTGATCGGACAACGTTACATGACTTTCATCCCCGGAATGACCGATAAAGCAACGCAGGAGAACTTTATCCCGCGGTGCCGTGTGCAACCATTTGGACGATACCCAGGTACATGCAGTGATAAATCGCTTTGCCTTATGCGGGATTACGAAGCCGCTTGCATCCAGAGGCTGCTTTATCGCTTCACGCGGGTAGGCCAGTCCGATGTTGGCAACCGAAACATACGGGATCTGCGCCAGCGGATTGGTCTCAATAAAAGGCGAAAGCAATTTTTCACTGACGAAAGCAGGAGTGGCCAGCACAACTGCATCGGCATCGAGCGAAGGATGGTCGGTCAACTTTAATCTGTATTTTGTTGCGTTACCATTATCTGTATCCTCCGTTCGAATCCGTTCCAGCCGGGTGACACTTGTGTCGGAGATAAGATTGGCTCCTGCCTGTTGCAGACGGTCAACCAGTGCCGTGATTAATGAATCGAATCCGGTTTCCAATGCCAGAAACACACTGGTATGTTTCTGTCGGGATTCACGGGGACCCCCACTTCCTTTTTGTCTGTTACGCTGTTTCACGATCCCCAGGATCAGACTGCGATCCCGTTGTTCGATTTGATGAAACATGGGAAAGGTCGCCTGCAAACTGAGCAAGTCGGCATTACCGGCATAGATACCTGATAAGAGTGGATCCACCAGTTGATCGACCAGTTCGTCGCCAAGCCGCCGGCGCAAGAAAAGGCCGAGTGATTCATCATGAAAACTGTCTCCCCTTGGCAAAAAGAGATCCATGGCCGCACGGATTTTTCCCGCCGGAGAGATCAGTGACGAACGAATAAACGGCGTAATCTCCGCCGGAATACCGAGCATGGTGCCCGGAGGCATCAGATGAAGTTTATTATTGCGCAAAATGTAATTTTTACGGGCGTCAGGATTGGTTCCGTTCAAATGATTGTCAATCCCCAACTCTTTGCATAAATCCAGCGCTGCCGCTTTTCTCGCCAAAAAGGAATCCGGTCCCTCTTCCATGATAAATCCGTCACGGCGATACGTACGGATTTTTCCGCCGAAGCGCACCCCTTTTTCTACCAGGGTCAGCTTGACCTCCATTCCTTTTTTGTTCGCTTCATTCAACAAGTAAAAAGCCGTACTTAATCCGGTGATTCCCCCGCCAACGACCACAACATGCCGGGTACTCATCTTACATTCCACCTGCCTTTTGCTTAAGCACGACATCCGTAAGCACATCAATAAAATCAGAAGAATCATTGAAGGATTCAGTGCGAACAAGGGTCATGCCCAGTTCATCACACAACGCCCGGCACTCAATGTCTATGTCATAGAGCACTTCCAGATGATCGGATACAAATCCTACCGGACAACTGACCAGATGATCGATCCCTTTTTGATGCAAAGAACGAATCACTTCAAGAATGTCGGGACCAATCCAGGGTTCCGACGTTTGCCCGGCACTCTGCCAGGCCAGTTGCCAGTTGGAAATGTTTAAGCGATCGGCAACAAGCTGCGCCGTTTCCCCGAGTTGGTCAGGATAAGGATCTTGCCAGTCCAGTATCCGTTCCGGCAGGCTGTGAGCCGAAAACAATACCATCGTCGAATCAGGCGATCCGTTCAATTTTTGCAGAGCCTGTGCCACCCGTTTGCTTACCGCTTTAATAAACAAAGGATGGGTATGCCAGTGTTCGACAAAAGTGATCTCCATCTGCGGCCCCTGTTCCTTCGCGATTGCATCCTGTGCAGTCCGAATATAGCTGCCCACGCTCATTTTTGAGTAATGAGGAGCCAGCACAAGACCGACTGTCTTCGTAATTCCGTCATCCTTCATTTTTTTGACTGTATCCTCGATAAAAGGCGGGCTGTGCTTCATCCCTAGGTAGACTTTATAGGTCTGTCCATCAGCATCGGCGCGGCTGTTCAGCTGTTCTTCCAGACGTTGTGCCTGTCTGCGGGTAATTTCCTGCAACGGGGATAATCCTCCAATGGCCTTGTAACGGCCGATCAGATCCTGCAACTGTTCCGGCGACGGTTTTTTGCCTCTGCGAATATGGGTGTAGTATGCCTCGACTTCATCAAGGTGAGCGGGAGTGCCATATGCCATTAACAATACTCCGATCGTTGATTGCACCATGATTTTTCCTCCTGTTCGTTACGCCGCTTACTTATATTCCCCGTACTCATGAATGAATGACGTCAGCCGTTTTAATGTGTCCACTGAAACTTCGGGAAAAACACCGTGTCCCAGATTAAAAACAAAACCCGGGTATGTTTTGCCTGCATCGATGATCGTCTTCGCCCTTTCCTCAATCTCTTCCCAGGGAGCGAGGAGAACTGCCGGGTCAAGATTCCCCTGAACCGCCAGCCGGCTTCCGATCCGTTCACGCACACGGGACAGGGGAACACGCCAGTCTACACCGATCACATCGGCTCCGGTCTTGGGCCAGTCCCATAGTAATTCTCCCGTTCCCACGCCAAAATAGATCTTGGGAACATCCAAGTGGCGAATCCCGGCAAAAATCCGCTGAATACTGGGCAAAACATAACGACGATAATCGGCGGGAGAGAGCGTTCCCACCCAGCTGTCAAAAATCTGCAGAGCGCGGGCACCTGCCTGCACCTGTCCCTCAAGATAAGTGATAATTGTCTTTTCGAGACGGTGCATCAAGGCCTGCCAAACATCGGGAGCCTGATACATCATTGCTTTTGTCCGCAGGTGATTGCGCGAAGGTCCTCCCTCAACCATGTAACTTGCGAGGGTAAAAGGTGCACCTGAAAAACCGATAAGAGGTACGGATAATTCCCGGTTAAGGATACGAATGGTTTCGGCAACATAGTCCAGTTCTTCCATATCGAGATCACGAAGGCGCTCTACATCTGCCAGCGTACGAATCGGCTGATCAATGACCGGACCGATGCCTCCCTTGATCTCAAAAGGAAGACCGATCGCTCCGATCGGCACCATGATATCAGAGAACAGAATCGCCGCATCAACCCCGAGTTGTTGAACGGGCAAAATCGTAACCTCTGCACACACTTCGGGAATTTGCGTAATTTCGATCAAACTGTATTTTTCACGGATTTTGCGATATTCCGGTTGATAGCGGCCGGCCTGACGCATGTACCAAACCGGAACAGTATCCACTTTTTCCTGCCTGCATGCACGTAAAAAACGATCATTGAACATGGTTCGTATCCTCTCTCTCTATCGATTATTTATCCAGCGGGCCGCGTCTTTCGCATGATAAGTGATGATTACATCCGCACCCGCCCGTTTGAAGCCGGTCAATAATTCCATCACGATTTTTTGTTCATCGATCCATCCGTTCTGAGCCGCCGCTTTGATCATGGCATACTCTCCGCTCACATTGTATACGGCGAGGGGCAACGGGAATTTTTCCTTCACGCGGTGGATGACATCCATGTATGCCATGGCCGGCTTGACCATCAGCATATCCGCACCCTGCCGCACATCCGCTTCCGCTTCACGCAATGCCTCAAGAACGTTGGCCGGATCCATTTGATAGGTTTTGCGATCACCGAATTGGGGAGCTGATTGTGCCGCTTCACGGAAGGGTCCGTAAAAAGCAGATGCATATTTAACGGCATAGGACATGATCGGTATATCTGTGTAACCTGCCTGATCGAGACCTTCCCGGATCGCTGCCACAAAGCCGTCCATCATATTAGAAGGAGCAATGATATCCGCCCCGGCTTCAGCCTGAGAAACCGCCGTTTTCACCAAAAGTTCCAGAGAAGGATCATTGGCCACTTCCCCTCCCTCAATCACACCGCAATGTCCGTGATCGGTATACTCGCACAGGCAGGTATCGGCCACCACCAGCAGATCGGGAGTCCATTCTTTAATCCTGCGCGTTGCACGCTGTACGATTCCTTCTCTTTCATATGCACCGGTGCCGGTTGCATCCTTATGATCGGGAACACCGAACAAAATGACGGCACGAATCCCGAGTTGCCGGAGTTCTTCGATCTCCTTTTTCAACTGATCGATCGATAACTGGAACACACCCGGCATCGAAGAAACTTCCTGTCTGACACCTTCTCCTTCGGTAACAAAAAGTGGAGCGATCAAATCCTCGACACGCAGATGATGTTCCCGTACCATATCACGTAATGCTTCGGTACGGCGCAATCTGCGCAAACGCTCGAATGATACTGTCATTTCCTGATCCCCTCCTCATTTTTCATTTTTTCAGGATCTATTATTAAAAATAGGCATGGAGCGCCCTGATCAAACCCTCAACCGTATAATCTTCCTGCGGAACGACATCGACCCTCAGCCCCTTTTTCCGGGCCGTATCCGCTGCAACGGGACCGATACATGCAAACACCACATTGTTCATCAGATCAGAAAGATTGATCGTTTCATCCTCCTTGATGATTTTGACAAAATGTTTGACCGCCGAAGAACTGGTAAAGGTGACGATATCGATTTTATTCTGCTTTAATAAAGTTTTTATTTTTTCTGAACTATTCGCTGGCATCACCGTATCATAAACAATGATTTCATCCACTTCGATTCCCCGTTCACGCAGAGCTTCCGGCAAAACGTTGCGGGCAATGCGGGCCCGGGGGAATAAGACTTTTTCACCGGTCGCGATGTGCGGAAGCAGGGCTTCAACCAGTCCTTCCGCGTGATAGGACTCCGGTATGACGTCCACTTGAAATCCCTCTTCCTCTGCATATCGGGCGGTCTTCGTTCCGACCACAGCGATACGAAAAGACTGCTCCGCTTTTTGATTCGGAAATAATTCCCTGTACCTCTGCAAAAAAAAGGCGACGCCATTGGCACTGGTAAAAATCACCCAATCGTACTGATACAACTGTTGCAATAGCCGATCCCGTTTTTCTATTGTCTCCCGATCAGAAGGCGGAACCGTTTCGATCAGGGGGACAATCACCGGCAGACCGCCATCACGCCGGACCCGTTCCGCCATCTCCGGGGATTGATGGTAAGGCCGGGTAATCAGAACCCGTTTTCCCGACAATCCCCCGCTCATTCTTGATTGGCCTCTTTCACTTTTTCTAAAATTTGTTGCGCCCCCTGAGATATCAGATGCTCGGCCAGTTCTTTGCCGAGAGCCTGAGGATCAGAACCGCTCAGGGTATGTTTTAAAAATGTGGCGCCGTCCGGATCGGCAACAAAACCGGTGAGTGTCATCCCGCCTTCTTTTTCCGATCCGTTGTTTAAACGGGCAAATCCGCCGATCGGCACCTGACATCCCCCTTCCAGCGCATGCAGAAAAGCCCTCTCGGCTTCCACGGTATACCGGGTGGCGGGATTGTTAATCTGCGAAAGGAGATCAAGAATCTCTTCATCATCCTCACGAGATTCGATCGCAAGAGCACCCTGCCCTACAGCCGGAATACACATATCCACCGCTAAATACTGCGTAATCGTGTCCTCGTCCAGATTCAACCGCTTCATACCAGCCGCTGCAAGGATGATGGCATCATAATCCTCCTCACGCAATTTTCTCAGGCGGGTACCTACATTTCCGCGAATCCACTTGATGTTCAGGTCCGGTCTTGCCGCCTTAATCTGTGCGCTGCGGCGCAGACTGCTCGTTCCGACAACGGCACCCTGCGGTAACTGCTCCAGAGTGTCCCCGGTCTTTGATATCAACACATCACGGGGATCTTCACGCTCCGGTACCGCTCCGATCGTTAATCCGGGAGGGAGGATGGCCGGCATATCTTTCATGCTGTGTACGGCGAGATCGATCTCTCCGTCCAGCATCGCCTGTTCTATTTCCTTGACGAACAATCCTTTGCCCCCTACTTTGTTCAGGGTGACATCAAGGATTCGATCCCCTTTCGTTACAATTTTTTTAACGGAAAAATCGTATCGATCACCGGCAATCTTTTTCAGTTGTTCGACCACACCGTAAGTTTGAACGAGGGCCAGCTCACTCTGTCTTGATCCCACGACAATTTTTCTCATTCACTTTCATCCCCTCGGCGTATGTATTTAAAACCAGCGGTGGAAAGAAGAAACGGAATCGGACAATAAAAAGTTGACAATCATGAAAAGAAATGCCCCTACGTTCCACAATACCAGACCGCGCCCGCGTTTACCGGTTACAACCCGCTGATAGAGATAAACGGAGAACATCATTAATACCAACACGCTCATCAATACCTTGATATCCACCAAGAACCATCCTCCTATCTTTAACCAGGCCCAGATTAATCCCAGAATTAAAGACAATAAAAGGACGGGAACGCCGATGATATTGAATCGGTAGGCATAGCGATCCAGTTGTTCCAGACTGGGTAATCTTCTTAATTTATGATTCCATTTTTTCTCCTTTAGCAGTTTGTCCTGAATCAGGTACATCACTGAAAAAATAAAAGACAAAGAAAACGCACCGTAGCTTAAAAATGCCATGGTGATATGGATCACCAGCAAATTGGATGTCAGCATCTCGGTGACTTGAACCGGAGCATCCGGGTCGACAAAAAGATTTAGTGAGAGCAGCGTAAATCCAATAATGTTTGTAAAAAAAACAAAAAAATCTATCTTGAAAAAGTAATTGATGATCAGGGAGAGGGTCACCAGAATCCACGAATAAAAAAACAGCGATTCAAACAGAGTCATTACCGGAAAATATGGGTGTATCGTCATGCGATGGATGAAAAAAACGGATTGTAACCCCCATACAACAGCAAGCAACCAGAAAGCTACACGATTCGCTTGCCGGTTGCTGTTCAGAAAATCTGCGAAATAAAAAAGAATGCTCAAGGTATAGAGGTAAATGATGATATGATACAGCCAGCCCTGACTGATAAGCATCTGAATATCCCCTTCCCAGCGAAAATCAAGAGCGTAACGGGATTTCAAAGGGGTGTATCACAGTTGCAGCCTGATGATGTTCAGGCGATGATTCCTTGATCTGCTCTTGTTGTTTTTGAAGTTCTTCCTCTTTTTCCAGCAGAAGTTGCTCCAGTGCAAAAATACGGACAAATAAGGCCAGTTTTTCTTCACGGTCCGACTCATTTGCCAGTTCCTTCACGGCAACGATCGGATCATGCAACAATTGGTTGATCATACTTTTTGTATATTTGCGAATGATTCGTTTTTCCTGTTCCGTCAATTCCGGTAACTTGTTTTCAATTTTTCGCACCGCTTCTCCCTGAACGTCCAGCACTTTCTCGCGAAGAGATGTAATCAGCGGAATGACGCCGAGTGTTTTCAGCCAGCTCTGAAAAGCGACTATTTCTTCACCGATCATGAATTCGATTTTTTGCGCTTCCTGAGCCCGTTCCTGAAGGTTGGCATCCACAATTCCTTCCAGATCATCAATATCGTACAGATACACGTTTTCCAGTTCATTAATAGACGGATCAAGATCACGCGGAACCGCAATATCGATCACGAACAGCGGACGGTTGCGCCGTGCTTTCATCACCGGTTCAAGCTGATCGCGTCTGATCACATATTCCTTGGAACCGGTCGAACTGATGATAATGTCCGCTTCTTGTACGACATCCGTTAAATGTTCGATTCCATATGCTTCCCCGGAAAATTTGTCCGCCAACTGACGAGCCCGCTCATAGGTGCGATTTACCACCGTGACTTGTTCCACTCCATCGGCATGGAGATGGGTAGCGGTCAACTCGCTCATTTTGCCGGCGCCCACCAGTAACACTTTTTTCCCCTTTAAAGAGCCGAAGATTTTCCGTGCCAGTTCCACAGCGGCATAGCTGACAGAAACGGCATTATCCCCGATGCGGGTCTCTGTGCGTGCCCTTTTTGCCAGAGTAATAGCCTGTTTAAAAAACATATTGAATATCGTACCGGTTGTTCCCTGTTCCTGTGCAAATAAAAAGGCATCACGAACCTGTCCCAGAATCTGGGTTTCCCCGAGAACCATGGAGTCAAGTCCGCAAACCACACGGAACAGATGACGGACGGCATCATCATTTTCGTGTACATATAGATAATCTTCAAATTGTTCCCGTTCAATTCCAAACCAGTTGGCTAAAAATCCCTTGATAAAATGGCGGCCGGTGTGCAACTGATCGACAACGGCATGGATTTCCATACGATTACAGGTGCTTACGATGATACACTCCAGTATGCTTTTGGTTTGATACAACGTCTGCAGTGCCTCCGCCATCCGCTCTTCCTGAAAAGCAAAGCGTTCACGGATTTCTACAGGGGCTGTCTTATGATTGATTCCGATTGTGAGGATGTGCATGGTGAATCACCCCGCTTGATCTGCTCATCTATTACTATATTTTTCTCCTAAAACATCCGAGTCTAGTCCTATTTCCATCTAACATTATAACATACTCGATTTTTGGCGCATTTTCTTTTTGTGAAAAGTTTTTGACTGTACCCTATTCGAACCATTGGGGCACTCGCATCATAAAATATCAAAAATTCATTGTGAATACAAACCAAAGATATGCAACAGGAGGAGAAAATCATGAAGAGTCACAGGCATGTCTGGAGGATGACCCGCTGGCTCGTGGCTGTCGGGCTGTTTCTTGTGGTGTTGTTTACAACCGCGTGCAGTAACGGTTCCGACAACGGGGCCGCAGATGATTTGCGCACCATTCGTCTGGTTGAGGTGACACATTCACTGTTTTATGCTCCGCAATATGTTGCCATGAGTCAGGGTTTTTTTGAAGATGAAGGTTTAAAAATCGAACTGACCAACGGCGGTGGCGGGGATAAAACGATGACGGCGCTGTTGAGCAATGAGGCAGACATCATTTTGATGGGAACTGAGGCCACGATCTATGTTGCTAATCAGGGGGCAAGTGATCCGGCCATTAATTTTGCTCAGCTTACGCAAACCGACGGTTCTTTTTTGGTCGCAAGGGAACCGATTGAGAATTTTTCCTGGGATATGTTGAAAGGAAAAACACTACTGGGGCAGCGTAAAGGCGGAATGCCGCAGATGGTCAGCGAATATGTGCAGGATCTAAACGGAGTGCGTCCCCACGTCGATGTAGAGATCATCCAGAACATTGCTTTTAACAATCTGGGCAGTGCTTTTGCTTCGGGAACAGGGGATTTTGCCCAGTTGTTCGAACCGGTTGCCACAAAACTTGAGCAGGAAGGAAAAGGATATGTGGTTGCTTCCTTCGGTGAAGAAAGCGGAAAACTTCCCTACACCGTCTATATCACCAGACAGAGTTTTATCGATGAAGAGCCGGATACCATCCGTAATTTTACAAGGGCGATTTACCGTGCACAGCAGTGGGTAAATGATCATTCCGTCGATGAAATTGCCGGTGCGATTGCATCCCAATTTCCCGATATGGATCATGATACGCTTGCCCGCGTTCTTGATCGTTATAAGTCCCAGGGTTCATGGGCGACCGATCCCATTTTGGATGAAGAAGAATATCGTAATCTGGAAAAGGTCATGGAGCATTCCGGTGAACTTTCACAGAAAGTTCCCTTTGAAAAAATTATTAATCAGACTTTTGCAAGGGAAGTGATGGAGGAGAATATGGCAAACGGGGAGTGAGTAAAACATGAGTACGGAAACGGTCATCGAATGCCGACAGGTGAGTAAAAACTACATTACCCGTGAAGGAGTCACCCCCGCACTTGAAAACATTTCGTTCACCGTTGAAAAAGGGGAGTTCATCACCTTACTCGGACCCAGCGGCTGCGGCAAGAGTACCATTCTCTCACTGTTATCCGGACTCATTCGGCCAAGTACTGGAAGTGTTCTGGTCAGGGGAAGGGAGGTTATCCGTCCCCTTCGGGAAGTGGGATACATGTTGCAACAGGATTATTTGCTGGGATGGCGCACCATTAAGCAAAACGTCCAGCTTGGTCTGGAGTTTCAACATAAACGTATCAAGGAACATGAAGAAGATGCCCTCTCTTTGCTCAATGAAATGGGGTTGTCAGCCTATCTCCATTATTATCCCGGCCAGTTGTCGGGTGGGATGAGGCAGCGTGTAGCTCTCGCAAGAACCCTCGCGACCAACCCCGATCTGCTTTTGCTGGATGAACCTTTTTCAGCGCTGGATTTTTCCACAAGGTTGCGTCTGGAAGATTTGGTGATTGATACATTGCGCAAAAAAAATAAGACGGCCGTTTTTGTCACACACGATATTTCAGAAGCGATTGCCATGTCCGATCGAATCATCATCTTAACCAGCCAGCCGGGCCGGATTAAAAAAATTCTTGATATTCCGCCGGTTTTACGTGATCCTCTTCCTTTTGATACGAGAGATATTCCCGAGTTTCAGACGTACTTCCAATACGTTTGGAAGGTGATGAATGAGCATGAATCAGAAACGTCAACAACATCATATACCTGATACTGGCAGGAGTCGTCGATCCTTGTTTCGGAAATGGCTGGAGCGTGGTGCCCAATCCCATGAACATGCCCAATATCTTAAAAAACTGCGGATTCAATCCCATTCGATTCGCATGGTACAGATCGGAATTCTCTGTTTGTTTCTTGGATTATGGGAGGTGTCATCGCGCAAACAATGGATTGATCCACTCCTGTTCAGCCGACCGTCCGGTATCTGGAATCTGTTCATATCCATGCTGTTCGAAGGGGAATTGACAACTCATATTACTGCAACCGTATTAGAAACGGTTGCTGCGTTCATCCTGGCGACTGTGATGGGGACTTTACTGGCAACGGGAATATGGTGGTCCAATTTTTTATCACGGGTCGCAGAACCCTATCTTGTCGTCCTGAACGGGATGCCGAAAGTGGCTCTCGGTCCGATTTTTATCGTAGCCTTTGGAGCAGGTCTCGGGGCTATCATTTCCACCGGTATTGCTATTTCAATCATCATTACCACCATCGTGGTGCACTCGAGTTTTCAGGAAGTGGATCCGCATTACATCAAACTGGCCCGATCCTTTGGCGCGACAAAAAAACAAATTTTCCAGAAAATTATTTTTCCCGCGTCCCTCCCGGCCATTATTTCCACACTTAAAGTTAATGTAGGGTTGGCCTGGGTCGGTGTGATCGTAGGCGAATTTCTGGTATCAAAATTCGGGCTGGGTTATCTCATCATTTACGGATTTCAGGTATTCAATTTAACCCTTGTGTTCGTCAGTCTTTTTATTGTTGCCCTGTGTGCGACCATTATGTATCAGGCTGTAACTTCCCTTGAAAAATATTATCGCAAACGACGCGATGCCTGAGGTAGTGCCTGAGAGCGTTGTACAAAATATAGAAACCGCCAGGAACGTCATTGACGTCAGACGGTTTTAATTATGTGAACAATCCAATTATAAAATGGCTGTAAGACATGCTGTAAGCCAGGTTCTGTACTTTTGTACTCATCACGGCAGCCAGCCTGGTACAAAAGCGATAGTCATCTATCTAGCACAAAGACAAATGTGTCGCCCTGTGCTTTGTCCATCGGTTCATTTCCCTCCGGACAATGCCCCTACCATAATTTGGGTTGCTCGCTCGAGGGGTTTACCATCGTTCCACTCCTCCGGTTTCCCGAAGGCATCGTCACTGTGGCACTTTAAGGTTAATCTCACCATATCACGATTCTATACAGAAACGTAACCCAGGTGATTTCACCGCCGTCAATCCAGTCGTTTCTCATGTAAACATGAGAAACCCCGGATTGCCCTTACTTGCGTAAGGCACGATCACTCTGAGCATCTCAGCTCAGGCGAGCCTGGACTTTCCTCTGTTCCGTATGACATCAAGGTCAAAGGAACAGCGACTATCCGCATGTCTTACATATTATCATGTATACCCAAAAATAAGTCAAAAGAAAAAAATGGTGCGGATGAAGGGACTCGAACCCCCACGGTATTGCTACCACAGGATCCTGAATCCTGCGCGTCTGCCAATTCCGCCACATCCGCACGTTCGTTAAAAAAGGTATTAAATTAATCTTACTGGCGGAGCTGACGGGACTCGAACCCGCGACCTCCGGTGTGACAGACCGGCGTGAACTCCAACTTCACCACAGCTCCAGATTAGATGTGAGAGATGGGATGTGGCATGTGAGATCTGGTTGAAATCGGCAGGGCTGATTTCTTCTGATTTTCCCACTTCTTACTTCTGATATCCCATTTCTAGAAAAGATGGTGACCCGTAGGGGATTCGAACCCCTGTATGCCAGCGTGAAAGGCTGGTGTGTTAAACCGCTTCACCAACGGGCCACAAATGATTTTGTTCAGTGGTGGACCCAACAGGATTCGAACCTGTGACCTCCACCATGTCAAGATGGCGCTCTAACCAGCTGAGCTATGGGTCCAAATAATGATTAATGATTAGTTCTTATGGTGCGGTCGGCGAGACTCGAACTCGCACGGGCGATGCCCACTACCCCCTCAAGATAGCGTGTCTGCCGATTCCACCACGACCGCACAAAATGAAATATGATATTGAATCGAACAAAAAAGTGCGTTCAGATGGCGGGCCTACCAGGAATCGAACCTGGGCACCTGGTTCCGGAGACCAGTGCTCTATCCTCTGAGCTATAGGCCCAATTTGGTAGGTGGCAGGGGCAGTAGGAATCGAACCCACATTGGCGGTTTTGGAGACCGCTGTTCTACCATTAAACTATGCCCCTGTGGTCGGAACGACAGGATTTGAACCTGCGACCTCACCCACCCCAAGGGTGCGCGCTACCGAGCTGCGCCACGTCCCGACATACTATTTTATATTTGGTGCCGAAGGTGGGAGTCGAACCCACACTCCTTTTGGGAACACGATTTTGAGTCGTGCGCGTCTGCCAATTCCGCCACTTCGGCAGTTATTAAAAATAGCTTTACATGGCGTGCCCGGAGAGACTCGAACTCCCAACCTTCTGATTCGTAGTCAGACACTCTATCCGATTGAGCTACGGGCACATGTTCATAAATGAACCAATATCAATTTTATAAGTGGTGCCGAGGACCGGACTTGAACCGGTACGGTAGTCACCTACCGCAGGATTTTAAGTCCTGTGCGTCTGCCAATTCCGCCACCCCGGCATCAGGTTATTCATGGAGGAGGCACCCGGATTCGAACCGGGGATAAGGGTTTTGCAGACCCGTGCCTTACCACTTGGCTATGCCTCCATGAAACAATCATTGATAACGTTTCAATGGAGCGGACGACGGGACTCGAACCCGCGACCCCAACCTTGGCAAGGTTGTGCTCTACCAGCTGAGCTACGTCCGCAATCGAATGGCTGGGCAGGTAGGGATCGAACCTACGCATCACGGAGTCAAAGTCCGTTGCCTTACCGCTTGGCTACTGCCCATCGTATGGGGCGACTAGTGGGAATTGAACCCACGAATGCCGGAGCCACAATCCGGTGCGTTAACCACTTCGCCATAGCCGCCATATTAATCTTACTGGTGGAGGGGGACGGATTCGAACCGCCGAACCCAGAGGGAACAGATTTACAGTCTGCCGCGTTTGGCCAGCTTCGCTACCCCTCCATATTATTTTAACATTATTTTAACGACTTAGCTGGTGCCGGAGAGAGGACTTGAACCCCCAACCTACTGATTACAAGTCAGTTGCTCTACCAATTGAGCTACTCCGGCAAGAGATAAAATGGTGGTTCGGGACGGAATCGAACCGCCGACACGAGGATTTTCAGTCCTCTGCTCTACCGACTGAGCTACCGAACCATTTTTGCAGCGACAATTGAAATATTAACATGCGAACTTGTTTTACGTCAAGAATTTATTAATAGAAACAGATGAAATTCCTGGCGGAGCTGACGGGACTCGAACCCGCGACCTCCGGTGTGACAGACCGGCGTGAACTCCAACTTCACCACAGCTCCAGATTTAGATGTGAGATGGTTTAGATGTGGGAGGTGAGATCTTTAAAAAATCAGCATGACATGACATGGCTGATTCTTTGAGTCATCTCACGTCTATTCATCGTAGAATGTTTAATTAAATTGGTTGCGGGGGCAGGACTTGAACCTGCGACCTTCGGGTTATGAGCCCGACGAGCTACCAACTGCTCCACCCCGCGACGATACTGATTTAAGATTATTAGATGTGGGAGGTGAGGTGCTTCAGTTGAAATCGACTGAGTCGATATCTTCTTCTGTTCTCACTTTTCACTTCTCATATCCCAATTCTAGAAAGATGGTGGACGGTGACGGGATCGAACCGCCGACCCCCTGCTTGTAAGGCAGGTGCTCTCCCAGCTGAGCTAACCGTCCATGTTAGATGTGAGTTTGTTGGATGTGGGAGGTGAGATTTTGTTGAAATCGACTGAGTCGATTTCTTCTTCTGTTCTCATTTCTCACTGTTCTCCATATCCAATTTCTAATAAAAATGGTGACCCGTAGGGGATTCGAACCCCTGTATGCCAGCGTGAAAGGCTGGTGTGTTAAACCGCTTCACCAACGGGCCACACTAACCATAATCAAGATATGAATTAGTTTGGTATATCACGATACTGGCGGAGAGAGAGGGATTCGAACCCTCGAGACGGGTCTACCCCGCCTACACGATTTCCAATCGTGCTCCTTCGGCCAGCTCGGACATCTCTCCGTTGGCTCCGCAGGCAGGACTCGAACCTGCAACCTACCGGTTAACAGCCGGTTGCTCCACCATTGAGCTACTGCGGAATATTGTCATTCCCTGAAAACCAG
>JAWLDF010000011.1:0-73814 GCA_041686735.1 Bacilli bacterium
ATCAACGTTCCCTCCGGCCAGATAGTGGCTTTCCAATTGATTGTTCGTAATATCCAATCCCGCTTTTCTCGCCTTAATTAAAGGATTGACGATACGCGCAGGAATAACCCGGCGCAGGCGCATTCCCACGAGCGTAATAATTCCGATACGAACTCCCGATGCGATCGCGGAAACCCACAGCATGATCGGTACAAAGGTAAAAAAGACTGATAAAGCAACAACAACCAGCGCAACCATTAACATTAAAGAGACTAATTCCATTCGTATACCTCCCTTTTCTATTCATCTATTCATTTTCTTTCAGTTCTCTGACGACGACTCTGGTTCCATCAACTTTCACCACAACAACCGTTTTACCCGGGTTGATATATCCTCCCTCACTGACGACATCCACTCTGGCACCGTCAATTTCTGCGATTCCTGCCGGACGGAGGTTGGTCATCGTAGTTCCTGTTTTGCCCACGAGATCATCTTTTTCCTCGGAAGCGATATATCCTGATTCTTTCTTCAATTCATCCTTTAATATAAAGCGGTGCCAGATACCACGGTGACCAAAATATTTAACCATGATCACGATAAAAAGAACGGTAATGACGAGGGCAATTCCCAGTGACATCAATCCCATTGTCGTGTCATAGGCCGACATGATCACGGAGATCACGAGTGTGGCAATACCCAAACCGCCGAAAACACCAAACCCCGGGACAAAAAGTTCAATTAACATCAACACAATTCCCACAATAAAAAGAAGGATGTGTAGCCAGTTGGCATACCCGACAAAAAAATGACCGAAGAAATAAAGGACAAATGCACTGATTCCGATCAGACCGGCAACACCGAATCCGGGTATGAGCAATTCTACTGCCAGCCCGACGAGTCCAATGGTTAACAATAGCGGAACAACAAATGGATTGGTAACCCAGCGGGCTAATTTTTCACCGGCCGTCAATTGAACTTCTTCAATGGTGGCACCGGTAAAATTCATAAATTCCAGAACTTCTTCCCTCGAAGCGGCAATATGCTCGGCATAACCATTTTCAAGGGCTTCACCGGCACTGAGGGACAATACCTCACCGGAGACGGTCAGTCCCTCGATCTCCATGTCGGGATCGACCATTGCCCGGGCAATGTCCGGATTTCTTCCATTCATTTCGGCTGCAGCGGCCATTTTTTTCGTCCATGCCGATACAAATTTTTGATTGGCCATATTCCCTCTCAGATCGATGGGGGTTGCTGCTCCCATTGCGCTGCCCGGACGCATAATAATCTGGTCTGCATTCAAGGCAATATATGTACCTGCCGAAAAAGCATCATTACGAATATAAGCCGTTACCGGTATTTTCGCAGACCGGATCACATCACCGATCTCCATCGCAGCCTGAGCGTCCCCTCCGGGCGTGTTGATCTCAAGAAGTATGGCATCTGCGGACGACTCTTCCGCTTCCAGAACGGCACGGCCAAGGAAATGTGCCAGTCCCCGTTCCACTTCATTTTCCAGCGGAATGACATACACAAGGTCTTCCTTAGCTGCATGAACATCGGGAAGCAAAAATTGATTTGCGAGCGATAAAATCAAGGCGCTGAGCAACATTAAAACCGAAGTCCATCGAGATACCCTTCTTAATTTATTCATTCTCGATCCCCTCCCTTCTTTGTAAGTTGTTTGTCATATTAATATGTACGTGTGAACGGAAAAAGGGTTTCATTATTAGATTATCAAAAAATGGAGAATATAAACAAAACGTTTCGCACAACGGCGAAACGTTTGTCATCACGTCATTTTATTGCAAGTGTTCCTGAACAATCTCGTTAACCTGTTTGCCATCGGCTTTTCCCTGTATTTGGGGCATGAGATGTTTCATCACTTTGCCCATGTCCTTTTTATCGGATGCTCCGGTCGCTTCGATGGCTTCTTTCACCAGTTTCACGATTTCATCACGATTCAGTTGCTCAGGCATATAGTTTTCAAGTATTTTAATTTCTTCCATTAAACCGTCGACAAGATCCTGTCGACCGGCCTTATCAAATTCCCGGAGGGAGTCCCGTCTTTGTTTCAGCTCACGAGATAAGACTGCAAGCACCTGTTGGTCATCCAACTCTTTCCCCTGATGAATCTCTTCGTTTTTGATCGAAGATTTCATCATACGGATCACGGAGAGTCTGGTTTTTTCCCTGTTTTTCATGGCCTGCTTCATGTCTTCATTCAGCTGATCAAGTAAACCCATGTTCATTCGCCCTCCTAGAATTTTCGCTTCCGTGCAGCTTCGGATTTTTTCTTTCTCCGAACACTGGGTTTTTCATAATGCTTCCGTTTCTTTACCTCTGCGAGAACACCAGCACGGTTGCAATCTCGCTTAAAACGGCGCAGGGCTGAATCCAATGTTTCATTTTTTCGAACGCGTGTTTCGGCCACCTGTTTTCCCTCCCTCCGCAACACCATAAAAGGTGAATCCACTCTTTATGGATGAAAGACTGTCAACGTTCATTATATTACAGGAATCGGGGGCGGGTCAACTACAGCATTCCCCCGTTTACCATCATCTGTTGATGATTTTTCCGGGCAATTTTTCTCCACCCAGCAGATGGTAGTGAATGTGATAGACTTCCTGCCTGCCATTCTCTCCGCAGTTATTAACCAGACGAAAACCGTTTTCCAGTTCCGGCATTTCCCGGGCAATCTGTTGAGCAGCACGATGAATATCGGCTATGTACGAAAGATCTTCTTCCGATATATCCATCAATGTCGGAATATGTTTTTTCGGAATGATTAACACGTGAACTTTGGACAAAGGCTGAATGTCATGAAAAGCGATGACCCTTTCATCCTCAAATACTTTTTTTGCCGGTAATTCTCCATCAACAATTTTGCAAAAGATACACTGATTCTGTGACATATGTATAACCCTCCTTTTCTTGTTTCCTTCCATAATTTATAAACTGAGATATTTCCAGCCCTGTTCTTGCTTTTTCACAATTTCTGCCACACCTGAAGGAACCACCTTCACCACAGACAGAAAATCATCTTTGGTCAGGCCCTTACTGTTCAATGTGTTCTGACAGACAGAAAAACCGACTCCGATTTGAATCAGTTCTTCTAACTGTTCAGCGACGTAATCAATATTTTTCAACAGTAATCCCGTCCCCTGGCCAAAAGCAACAACTTCAATTTCAACATCCCCTTCAAAGGCACGGTGCAAATTTTTGATGTTATTCATGATCACGTGCCACTTTGCAGGTTCCGGCATATTCACTTGAACTACCACACGATGAGATTTTTTCAATGCAGATATCCTCCAGCGATTCAGTTTATGAAAGGGTTTTATAGCCATTTTATCACAAACTGTGCGTTATTATAAATATTTATCGACCTGATTCTGAACGGAAAAGGCAAAGTTTGATATTGCCGGGTCAGCCCGGGGAATGGTAGCATGAACACATAAATGTGTATCCATGATGGAGGGGACAATCGTGTTTGAAATACATGAAGTGGTACAAATCACAGGAGGAACATTATTACGGGGCATGAGCGAAAAAAACATTCATCATGTCCATTTTGATTCCCGTGAAATAACAGGGGGAAGCCTGTTCGTTGCATTGACCGGAGGTGCGCGGGACGGCCATCTGTTCCTTGGTGATGCTGCCGAAAAAGGAGCCGCGGCTGCACTGATATCCGATACTGAACTGGCTGCAAACATGAATACCGGCAACATGGCCCTGATTCTTGTCAAAGATACATTAAAAGCTTTTCAAACCCTGGCTTCCGAGTACCGGAATCGCTTGAATATCCCGGTGATTGCCATAACGGGAAGCAACGGAAAAACGACGACAAAGGACATGGTTGCCCATGTTCTCGGGCAAAAAATGAATGTGTATAAAACATATAAAAATTTAAATAATCATCTTGGTGTGCCTCTCTCCCTTTTGCAAATTAAAGCGGAGCATGAGGCGGCCGTACTGGAAATGGGAATGAATCATTACGGGGAAATCGACTTGCTGGCATCTCTTGCGCGCCCGACCGTCGGGGTGATCACCAACGTTAATGATGCCCACATCGAATTTTTCGGTTCACGTGAAAATATCGCCCGCGCCAAAGGCGAATTATTGTCGCACGTAGATCGCCGGGGATATGTTTTATTAAATGGAGATGACCCAGTTGTCGTCAATCTGCATCAACTTTATTCAGGAAAAGTACATTATTTTTCCGTTAATCCGTCGGATTCCGTCCGGGATCAAACGCTCCCGATTGCCGATATTCAAGCCGGGAACGTTACCTATTATGAAGGAGGTACCCGTTTCGAAGTACGGATGGAGGGTGATTCTTTTGTATTGGAAATGCCGTTGTTCGGATTGCACAATGTGTCCAATGTGCTCCCGGCAATCTGGATCGGAATCAATAACGGACTGAGTCGGGATGAGATCCGGCATGCCCTGTCCACTCTGAAAATATCGGGGATGCGGTTTGAAGTGTCACAGGGACCGCTGGGCAGTGTACTGATCAACGATGCCTACAATGCCAGCCCGGCGTCAATGAAAGAAGCCGTCAAAACATTCATGAACATTTATCCGGACCGGGATAAAGTGCTCGTTCTCGGGGATATGTTTGAACTGGGCTCTCAATCCGATGATCTTCACAGAGAAGTGGGTGCGTTTATTGAAAAACTTGCCGGACAGCACGGTAATCGGCCGGAAATCCTGGTAACCATTGGAGAACAATCGGAACACATCCACCGAGCATACGTCGGAAATAAACAACATTTTCATAGCAAGGAGGATGCCATTTCTTTTTTAAAAAAATATTTACAACCGCAATATGCCCTGTTGTTCAAGGCTTCACGCGGCATGAAACTGGAACAGATGGTTCATGCCCTGCTGGAGGACAGTTAATATTTGTCCCGACCTCATGTGACTTTGCCGGATGACACAAGGAGTCAGACCGGCCTGTCATGCCCGTCCGCCTTAGTTCATAAACATATATAAAACCTCTGGCGACGGGAGAACAGTCAAATGATAAAAGAAATCTTTTTTCCTCTTTCCGTGGGACTGATGCTTTTTTTGACAGGTATGAAAGTGATGCAAACCGGACTATACAATCTTGCCGGTGAGCAATTAAAAAATGTATTGCTTCGATTTACGAAAACACCGTTTCACGGATTTATTACGGGAACTGTAACCACCGCCATCGTCCAGAGCAGTAGTGCCGTAACTCTGTTGACCATCGCTTTGACCGGTTCCCGTATGTTGACTTTCCCTCAAACCATCGGGATCATTCTCGGGGCCAATGTGGGAACAACAATCACCACCGAAATCATTGCTCTGGATCTGACGCAATATGCCGTGTTCATTTTTTTTATCGGCTCGGCTTTGTGGCTTTTTCCCTTTCGCATCCTGCGATGTTTCGGATTATTTATCGGGGGATTCGGTCTGATTTTTCTCGGGCTTGACCTGATACAGTGGATCGCCCGTCCGCTGATGCAACTTCCTTACCTGACAAACATGGTTGAATTCAGCCATGACAACAGTGTGATCGGAATCCTGATGGGAACGGTCATAACTGCAATTATTCAAAGCAGTACGGCAACCACGGCAATCACCATGGGTTTAATGGATGAATATCTGATCCCGCTTTCAATGGGGATCGCCATTATACTGGGAAGCAATGTAGGAACCTGTATTACTGCCTGGCTGGGAAGCCTGGGGGGGAGTATTGAGGGGAAAAGAGTGGCCTGGGCACATATCTTGATCAATGTCATCGGGGTCCTGTTGTTTATTCCACTGATCGGTGTTCTGGCGGTGATATCCGCGATGGTGACTGCCGATCCGCCGTCTCAACTTGCCCATGCCCAGACCATTTTTAACGTGTTATGTTCCCTGTTTGCCCTTCCGTTTTCTGGCCCTTTCGCACGGCTGGTCTCCTGGTTGATCTCAGCAAAACCGTCATCGGGGTCCGGTTCATGAACGAAAGGACTCTTAAATATCTCCAACGGCAATATTTAAACGGTCAAACGCTTTTTTCACCACTGAATAATTATTTTCATATCCCTGTTTCAGTTTCTTCCATGCTGCTCCCGGCGTGTACCATGCTACACTGTTGATCTCTTCCAACTGGGCAGACAATGTACCCGATTCCGCTTCAACCAAAAAATAATGAACTTCTTTGTTCACTTCCCCACGAACGGGGTCGTAATATTGGTAATGAATGACCTCAAGCGGTTCTATAATTTTGCCGTCAATTCCCGTCTCTTCTTTTATCTCACGCAAAGCAGTCTCTATGAGTGTTTCACCTGCTTCAACTTTTCCTTTGGGAAGGGATGCTTTCATATAACGGTCTTCAATGATCATAATTCTCAAATCATCTCCGTCACGTTTGAAAACAATCCCCCCTGCAGAAATTTCCTTCATATAAAATCATCCTTTCCGTTTGATTTTTTTGGCGGCAAACGGCAAGTTACAAACAAGCACTCGTTTTTGATAAGGCGGTATCGATTGTTTCCTTCTATTGTATCTTGAATGACTGTACGAAACAATAAATCAAAGAAAAAGACTGATTTTACATTTTGCATATAGGCGGTCCGGGGTATGAAACATAACACACCTTGCCTGTCTTTTGCATCAAAAAAGGACAGTTGAAGCCGATGAGATTTCTGCTTCACTATCCTTTTCACGAATATTCTCCGCCAATTCTAAAGGATTACTGATAGGGAGGAGGGGTATCCGGTTCAGTTCTGTCCTCTTCTGACGCATAAGGTACTTCTTGCTGTCCGCGTTGATTTCCGGCCATTCCCGGCAATTGTGCAAACTGATTGAAAAATGAGGTTTGTTGCTGTGGCGATACATACGCAAATTCAACATCCAATGCCCTTGCCAGAAAAGGATCAAGTGCGGTTAAATCCTCCGTATTGATATCGGACAGACTCGTTTTTCCCAGAGAGTAACAGACAAGTTCCATCTCCCGTACAGAAGCATTTAAGTAATTGGCGACATTGGTCGCACCTCGATCCACGTCCAGTTTATCCGTCATTTTAGCCTGATAGACAACAAGATCCGTGGGGGGCTCAAATGGCATTGCTTTTGTCATCTGATCACCGACGAGTGCCATGACCGCCGTCGTACCAATATATACAGCATCGGCACCGAGAGCCAGTGCTTTCAAATAATCTCCCGGAGTCACCAGTCCCCCGGTAGCGAGCAGACTGATATCCTGTTGAGCCTGTTTCTGATGCAAAAATTGACTGGCCCGGGATACAGCGAACATGGTCGGGAGACCGAGATCATCTTCTAAAATAGGAGCTGCGGCATGGGTTCCTCCTTCCGCCCCATCCACAGTAATAAAATCCACTTCAGCCTGTAATGCAATTTCCAACTCCCTTTCCAGATGGTGAGTGGCAGCAATTTTCAGCCCGACGGGGACATCTGTTTCATCTTTGAGTTTACGAACAAGCTTGATAAACTGCTCCTTTGTGTCAACTCCCGGAAGCCGGGAATGAATCACGGCATCTTCCCCTTCCGGAATATTAAACACTTCGTGATATTCCTTTCCGATATTTTTGGCCGGCGTCCGCTGCGGAGTGGATCCCTGAGCCCCTTGCCCCAGTTGAATTTCAATGGCATCCACCTGTGTATACTTATCGGGGGTATTGAGCCATCCACCACGATTGTATTGTCCGATCAATAATTGAGCGGCTTCCCGCTCCTCTTCCATCAACCCGGCCTCACCGGTATTGGTCGCTGTTCCAAGACGTGTTGCCGCCTTTGCCAGCGCGATTTTGGCATTTTTACTCAACGCACCGCCATAGGACATTCCGGCAATCATAATCGGTATGGAAATGGTGAGAGGATTTTTTGCACGTTTTCCGATGGTAACAGAGGTGGAAATATTCACATCCTCCGGTGTGGGAAAACGATACAAATGAACAGGATTAAACAATAATTCATTCCATGGTGAAAACCGCATATGGCTTCCCAGCGGTCTTCCGGGTGGCTGGCCATGGCGACTGCGCATCATGATTTCCACCAGATTGATGGGGTTAACTTTCTTACTGACGGGCATCATTTCAAAAAGATTTTCCGTATATTGATCACGTGCCAAACGTTCGATCGCCTTGTCGACTGTTTCATTAACGAGATTCCTCATAATATTGCTTACAAATTTAAACATGTAATGTCCCCCGTTAAGCGTGATCGTTATTTTGATCTTGAACCTGTTTCTGCAGTGATTCAACTTTTTGCGATAAAGACATACATATTTGTTTGACTTCGCCCAGTTGGCGAGCCGCTGTCTGCTCCTCATTGGCCACTTGATTGAGGCGGTCATCACCGATATCGGTCAATTCTTTATAATGTTTCGTTTCGGTGGTGGCCAGTGTGCCGGCAATCGTTTCGATCCGGTTCAACTCCGAGTGAATATAGGAAAGGGTATCGTTTAAAGAGAAATCCTGTTTCATGTTTATCTTCCTTTCTTAACTGAATTCGTCTAAAAATTAGAATGTACTTTCTGTCGGATGATATACATTTTTTCTTATGATAGGGCGACTTTAATTTGTACTAATATTCAGATAAATTCCTTTATTTTGTTAGTATTTTATGATAAAATAGGAATACTACTATAATAAAAGGAGGTTGATGTGATGGCGAACGACAGATGCATTCATTGCGGAAACGAGCTGGTCACCTGGGAAAAAACACGAAGTGAATGCTGGAATTGTCGCGACCTGACTGTAATAACATATGATGATACAGAAACACATGAAGATGACAATAAGGATTTATAGGATCGGATGTAACGGGTCAAAACACGATGTAAAGATCGGTTGAACATAAATAAAAGTTTCAGTCGGGTGAAGACTGAAAGGTGTTGGGCGGCACCTGCCTGGGGGGCTGCCTTTAGTATTTCTAAGGGCAAGTGTGCAAATTGTTTCCAGACAGGGTAGACATCTTTGCAAATATTTGAACTTTATCCGGCAAGCAGGTTGTACTAAAATACTCATATAACGTGAAGAGGGATTGATTGTATGAGCAACCTTAACAGTTTTAAAGAAAATATCCATACGCTTGCCGAAATACCGGAAAAAGAATGGATTTATATTCAATCCTTTTTTAAGGAAGAACATTTTGACAAAGGAGATCATCTTCTGAGAGCCGGTGAAATTCCAGAATATATATATTTTTGCATTTCCGGACTTGTAAGAATGTACTATACAACGGAGAATGGCGTTGAATACAATAAAAGTTTTTGTCAAAAAAATGAATTTGTTACTTCCTACAGTGCCGGATTGTTACGAATACCTTCTCTGTTATCTATACAGACTCTTGAATCTTCTGATTTTGTAGCACTCCCATTCACCATTCTTCCGAACCTGCTCGAACGCCACCCCTCCTGGGAACGCCTCAACAGAAAACTGGTGGAGATGTTATATATCAAGAAAGAACAAAAAGAAATGCAACTACTGCTGTTATCGGCTGAACAAAGATACCGGGCATTTTTGGATGAATACAGTCACCAGGAAAAAAACATTCCCAATTATCATATTGCTTCTTACCTTGGAATCACGCCGGTTGCACTCAGTCGAATCCGTTCCTCCCTAAAAAAAGAGGAGATGAATTAACATAGGTTAATGAAATATTTTCTTCCTTTCCTTATTCTGAAGTTAATAAGATAAGAAACTTCAGGAGGGAAAAAATGAAACTGACAAACAATACCGTCTTGATTACTGGTGGCACATCGGGGATCGGTTATTCTCTGGCGAGACATTTCTCTTCATTAAACAATCGTGTGATTATTTGCGGCCGTAACCAGTCACTCCTTGATAAAGCAAAACTTGAAATCCCCGATTTGATTATCTATCGTTGTGATGTGAGCGACGATGAACAACTGCAAGGGCTGTTTCGATTTGTTGAGACGGAATACCCTGAACTGAATATTCTGATCAACAATGCCGGAATTCAGTTAAACTATGATTTTAAGAAAGAGAATGACCCTCTGCAGAAAATCAGTCAGGAGTTAGAAATCAACCTCGTTGCCCCAATAAAAACATGTGCCCTTTTTCTCCCGATTCTTATGAGAAACAAGAAAGCAGCAATCGTGAATATTACATCCCCTCTTGGTCTTGTTCCGAAGGAAAGCACCCCGGTTTATTGCTCTTCTAAGGCGGGATTGCGTATTTTTACACAATCACTGCGCTATCAATTGGAACAGTCCCCTGTAAAAGTGTTTGAACTGGTCCCTTCTCTGGTTGATACTGAAATGACCCGTGGAAGAGGAAAGGGGAAAATTACCCCCGATCAACTAAGCCGAGAATTTTTAAAAAAGTTTGCAAAAAACAAATACGAAATTCGAATCGAAAAAGCAAAATTACTATATTTCATCTATCGCATGTTTCCCGGTCTGGCCAAAAAAATATTGCGGGGAGGTTAATCCTCGCCGCAATATTTATAATTCCACTTCATCACCGCTGTCTGTAAAAAACAGGACTTTACGACTCACATCAAGACCAAGTACCCTTTCCACCACGTCAGCATACAAATCCAGTTGTCTCTGATAAAACCGCGTCAGTTCATGAACGCTTCGCTTCGAGATATCATTTGTTTTATAATCGACAACCACAGCTTTTCCGTCTTCTATCTGATAAACAAGATCAATCGTACCACTGATCAATCGATCGGGATGCTCCTGATCTCTTTGTCCCTTCTCCTTATACAAAAAGGGAAGTTCTCTCCACACACGGGGAGAAGCGGCTGCTTCTTTCAAAAAACGTGCTCCGCGAATTGTATTCAGATGGGGAGAAATCTGTTTGACAGCCTCGTCTAAATCCGTATCGAAACGGCCCCATTCAATCAATTTATTATGAATAATTTGCCGTATCCTTTTTTCACATTGGGCAGAATCTTCTTCACCCCGGATGGGCCAGTGTTCAAGAATCAAATGAATCAGAGTCCCTTTTTCGGCAGCACTCAAACCTTCCCTTGAAGGAACATTATTTAAATACTGCAAAACAGGACTCTCACCGTAGTCGAAATCTTCCATCCTGTTTGAATCCAACCGTTCTCTTGCTATGTCTTCGTTAAGAATCTCATCAATATCACGTTGTTCATTTTTAGATTCATATTCATTTTTCAGGATTTCGCTTACGGTCATGGTCGGAGGATGTATAAAACGCAATTCTTTCCGATCAAGGCGGAACCATTCCGGCTCCTTCTGAGGAAAAGTTACCGGAATGTCGGAGTCTTCATCGGATTGTTTTAGATTGACCCGATCCTCCCGGGTGTCAATCATTTGCTCGGGATCCTCCACATAACGGTAATGAATACTGACCGGAAATTCCTGCAGAGATTCCTGTATTCCCTGGATTTGACCGTTTGCCATGGCATACACAAGCCAACTCCACCAGTTGCTTCGATCCAGATCATAAACCGTTTTCGACTTCGGTATCGGACTGGCACAGGAAAGAACCAGTAAATCACGGGCCCGTGTCATCCCTACATACAGTTTGCGTTTTTCCTCCTCGCGGTCCTTATCCCTTTCACGTTCCTTGATGGCAGCAGCAATCCCCATCTTTTTATAGTCTTCATGATCGAGGGAAATGGACATGCCCAGTTCGGGATCAAAGGAAAAACGGGAATACTTCATATGAAAAGTTTTTTGTAGATTGGGAAGAAAAACGACAGGGAACTCCAGACCCTTCGATTTGTGAATGGTCATTATTTTGACCACATTACTGTCGGCACTTTCTACCTGAGCTTCCTCTTCATCGGCTCCCCGATCAATCAAGCGTCTTAAATAGGGAACCAGTTTGCGCAGAGTGACATACCCCTGCTTTTCTTTTTCAGCCACCAGTTGCACGAATTTACGCACATTCCCCACACGCTGTGTACCGGAAGGCATCATGAACAGGATTTGTTCATATCCGGTTTCCTCAAGAATGCGATTTAACAGAACATAGGGAGTTTCCTCCCGGGAAAGCCCCCGCCATTTCGAAAGTTTTTGACGGGCATGAATCAATTTTTGCCGTTCCTTTTCCTCGATGATATCCTTGAGAACCTCATCCCCATCCCCATTCCAGAATTCAAGTAATTTTTTACCATGCCCCAGCCAGTACAATGTTTCATCTGACAACTGGAAAAACGGGGAACGAAGCACAGCTATCAGGGACAACACATCGTCTTCCCGGTTCAGTGTTTGCATCAGTTCGAAAATGTCCCATATTTCCTGGCGACGGAAAAAGTTACGGCTCCCGACAACATAATAAGGAATCCCCGCACTTTGAAACGCCTGTTCAAATACCGGAACATGGTTTGTTGAAGAAAACAATACGGCAATATCCCCGTAACGAACATGTCGCAGCCTTACCCCTTCCTTATCCTGAAACGGAATCCGTTCTTCAAGCTCTGTCATTTGTTGAATGCGCAGAGCAATTGCCCTTGCTTCATCCTGCACCGACTTCGTGCCCACATGAAGCATTTCTACTTTTGCACTGTGATGATGATCAGGCTGAGTCGACTTCATGGCAAAATCATACACTGAACTATACAGTGGAAGTCCTTCCACATCCGGAGGGTGCATCACGCGATGAAACACATGATTCACCGTTGAAATCACCGAGGCCTGTGAACGGTAATTTTCTTCAAGATTGATCACTTTCCCCTGTTTTTCCCGAATCATGCGCTGACTGCGGATAAACAGCTCCACATCTGCGCCGCGGAAACGGTAGATGGATTGCTTGGAATCACCCACAATAAACACCCGCAGATCAGGGAGCACATTCATCATCTTTTTAAGCAGATGAAACTGAACGGGATTGGTATCCTGAAACTCGTCCACCATTAAATATTTGATGCGATGTTGAAGACTTTCCTGAACCTTTGCATGATCAATCAGACTGACCGCTTTACTTTGCAGATCGGTAAAATCAAGGCATCCCGCAGAGAATTTCCTCGCCTCGTAATCGTGATGGATGCGGGTCAGTACATTCCCTGTATCCATCAGAACCTGCTCAAGCTCATGGGAACTCATATTTTTCTGAATTTCATTCAGCGCTTCCCGCAGGGGCTCCATGTATTCTCTGATGATTTTTGAAGTCCCCCACACATTATCCTGCAGATAATGAAAGATTTCAAAAACCTCTTCAGTATAGTACAGGTCTGATGATATCCAGTTCTCCCATACTTTTTCCCAGCGTTCCAACCATTTTTTTTGTAGCAGTTGCAAAGCAAGCTTCGGCTTATCCGGTAACTCTTCTGCATCAACGGCCAACAGCCGGCTCAAATAGGACCGGAACCGCTCGATCAAATCGGGCAACTTCTCTAATCCTCCCTGTAATCGGGATATACTCCGTTGTGAAATCCCGATGAAATCCTCTGAATACTCCCGTAAAGCAGGATAGAAATCAAGCCATTCACCCACCAACTGTTCATATGGGATTTGCTGCAGCAGACGAAGAACGGCTTCATCTTCCTCATTTACTCCCCGGTCAAGGATGGCTCGAATACTTTCTTCGAGAAGATCCCGACTCTCATCCGGCTCAATGACCTGAAACTGCGGGTCCACGCCTGCCTGCAACGGGAAGGTGCGGATCAATTCTCCACAAAAGCCGTGAATTGTAGATACAACAGCGTCCTCCAGTTCTTCCATGTGTTGCTCAATTAACCGGGACTGCTCCGGTTCCTCTCTCTGCCAGTCCAAAAGGCGCCGGCGAATCCTTGTTTTCATTTCGGTGGCGGCTTCCCGGGTAAATGTAATCGCCACGATTTCACGAGGGCGGCAGGGTTTTCTTTTTGGGGGAGGTTCAAACCCCCGGGGAGGATCAACCAGTGGTCTTCCTGCCAGCATCGCCGCATAACGTTCCGTTAATACCCACGTTTTTCCGGCTCCCGCTCCAGCGGTGATCGCCAGATGGGAATCAAGATCCGAAATGGCTTTCCATTGGTTGGGTGTAGGAATCACTTTTTGTGCAGTCATTCTCCTTCTCCCTCCATTTCCCTACCGGCAGGGGTATAACGACAAATTCGCCGATAGGGGCAATACTGATTGCAATGAGTCAAATCCACCCGGGGACGTACCTGATAATTTCCTTCCCGAATTGATTTCAGATATACAGGCAAAAGATGAATACTCTCTTCCATGATGACTTCCCAGTCCTCTTCCTTTTTCCCGCGCACCTTTCCATATAAATCGAGGCCCAATCCCTTCATGCGCTCCTGGTGAAAAACCGATTTGGCAGTGTAATCCCTTTTTTCCACCGAATAATATGCGGCACCGAGTGCAGATCCTTCATTATGAAGCAACAGTTCTTTTACCGCCTTTACATAAATAGGCAACTGGAAATCGAAGCCTTCTTTGATATGACTTATATCGACGGCACCGCCGCTGGTTTTATAATCAAAAACCACAAATAAACCGTTTTCCGTCATGTCGATGCGGTCAATCTTGCCGCGAAACGGAATCCCCTCTAAGAGCAAAGGTTCTTTCACACTCGATTCATCCATTTCTATGTCCCTGCCGTTCATGCCGAATCCCCATTCAAAGTAACGGGGGCGAACCGGTGTTTCCTCAAGCCTTTCCAGATCAAACGAGATAAATCGCCTCAACCGGTTCCACATCCGCTCTTTCTCGATTGTATTACGCAGGGATTCCTCTTGGTAACGTTCGGCAAAAATCTGTTGCCATCGTTCTTCAAAGATCTGCTTTGCCCGAGCAAGTATTCTTTCGTGATCCGAAAGAATATCCGTAATGTTTTTAGCGGTAACGAACAGTTCACGATATAACCGCTGCAATACATCATGATAAATATTTCCCTTTTCCATGTGGTCGATGTCAACCGTTTCTTCTTCCTCTTCAGCCAGCCCGAGCAGACGTGACATGAAAAATTTAAACGGACACTGTCCGTATGTATTAAAATAGGTCACACTGAAGGCCGGGGGAAGGTTCGATTCGATGGATTGCCTTATATCCTGCGACTCGAAGCGGCCATGATAAGGAAATCCTTCTCCTTTTTCCCGTAAAAATTCGATTGAGGCACGCTTTACGATTGATTTCCACTTTTCACGGTCACAGCCACTGTCAACAATCGGCATTGCCGGAATATCCACATCCTGTTGTTCATGGCGAAAAAGTTGACGGAGACGGGATGCCGTCCAATCCCTCCATTCCCGGGGGTTGGAGATATCCTGCCAGTCGTAAGGAAATAAAAAAGGACCGTTGAGATAGGGACCCGCATCTAATTCCCTAACATCTTCCCGGCGCATCAGTTCATCGAGATAACGTGAGCGAAGCACATCTTTTCTTCCCGCAACATAGCTGAACACGGCTGTCTGGCGATAGCTGGCCAAGGCCTGATAAAAATGTATTTTTTTGTACTGTTCACGGGCGTTTGAGACATGTCGGCAGTCAATGATATCAACCAATTCCCTCTGCAAACGATCGGTCAGGAACCACATATGGCGTTCGCGGAGCGGGAATTCCCCTTCGTTCATTCCGACAAAAAACATGTGAGAAAACGACAATCCGCGGGCCTGGATGGGCTCGAGCAGTCGAATTCCTTCTTTTTGGGTCTCCATCGTCACTTGAATACCCCGACCCAGTTCTGTGATATAAGAAATAAAAGTTGAGGGCGTAAATTCCTGTTCATCTTTTACATGGGCTGATGTACGACGAATCTCTGCCAGGAGTTGCAGCAAAGGTTTTACTGCCGCAGTTCGTTTTATTGTTTCGTCCTGCGGAAGGGCCTGGTTTTCATCGATCACTGTCCCGCGAATCAGTTTTTCCATTGCCTGAACATGATCGCTTAACTGCCCGCGGGCCGGAACATGAGAAACAAGTTTCGATAAAGAGAACAGCCAATTTTTAAATCGGGCGAGATGAGGATCGAATTGACGGGAGAGTTCAAGTTCAATTGTTTGTATCCAGGTTCCGAAACCGGCCTGGATTCCCATTTTGGCCGCACAGGCTGCAACGGGAAATGATTGATTACTAACCCGCTTATCTTCGTTTCTTCTCTGTGCCGGATCATGCAATAGAATAGGATATCCTGCAAGATGTTGCAAACTGTGGCGATCAAAGCCATGCTCACCCAGTGTATATAACACACATAAATCATCAATTTCGGCGATTTGAAAAAGCGGACGGTTATAATCGTACCGAACAGGGATCTGCTCCATCTGCAACATATGATGCCATTCATCAAGGTAAAAAGGTTTTCGATACGTCACAATCGCAATTTCTTCTGCAGGCGTACCCTGCTTCAATAATTTTTTGATCTGTTTCAGAACAGCCAGCCATTCCTTTTCCGGCGAAGCCGCAGCAAGTGCGTACCGATCGGGAATATCTGTTTTTTCTGACTGCGACCCGTCTGATTCATCAGGCCGGAGTTCAAATCCCAGCCCGCTGAAAAACTGCAAAGTCTCTTTCGCATCCCGATATACTTCCTGAAGCGGATCCCAATGTTCTTTTTCATACGGAAAATAAATCTCCATCTGCTTCAAGCCGGTCATTTGTTGAATCACGAAACGTTGCATGGGCTCCAGTTCAATAAACGAATCCACATACACCGTCTTCAGTTGGGGAAATATTGAGGATAATCCTTTTTCCTCCAGAACAGCGGCGGCCTCAAGGTGACGCTGTTCCAGATCAAGTAATTGATACGAACCCCCCTCAAGATCGGACGATTTCAATTTTTGTTGATAACCCCGGTACAAATGGTATAGGATGCGGTACTCTTCCGATGCATGTTCATCCGGGGGACGAAGATGCTCCGGCAGAATCAGGTGACGTTTCAAGAGAGCGATCACCTGCAAAATCCCCTGGATCGTACCGGGAGAATCGGCATAGTCCTTTAAAGATTTCCCTTCCCAGCTTAAGTCCTGATTTTCAGGTGCGCACATCAGCCGGGCCACAAGTCGTTGCTGCAGGTGACGAGGCATCATGTAATAAGCCTGACCGGCCTGTTGCACAACCAGGCGTGTTAACTGGTCAAACGTCAAAAAATTTAATTGCAGTGCTCCTTCATCGACCCGTTGCAACACCTGATGGCGCAGATCGTCGGCCAGTTCGCGGCCCGGTACCAGCCACATCCAGGAAGAAGTGTCTAGTCGGCGAACTCGTTGGATGACATCATCCAGCCAGCGCTGACGAATCAATTGATTGGATTTTCCGGTATATAAAATACGTCGTTCTCTGTCCGTCATGAAGATTTCTCCACCTCCCGTTCCCCATCTTTCCCCTGTATCTCTATCCGGCAGACGGACCCTCCAGGTAAATCTTCCGATAATTGACCTTTTCCTCCGTAAACAACTGCGAAATATGAGGATGACAAGAGAAAAAGAATACCTGTCGCTGGGACGCGACTTCCTGTACGGCACGAATAGCCTGCTTCGTACGCACCGGATCAAAATTGACGAAAATGTCATCCAGAATCATCGGTAGAATGATATGATTCCCATATTCTTCTACAAGGGCAAAACGCATCGCGAGATACAACTGTTCCACTGTTCCCCTGCTGAGATAGACCGGTTCGAGACGGCGGCCGTCAACCCTTTCCACTTCAATTTTGTTTTCGTTTAAGGGTGCAAGAACACGGATATAGCGGCCGCCGGTAATCGTCTGCAAATAACGGGAAGCCTGCTTTAATACAGCGGGCTGTTTTTCGCGCTCATATACTTCCATCGCCTTCTGCATCACATGCTGCGTAACCACTGTTACCGCCCATTCTCTTGCATACTCTTCCAATTCTCCCGCCATGCGGTGATATTGATAGTTGAATTCAGACAGGGTTTCCCCCGAAGCCAGATGATCGATGCGTGTCTTTAATTGTACCCTTTGCTCCCGTAACTGTTCCAGTTGATCCTTCATGTCCCGCAACTGCCTTTCCAGTTCTCCCAGCTGTTCTTCGACAGTTGTTCTCGAAGACGAATGAAGAGACTGAAGGAACTGATTCAGCTTTTCTTCATCGTTTCCTGTCAGTCGGCGGAAAGATTGCAGGATTTCATCCCGTTTACCCGATAATTGGCGTCTCTCTTCATAATAGAAAGCCCGTCGTCTGAACTCTTCCGGATCTTTTGCCCCTCCGCGTTCGAGAAGTTGATTACGCTCTTCAATTTCAGCGGCGATTCGATGTTCCGTTCTGCCAATCTGTTCTTCAACTTCTGTACTTTTTTCCTCATGTTGTTTTATCCTCAGCTCTTTTTGCTTCTCATCTTCAAGCATTTGATACAGATGCCTTATTTGATATTCAGGCTGATGTTCACCAATCGATATGCCGGTTTGCTTTTGCAAATCGATTAATCTGCCGGTAAAAGAGGTGATGAATTGCTGACGTCGGTCGATCTCTTCTTTGATATCGTCTAACCGGCGCAGAATATCCCTTCCTCCTTCTATATCCCGAATCATCTCCTGTACGAGTTCCGGTGAGATCCATTCTTTTTCCTCAATAAACCGGAGTTGCTGCAACCATTCCAGCCACTCTCCGCTCACCTCTTCCCCGGTTCTTTCGATGTGATCAAACTCCCGGTTTGCTTCGAGCAAATTCTCCTCTGCTTCTTTGAGAACGGACCACTTTTCCTTCTTCAATTTGTGCCAGTCTTTCCAGTCACGATATTGTTCCTTCCATTCCTCAAGTTGAAGTGACCATTGTTTCCACGTCTGCTCATACCCGGAAGAAGGGTTTTGTTGAAATTGTTGAAAAAGTTGTTCCAGTCTGGATTGAACCTGCTTTTTCTCCCGTTGTTTGAGCTCCAGCTGATCCTTCTCCTCTTTCATTAAACGATCAAGTTCGCGCAACTGTAGGGATGCGCCGTCCCGGTTATCTCCTTTGATCCGATTCCAGTTGATCAGCACCAGAACAATAAACGTAGCAAGCGGAATATACCAAGACTCTAATATAAAAAACAGGAGAATCGGAAATAAAAATGTGACGGCGATTGATCCCCATCTTCTGGCGGGGTGTTCCCCTGATGCGGCGGTTGTTTGCATCAATCCCTGTTTCAAGTCCGTACGGCTGCGAACACGGTCTTCGATCGATGCAATATCAAGATCGATCTCTTTCATCTGATCCAGAAGACTGCGGGATGTATCAACTCCCTGCTGGTGCTGTTCAATCGTCTCCATGTACTGATTCTCTTTTCCGGCTTCATCATCAATTCGATCACGGTCACATATCCATTCGGGCAATGACGGTTCTTTTTGCAGCCAGTCCTGATGAAGTCGTGTGGCCCTTTCCACTTCTTTTTGCGCCGTTTGCCTACGGTTTTCAGCGGTCAACTTTTGCTCCCTTAACTGATTAAGACGCCGCGAAAATTCATCCAGCTTTTTTCTGACAGCGGTTGATGTATCCATATCTCTTATCCTGTCACGGTTCCATGAAGGACCCAACCGGAAAATGGTATCATCAAGTTTTTGTTCGAGACGGCGTTGATCGCTCTGCAGGCGACCGGCCTGCTCCGTGTATTCGCGATAAATATTCACATCTTCGCGCAAATGTTCAATCTCTTCCCTGTGATCAAGCAGATTATCATTGCAATCAATCGATTGCATTTCCTGAATCAACCGGTCTTTTCTTTCCTTGAGGTCATTCAACTCGGCTGTTTTGTCTCTGATATTTTGCTCAAGGGTGTCGAGTCGTACAACTCCGTTCTCGGGGAAATCATCCACCACAGGAATTCCCTGAAGCCGATCCTCCATTTCCAGATAGGATTCGAATGCATCGTATTGTTGAAGCAGTTTCTCCTGCCATACCAGCTGATGTTGATACTCGTCCACGTTGCGGTTCAGTCTTTCCAGCTCATGGTTGACCCGATCCAGTTCCTCAATCAACCGGTCATACTCGGCATTTTCCTGCCTGAGTCGTTGCAATTCCTGGTATATATCACGAATCTCATTCAATTTCATATTGATGATCGACTTGCTTCCAGCCTTTTTAAAGAGCTCCTGTTCCCGGTCACTCAATGATTTCTGCGCCTTTTGGATGACCTGACCATCACCCGTTCCCGCTGTATAGATAAAGTGATTAATCTCCTCTTCGCGCAAATTTTCCAGTTCCTGCAACTCACTCAATCCAAAGGCAAAAATTTGTTTGAATACTTTCTCGTTAATCTGACCGATCAGGCGGGACAACACTTCCTCACCCGCACTACCACCGTCCGGCAAATAAACTGTCACATCTCCTTTTACCCTGCGACGGAAGACCCTCTCTACCCTGTATGTAATACCGTCCCCGTCAGTCAAATGGAGGGCGCCTCCTAATTGTCCTCCGTCGAGCGGTTCGTAGCGCTGTTCAGTCCCCCGTCCACGGCGGGAAAAACCGAACAATACGGCACGGATGAAAGACATCAATGTGGTTTTTCCCGCTTCATTCATACCTTCAACAATGTTAATGCCATCATTGAAGGTCAATTCAACATCCTTTAAGTGCCCGAATCCGTAGATTTCAACTTTATCGATTTTCATGACGCATCCTCCTCATCCCCATAAAAAAGGCGGAGAGCCATATCTTCCACTTCCTGCATAAGTTCGAATATATCTTCTTGCGATAACGGGGGCAGGTGTTTTTTCCCGTCGCGATGTCCATAGAGATCACGTAAAATTTCTTCGCGGATCTTCGAGACTTCTTCTGGATTGGATCGAATCCGCTCGACCTCTTTTAAAAAATCAGCGGCAAATCCCCGGCCGGCGAGCAGTTCTTCCCTTGATACTTCGGGACGGGTGCGGATGCGAATCGATTCGAGCCATACCCAGTTCTCCTGGTTCACCAGCTCTTCGATGTATGGATCGAGTCCTTCCAGAAAATCATCCACGGGGGTCAACTGAGAATGAACCGGTGTCATTCCGGTCAACTCCATGCGAACGATGGAGGGTCTGTTCCCGGAACGATCGGCCAGATCCTGCAAATAATCCCGCACGTGATCAAATACCTGCTGTATCCGCTCTGTTCCTGTCAGATCGAGTTCCTCATGGTACCACCTGACATCATCCGTTTCCTGAAACATAATGCTCTCTATTTCACCGTTTTTGACATCGACCAAGTAACACCCGCGTGCACCGGTTTCTTTCACACTGCGGCCTTGAATGTTTCCCGCATATACAATAGCCGGTTCCCGCTCTTCAATGACCGAGGGTTGATGAATATGACCGAGTGCCCAGTAGTCAAAATTTTGCTGCTTCAACTGAACCCTTGTACAGGGAGCATAGTTGTCATGGTTAGGATCCCCGTCCAGATTGGTATGTAAAAGTCCCACGGCAAAGGAAACGTCCGGGTCCCTTTGATATTCTTCAACAATGTTTTGCGTAAACTTGGCCGTGGGGTAACTGCGACCGTAAATGCGGGCAACTTCCTCTCCCTCTTTTACGAAGGATGCTGATTCCACCTGCTGCGATGAAAAAAAAGTCGTGTTTTCCGGCCAGGTCAATGATGCTTTCCCGCCGTCCTCCGGGTCGTGGTTGCCATGAATGACATAAACCCGAATCCCGTGATCATCAAGTCGTTTCAATCCCTTTTGAAAATAAGTCTGAGCCCGCAAACTTCGATCCGCCAGGTCAAATACATCTCCCGAAATACATAGAAAGTCTGCTCTGCGATCAATACACAATTGAATGAGAGCATCGAAAGCTCGGAAAGTTGATTCTTTGATGCGACGATAAATATGTTGCGGCATGCCGGTGCGGCCGCCGATTCCTTTAAAAGGACTATCAAGATGTAAATCCGCGGCATGGATAAAACGAAAATGAGTCAATGGTTTCCACCTCAATTACTGGAAAATTCATGAACAATCGTGCGTTTTCTTCTATACAGGTATTCTACAGTTAACATAAAAACCCTGCCTTTTTTGAGAGGTGAGAGGTGGGAGGTAGGGTGGCGGGAGGTAGAGGGCGGGAGGTGAAAAATGAAGAAATCGGCTTAAGCCGATTTCAACAATGATCCCACTTCTTTCTTATTTTCCACCCTCTATAAAACTACTGTGTCCATTGTTCTTACATATGTGCCGTGACAATATTCATGTCCTGCCCGGTCAAGACGAACTTTCACCACTTTTCCGATCAAATCCTGCGGTGCCTCGAACACAATCTGCAGGTAATTGTCCGAATGTCCCATCAAGAGACCGCTTTCCGGGTCTTCTTTAAAGGGGCGTTCCGGGATGACCTCAAGTACATCCCCCACGAAGGTGGAGGCATACTCATGTGAGAGACGCTGCGAAAGTGCGATCAAACGGTTGACCCGTTCGTTTTTCACCTGTTCGTCAATCTGATCCGGCATACGTGCCGCCGGAGTACCGCTTCGTTTGGAATAAGGGAAAACGTGGAGCTCGGCAAACTTCATTTTTTCAATAAAACGATAGCCGTTTTCAAATTGTTCGTCTGTTTCACCCGGAAAACCGACAATCACATCCGATGTGATAGCCACGTCCGGCAGGGCTTTACGAATCGCTTCCATTTTACCCGCAAATTCTTCCACAGTGTACTTGCGGCGCATCCGTTTCAGCACCTCGTTATCTCCGGCCTGCAATGGAATATGCAAATGACGGCACATTTTGTCCGACCGGTTGATGACTTCAAGGACATCATCGGTAATCTGGCTGGCTTCAATGGAACTGATGCGGATTCGGTTGAGTCCCTCAACCCGGTCCAGGTCACGCAGCAGATCAGCCAGTGTGTAATTTTCCAGGTCTTCCCCGTATCCTCCGGTGTGGATTCCGGTGAGTACGATCTCTTTGTATCCGGCAGCCACCAGTTTTTCTGACTGTCGGATGACACTCTCCGGTTTGCGGCTTCGCATCAGACCGCGTGCCCAGGGGATGATACAAAATGTACAAAAATTGTTACATCCCTCCTGAATTTTAAGGGAAGCACGGGTACGGTCGGAGAATTCAGGGACGTCCAGTTCCTCAAATTCCCGTGTTTTCATGATATTTTTGACCGCATTGACCGGTTGTCGTTCCCTGCGGTACTGTTCGATGTAATCGAGCAGTTTATCCCGCCCTTGGGTTCCGACAATCACATCAACACCGGGAATTTCCATAATTTCATGAGGGGTGGTCTGGGCATAACAACCCGTTACAGCCACGATGGCATCGGGATTGCGCCGGATTGCGCGCCGTATCACCTGGCGACTTTTTTTATCACCGGTATTGGTCACCGTACAGGTATTAATCACATAAACGTCAGCCATCTGCTCAAAATCCACCTTGCTATAGCCTGCTTCTTTGAACAATTGCCAGATCGCTTCCGTTTCATAGTGATTCACTTTACAACCCAGAGTGTGAAAAGCAACTGTTGCCATTTCACTCCCCTCCTTTCTATTCATCAGTTCGATTTATTTGTTCGTAATGATATGACAAACAGGATAATCCGTAAAGCGCAGCGGTTTCCGTACGGAGAATTCTTTTGCCGAGCGATACGGGTTGAAAACCTGCTGCCACGGCTTGTTCCACTTCTTCGCGGGAAAAACCGCCTTCCGGTCCAATCACCATGATGATAGATGAACCCGCAGTGAAGTCTGAGATCGCTTCGTAAAGTGTCACCGCCTGCTCATTTTCATAAGCAATCACCGCCAGATCAAACCGGGAACGGATTTTCAGCAATTGATCCCAGTTCAGAACGCTGCCGATCCGGGGCAGAATACTGCGATGCGACTGTTCCGCAGCTTCTTTGGCAATTTTATGCCAGCGCTCGATACGTTGCTTTTCTTTCTTATCGTTTAAGCGAACGATTGTCCGGCCGGATACAAAAGGAACAAATTGAAAAGCACCCAGTTCGGTGCCTTTTTGAATGATCCAGTCCATTTTATCCGATTTGGGAAGGCTTTGAGCGATGGAAACCCGAACGGGAAGCTCCCGTTGTTCGAACGGTTCAACATCCCTTTCAATGGTTGCCGTGATGACATCGTCCGCTTCACTCAGCTGATCGATGCGGGCGATCACGTCTCTTCCCTGTCCGTTACTGACCACGATGGACTGTCCTTCTCTGAATCTCATCACCCGGATGATATGGTGCACATCCGATCCGGAAATTGTCACCGTATTGTTATCCATTTGTTCAGGGTTGACAAAATACCGCTGCATATGAACAGACCCCATTTATTTTACACTTTTTTGGCGATGATCGCTACCCAGTCGTCCATATGAAATGTTTCCATGGGATGGAGACCCGCTTTTTCCATCGCCTGCTTGACTTCACTTTCTTTATTTGCAATGATGCCGGATGCCACAAATGTTCCCTGGGGAACCAGCACCCGCGCCACGTCATCGACGAATCGGACGATCACTTCAGCAAGAATATTGGATACAACCACTTCCGCTTCCATGTCGATATTGTCGAGCAGATTGTTCTGGCGACAGGACACCCGGTCATGAATCTGATTTAATTTAAAATTAATGCGGCTGACGTTTACAGCGATCTCGTCAAGGTCGAGGGCAAGAATTTGTCCTGCACCGAGTTTGGCCGCCGCAATACTTAGGACACCGCTTCCGCATCCGACGTCAATCACGCGGTCTCCGGTGCGCACCACCTCTTCCAGCGCGCGGATACATAGGACGGTGGTGGGGTGAGTTCCGGTGCCGAACGCCATTCCCGGGTCCAATTCGATCACAATTTCCCCTGCCCTTTCCGGGGGAGTCACATAATCCTCCCAGGTCGGTGTAATGGTAATGCGATCAGAAACATGGACCGGTTTATAGTACTTTTTCCAGGCAGTGGCCCATTCCTCCTCGCGAACTTCAGCCAGAGTTACTTTGCCCAGGCCAAGATCAATGTCATATAAAAGTAAATTATTAACTGCTGCTTTGATTTCTTCAACGGTTTCCTGTAAAAAGCTGTTAATGGGAAGATATGCCTTGACAATGACTCCTTCCTTCGGAAAATCCTGCGGAGAAAGCTGGTACACTTCACCAAACTGATTTTCCCAATCGCGGTGCAATACTTCGGGATCTTCAATAACCACACCGCTCGCTCCCGCTTCATGCAAAATATTGGCCACCGCTTCAACCGCCTCCTGGCTGGTATGAATACTGATTTCAGACCATTTCATTCAGCCCCGCCCCCCTCACCTTGATCGATGATACCTAATCACCACGAAATGCCCTTTTCATTTTATCAAAAAAAGATTCTTCTTCACCGTGAATTTTTTCGCCACCCAGTGACGCAAATTCTTTTAACAGTTGTTTTTGTTTTTCATTTAATTTGACAGGAATCACGACGCGAACCTTCACATGCTGATCTCCCCGTCCGTAACCGCGAAGACGGGTGATTCCTTTTCCTTTGATTCGAAAAAAAGTGCCGGTTTGTGTCCCTTCGGGGATACGAAGTTTCACTCTTCCATCCAGTGTGGGGACCTCAATTTCATCACCCAGAGCCGCCTGGACAAAGGTAAGCGGGATTTCACAGTAAACATCGTCACCGTCGCGCTCAAAAAATTCATGGGGTTTAACGCGAATCAAGATATACAAGTCTCCCGGAGGTCCGCCGTTACGTCCGGCTTCTCCTTTGCCGGCCACACGCAGGCGTGCTCCGTCATCAACACCCGCCGGAATTTTGATATGAATTTTACTTTTCACATGCATATGGCCGCTTCCGCCACATTTCCCGCAGCGTTCACGAATAATTTTCCCTTTCCCCTGGCAATTTTGACAAATACGGCGATTAACGACCCTGCCAAACGGGGTGTTTTGTATCTGTTCCTGCTGTCCCGTACCATGACATACCGGACACTCCTCGGGTGCAGTTCCCGGTTTGGCTCCCGAACCGTGACACTGGTCACAGGTTTCTTCCCGGGGGATTTCAATATCTTTTTCCAGTCCGAAGGCAGCTTCTTTAAATTCAATTTGCATGGTATATTGCAGATCGGCTCCCTGCTGGGGCGCGTTGGGATTGCGACGGCGTCCGCCGCCGCCGAAAAACATATCAAAAATATCTCCGAAGCCGCCGAAGTCACCTTCAAAACCTCCGAAGCCGCCGGCACCGCCCCCGAATGCTTCATTGGGATCGGCATGACCGAAACGATCATAATTGGCCCGCTTCTGCTGGTCACTCAAAACATCATAGGCCTCTTTTACTTCCTTAAATTTTTGTTCGGCATCGGGTTCTTTGTTTACATCCGGATGATACATACGGGCAAGTTTACGATATGCTTTTTTGATATCATCCGCGCTTGCGTCACGCGATACACCCAATGTTTCGTAATAATCCCTTTTACTCATTCCATCAACTCCCACATGTGCAACCGTATTCGCCATGGTATAAAAACGCAAAGTCAAAGTTGGCTCAGAAACCAACTTTGACTGGTTGAATCAACAGCTAAGATATGTCTATGTGTTCAGTGTCTTTGAAGCGATTATTTTTTTTCATCATCGTTAACTTCAGTATATTCGGCATCAACCACATTGTCTTTATCATCTTTCTTCTGACCGTCCTGATCCTGGGCTTCCTCAGCCTGCTGGGCAGCCTGTTCATAGAGTTTGGTCGACAGTTGCTGTACCACCTGTTGCAATTCATCTTTCGCTGCTTTGATTTCGTCAGTATTATTTCCTTCCAGTGCCTTTTTCAACTTATCCTTCGCTTCGTTGGCTTTATCGATATCGGCCTGGTCAACCTTATCCTTAATCTCCTGCAGTGTTTTTTCCGTGGTAAATACCAGCTGATCGGCTTCGTTACGTAATTCGACTTCTTCTTTACGTTTTTTGTCTGCTTCCGCATTCTCTTCCGCTTCTTTCACCATACGTTCGATTTCATCATCAGACAAACCGGAAGATGAAGTAATGGTGATTTTTTGTTCTTTTCCGGTTCCCTTATCTTTAGCCGATACATTCACGATTCCGTTGGCATCGATATCAAACGTTACTTCAATTTGCGGAATACCGCGAGGTGCCGGGGGGATATCGGTTAACTGGAAACGACCGAGGGTCTTGTTATCGGCAGCCATCGGGCGTTCTCCCTGTAACACATGGATATCCACGGATGTCTGGTTATCGGCGGCAGTAGAGAAAATTTGCGATTTACTTGTCGGGATCGTCGTATTCCTGGCAATTAGTTTGGTAAATACGCCCCCCAGTGTTTCAATACCCAGTGAAAGAGGTGTTACATCAAGCAATACGACATCCTTAACATCACCGGTCAGAACTCCCGCCTGAACTGCGGCTCCGAGGGCAACCACTTCGTCCGGGTTAACCCCCTTGTGCGGTTCTTTTCCAATGAATTTTTTAATTGCTTCCTGAACTGCAGGAATACGGGTAGATCCCCCTACGAGTATGACCTTATCAATGTCAGCCGGGGTCAGCCCCGCATCTTCAATGGCCTGCCGTGTCGGACCCATGGTGCGTTCTACAAGGTTTGCACTTAATTCTTCAAATTTAGCACGGGTCAGATTGACTTCGAGATGTTTCGGGCCGGAAGCATCGGCAGAAATAAACGGTAACGAAATGTTTGTGGTCAGGACGCCGGAAAGGTCCTTCTTCGCTTTTTCGGCAGCATCTTTGAGACGTTGCATCGCCATCTTATCCTGAGACAGGTCGATTCCCTGTTCCTTTTTGAATTCCTGCACCAGATAATCTATGATCACCTGGTCAAAGTCATCTCCTCCCAGCTTGTTATCTCCGCTGGTTGCTTTTACTTCAAAGAAACCGTCACCCAGTTCGAGGATGGATACGTCAAAGGTACCTCCACCGAGGTCGTAAACGAGGATCGTCTGGTCATCCTCTTTATCCAGTCCGTAAGCAAGAGATGCCGCCGTCGGTTCGTTGACGATCCGTTCTACCTGAAGGCCGGCGATTTTTCCCGCATCCTTCGTGGCCTGACGCTGACTGTCGTTAAAATATGCAGGAACGGTGATGACCGCACGCTCCACTTTTTCACCCAGATAGGCTTCAGCATCCGCTTTTAATTTCTGCAGAATAATCGCCGAAATTTCCTGAGGGGTATACTCTTTATCCCCGATTTTCACTTTATGGTCGGTACCCATAAAACGTTTGATTGAAATCACTGTATTGTCCGGATTGGTGATCGCCTGACGCTTGGCTGATTCGCCGACAAGGCGTTCCCCATCTTTAAAAGCTACAACGGATGGTGTTGTGCGGTTTCCCTCCTGATTGGGTATAACAACTGGTTCGCCACCTTCCATAACAGCAACACAAGAGTTTGTTGTACCCAGGTCAATTCCGATGATTTTTCCCATATGATCATAACCTCCTATTTTCTATATTCTTTGAGAGATATACTGTTTCAATATTTATGAACTTACCTTCACCATGGAAGGACGAATGACACGATCTTTCATAATATAACCTTTCTGAAATTCTTCAACTACCACACCGGATTCATGCTTTTCGCTTTCCACCTGCATGACCGCCTGATGATAGTTGGGATCAAACGGTTTGCCCACCGCTTCGATCACTTTAACTTCTTCCTGTTCGAGCACCTGCATCAACTGACGGAATACCATATGTATTCCTTCCATCAGTGCATCCTGATCCGTTTGATTTTTCCCCGCTTCAATCGCCCTTTCGAAATTGTCCACCACTGGCAGAAGCGCTTCTATCAGACGAAGGGATGCATATTTGTTCATCTCTTCTTTTTCCTTGACCGTGCGGCGGCGATAATTATCAAAATCAGCCTGTGCACGCAGAAAACGGTTGTAGTTTTCTTCCGCCTCTTGCTTTACCTGATCCAGTTCTTCCAGTAACTTTTGTTCTCGATCCGATAAGGATTCGTTATGCTCGTGATGATCCCCTGGCTCCTCAGAATGTTCGCCGGAATCGGTCTGAATTTCTTCCTGTTCCTGTTGTTGCTCCAGGTCAGTTTGATGATCCTGTTCCTTCAACGATCTTCACCTCAAATTCATTTCAGTTTTCAGCTTCCCTTGTGCACATATTGATAGGGGGTGAATCAAGTTGCACCCCCCCATGGAAGTTTTCTGTCGTTTGACATGACAGGGATTTAAGAACCCTCCCCGTGATAAAGCCTGTTTAAAGTATACGACAGATTCCTGGTGAAATGTTCGAGAATGCGGATGACCCGGGCATATTCCATTCGTGTAGGACCAAGGATGCCCACGACACCCAATTTTTGCCCGTCAAGATGATAGGTTGCCGTTATGACACTGCAGTCATTTACCGCCTCTTCGTGCAGTTCATGACCGATACGAACCTGCAGATTACCGTCTCCGTCAAGGGAGTCGAACAGGCGCAAAACAGCATCATCTCTTTCGAGCCATTCCAGAACATGGCGCGCTTTATCCACATCACGAAATTCGGGTTGATTCATAATATTTGTCGTGCCTTTCAGATACACACGATCGGCGGATTGGTCAAAGAATCCCCGGGAGATCATTTCCATGACCTGGTCATAGGTCTCCAGATGCTGGCGTAATTCCCGGTTAATTTCCGTGTAAATCCTTGTACGCATCTCGGTAAGTCGTACTCCCTGCAATTTATGGTTGATAATGCGTACCAGTTTTTCAATATCATTAACGGAAATTCCTTCCGGGACAGAAATGGTCTTATTTTCGACCCTTCCCGTATCGGTGATCAGAATGGCCACTGCCGAGTGTGGCGACAGCGGAACAATTTGAATCCGGTTTAAGCGGGTTTGAAATACTTCCGGACCAAGCACGATCGAAGTGTAATTGGTCAGCCTGGACAAAATGACCGCGGTTTGCTGAATTACCTGCTCCATTTCAAAAAACTTCTGGTCAAAAAAATATTTGATACCCATGATGTCGACCGGAGAATGTTGATCAATATTTAACAGGTGATCGACATAATAGCGGTAACCTTTTTGAGACGGAACACGTCCCGCGGAAGTATGGGGTTGTTCGAGATATCCCAGTTCCTCCAGATCGGCCATCTCATTTCTTATCGTAGCCGAACTGAATCCAATATCCCTACGCTTGGAAATGGTCCTTGAACCCACCGGTTCCGCGGTGTGAATATAATCATCTATAATCGCGCTCAAAATTTTCTTTTGTCTTTCCGTCAGCATCTCTTTCCCTCCCTGAGAAGGATTGTTTTTAATCATATACCGATAGGGATTCCTCCTGAGTCTTTTATCGTAAAACAACACAATCGATGCAGTTTCAAATCGGATTCACCGACAGAGTGTTAGCACTCCATTCGTTTGAGTGCTAAATGTTCTATTTAAAACATACCAAAAGGCAACGGCGGTTGTCAATCCGTCATCCATTCCCAAGAAAACGTGCAAAAACTTCATTTCCGAGCGGAATTCCCTCACGCGACAGACGAACTGCAATTTCATTTTCTTCCAGTAATCCCCGATCAACAAGTTCCCGAATCGTCCCTCCGAACACTTCATCAAGAGAACAGCCATACCACCGATGAAATCGTTCTTTTTCCACGCCGTCCAGCAGTCGGAGACCCATAATCATAAAATCTTCCATGGACTCGGTGCATGAAACTTCACGGGATTCGACTCTGGGCAGTCCTTCCTCAACCATGCGAATATACCTTTTGAGCGGACCAGCATTGACATGGCGAACCCCCCCGACATACCCGTGCGCTCCTGCTCCGATCCCGTAATAGGGCTCATTGCACCAGTATGTCATGTTATGGATACTCTCATAACCGGGACGTGCAAAATTACTGATCTCATATTGCCTGAATCCGGCATGATCCAGCCTCTCCTTCAAGCGATCATACATGATTCTCTCCTCATCTTCGGATGGAAGCGGCAATTGCCCCTGCTGCTCCCTGCGGTAAAAAATCGTGTTTTCTTCTACTTTAAGGCTGTACGCTGAAATGTGAGGTATCTCAAGGACGATGACTTCCTCAAGCGAATTTTCAAACATTGACAGAGTCTGGCGCGGCAAACCGAACATGAGATCAACCGAGATATTTTCAAAGCCTGCCCGCCGAGCATTTTCAATACTTTCGTATACCTGTCTCCTGTCATGTATCCGTCCGATTTCGCGCAAAAGGGCGTCGTCAAACGACTGAACACCGAAACTGATGCGATTGACTCCTCCCTCGTACATGACACGCAGTTTTTCCAGATCCGTCGTTCCGGGATTGGCTTCTACCGTGATTTCCACACCGGGTTGGACAGGTGAAAAGAAACGATGAATCATCTGCAAAAAATGACTCATCTGATCAGCATCAAGATAAGTGGGTGTTCCCCCGCCGACATATATCGAACGAATCTCCCGCGGCGGCGTCTCCGCAACCGTCTGTTCCATTTCCTTCTGCAGCGCCCCCAGGTATTCCCATACGAATTCGTCCCCCCGCGTAACAAACGTATTGAAATCACAGTAAAAACATTTTTTCTCGCAAAAAGGGATATGAAAATAGACGGCTCGCGGCGATGAATGATGGGGGTTCGACTCATTTAACGTCCACTTCATGATAATCTCTCCATAAACCGTTGTAACCGGTCCAATCCCTCTTTTAACACATCCATTGAATAGGCATAGGATATGCGAATATATCCTTCCCCATATCCGGAAAAAGCAGAACCGGGAACGACCGCCAGTTTATCCCGTTCAAGAAGCTTTGAGGCAAAGGTAAAGCTGTCCAAATTCGTGGCAGCAATGGAAGGGAAGACATAAAATGCACCCCGGGGCGTGATGACCGGCAAACCGATCTCCCCAAGCCGCTCCACAACATAATCCCTGCGCTGCCGGTATTCTTGTTTCATGGGAAGAGCATCATCTATTCCGTTCGTTAGCGCTTCAATCGCCGCATACTGACTGATTGATGAAGCACAGGTTACATTGTACTGATGAACCTTTAGCATCTGCCGTGCCAAGGTTTGCGGTGCAAATAACAATCCAATGCGCCATCCCGTCATGGAATGGGATTTGGATAGTCCGTTGATCACGATCGTTTTTTCTTTCATCCCCGGTATGGAAGCAATCGATTGATGCCCACCCTCGTAAACCAGTTCGCTGTATATTTCATCCGACAGGACCCAGATCTCCCTGTCCTTCAACAGGTGAGCAATTTCCTGCAATTCCTTTTCCGTCAAAACCTGTCCCGTCGGATTGGACGGATAAGGAAGAATGATGCATCGGGTACGTTCATTGATTTTTTCTTTTAAACTCGACGCCGTCACCCGAAAACCATCCTGACGTGTATCCACAAAAACCGGGACCGCACCACACATCCGAATCACAGGTTCATAACCGGGGTACACAGGTCCCGGTAAAATCACTTCACTTCCCTCTTCGAGGATGGTACGTAAGGAGACATCAATTGCCTCACTCGCTCCGGTGGTGACGATCACTTCCTCCACCGGATCATAGTTTAACCCGTATTTTGACTCCATGAAGCGGGCTGCTGCTTCTCGCAGAGCCGGCAAACCTGCATTATGGGTATAAACGGTGTGGTTGTTCCTGATCGCCTGCAGGGCAGCATCTTTGACATGCTGCGGCGTGGGAAAATCCGGCTGCCCGATGGTAAGGGATACCGCATCCTGATATTGGGCCACCAGATTGGAAAATCTGCGGATTCCTGAGATCTCAATTTCTCTTACACGCGGGTTGATCAAATGTTCCATCATTTTTCTTCCTTTCCTGTGTCCGCTTTTACCTTCTTTTCTGCATCGTAACAAATAAGATAGCCAGCATGATTAACACGGCAGAGGCAACCGGCAGCCAGTTCCACTTTGAAGCTTCCGATGCAGGTGGTGTCTCAGGTTTTTGTTTTTCTACAATTTCATCTTTTTCCCCATGAAAATGGCCGACTTCGACACCTTCCATGTTAAATTGATCTCGCAGCGCAGTTATAATCATGCCTTTACTCTCTAAAAAAGTGTCCCTGTCGGATTTTTTTTCACCCATACCAAATACACCCGGAGTTCCCAGCGTTTTGGCGGCGCTGTCAAATTCAATCCGCAGCGCTTCGTCAAGCGCCTTATCTTCGGCTCTTACGTCCAGGGATAAAACTTCATATGTAGCATAGGCTCTTTGCAGGTAATCATTTGCCAGTTCATAGTCGTCGTAGTTGTCTTCAGCAAGATTTAGATGACTGACGATATTTAATACCATGATCTTTTGCATGGCCCGTTGTACAGCCTGCTTATCCTCATTTTTCAAATGGGTCATTACGGTTGTGGCCGGTTCTTCTCCCATATGGCGGCTAATTTCTTCTTTAACTTTTTCAAAGTGATCGGCTGCCAGAGAAAAATCGGGAGGATCCTCGTTTAGAGCATCCGCCATTTCCATGTATACAGCAGCGATTTCCTCATCCATCGCCGTTCCTTCATCCGTATGAGCCCATACATATTGTACGTGTAGAATAAACAAAATAAAAAAACTGGATATGAGTGCTACAAACGGTTTCATATCAGGCTCCTTATTCCTCATCAAAGATCATCCTCATGTAAAAATGATATTGTTCATCACAAATACTGTCAACTACTTCAACCCCAACTTACTATATTTACTTATGCAAAGAAGGTCTTTTATGGTACATTGGCCCACCATCGTTATTATTGAAAAAAACGTGATCCTCCCTGCACGAAGAATCACGTTTTTACAGAAGATGATTGTGAAGATTGTTTCCGACCGACCTACTTGTTTTCCATCTTTAAAACTGCCATAAAAGCTTCCTGCGGAACCTCGACATTCCCTACCGATTTCATTCGTTTCTTTCCTTCTTTCTGTTTCTCAAGCAGTTTGCGTTTACGGCTTACATCCCCGCCATAACATTTCGCCAGCACATTTTTTCGCAGGGCCCGAATAGTTTCCCGGGCAATAATTTTGTTTCCGATTGAAGCCTGGATCGGAATTTCAAACATCTGCCGCGGAATCAATTCCTTCAGTTTTTCACACAATTGTTTGCCCCGTTGATATGCCGTATCACGGTGCACGATCACAGAAAGGGCATCGATTTTCTCACCGTTCAATAAGATATCCATTTTGACCAGATTGGATCGTTTATATCCGATCAACTCGTAATCAAGAGATGCGTAGCCTTTAGTACTGGACTTCAATTGATCGAAAAAGTCGTAAACAATCTCTGCCAGAGGGATGTCATAGATCAGTTGTACCCGGTTTTCATCCAGATACTGCATGTCCCCAAAGTCGCCTCTTTTGGACTGGCATAATTCCATGACGGCACCGACATAATCTTTCGGAACCATAATGGTCGCTTTGACATAAGGTTCTTCCACATAATCGATCTGTTGCTGAGGCGGCATATTGGACGGATTTTCGATCTTGATCTCCGAACCGTCCGTCAATTTCACCTTGTACACCACGCTGGGTGCGGTTGTGATCAAGTCGATGTTAAATTCGCGCTCAATCCGTTCCTGTATGATTTCCATATGCAACAATCCAAGAAAACCACAGCGAAATCCGAAACCGAGCGCCTGTGAGGATTCCGCTTCAAATTGCAGGGAAGCATCATTCAGTTGCAATTTTTCCAGTGCATCCCGCAGGTCATTGTATTCACTGCTGTCAACCGGATATAGTCCGCTGAAAACCATGGGATTGACCTGACGGTAACCGGGTAAGGGTTTGTCCGCCGGACGGTTAGCTTCGGTGATGGTATCCCCCACGCGGGTGTCTCCAACCGTTTTAATACTGGCAACGACAAAACCGACGTCCCCTACCGTCAGTTGATCAACGGCTACGGGACGGGGAGAAAAGGTACCCAATTCGGTTACATCATAGTTTTTTCCCGTCGCCATCATCTTGATCTTCATTCCCTTACGAATCGTACCTTCCATGACGCGAATGTATGCGATAACACCGCGGTAAGAGTCATAAAGCGAATCAAATATCAGCGCCTTCAGCGGTGCATCCGGGTTTCCCTCAGGCGGCGGCACCTTTTCAACAATCTGTTCGAGGATCTCTAAGATCCCTATTCCCTCTTTTGCCGATGCCAGCACAGCTTCACTTGCATCCAATCCGATCACATCTTCAATTTCCTGCTTCACCCGTTCCGGTTCGGCGCTGGGTAAGTCGATTTTGTTGATGACCGGAATGATTTCCAGATCATTGTCGAGGGCAAGATATACGTTGGCAAGGGTCTGAGCTTCGATTCCCTGTGCCGCATCGACCACTAGCAACGCTCCTTCGCAGGCTGCCAGTGAACGCGAAACCTCATAGGTAAAATCGACATGCCCCGGAGTATCGATTAAATGTAAAATATATTCCTCTCCGTCTTTCGCTTTATAATTCAGGCGAACGGAATTCAGCTTTATCGTGATGCCGCGTTCCCGTTCCAGATCCATCTGGTCGAGAAACTGTTCTTCCATTTCTCGTTCGGTCAAAGCACCGGTATACTCCAAAATTCGGTCAGCCAGCGTGGACTTCCCGTGGTCAATATGAGCAATAATAGAAAAATTACGGATTTTTTGCTGCCTTTTTTTCAAATCCATGGGTTGTCATCCCTCCAGGAGGAAAAAATACACTAAGATTTATTATATCAGCTATTCGGGAAATCCACCATATCGGATTCTGAAGTGAAATATCCTTATTTTTATCGGTATCCAATGCCCTGATAATAAAATCCGATTTCGCGCATTTGTGCTCCATCCAGCATGTTTCTCCCGTCAAACAGATTGGGGGAACGCATCACTTGATGAACATTACGCCATTTCAAATCCTTATATTGCGGCCAGTCGGTGCAGATGACGATCCCATCGGCCCCCGAAGCGGCGTCAATTACATCTTGAGATTGGGTTACTCCCCGATCTTTATATTTTTTCGGAATTACAGCGACCGGATCATGGACGTAAACCTCTGCCCCTGCCTGCAACAAATGATTGATGACCGGAAAACTCCGTGTTTCTCTGAGATCATCGGTATCGGGTTTAAAAGCGATGCCCAGCACGACAATTTTTTTACCGTTCAATGTGGTCAGACGTTGATTAATGAAGTCCGCCATATACTGCGGCTGCGTTTCATTAACCTCAGCCACTTTTTGCAAAATTGATAGTGGTTGCCCGTGTTCTTTCCCTGTGCGTATCAAGGCTCTTATATCTTTTGGGAAACAGGAACCTCCAAAGCCAATGCCGGCCTGAAGAAAATGGGGGCCGATTCGGGGATCAAGCCCCATTCCCCGTGCCACATCTGTTACATCTACATCCAGTTGATCACACAACTTTGCCACTTCATTCATGAACGATATTTTAGTGGCCAGAAAGGAATTGGATGCATATTTAATCATTTCCGCCGTGCGAGGAGAGGTGAATATGACGGGACACTTTACTGACTGATACAACTCCTCCATAAGCTGTGATGCCTTTTCACTCGAGCTTCCGATGACTACCCGGTCGGGATACAGACTATCATAAAGTGCCGAACCTTCCCTTAGAAATTCCGGGTTGGAAACGACATCAAAGGGGACGGGGGCCGGACAGCTTTGACGAATCCACTCAGCCACTTTTTCCGTTGTCATCACTGGAACGGTACTTTTTGTGACGATGATTTTATAACGATTCATGTGTCTGCCGATATCAGTGGCCGCCTGCTTAATATAAGAAAGGTCTGCACTGCCGTCTGAACGTGAGGGTGTCCCCACACAAATGAAAATAAGATCATGACCCCGCAGGGCCTCCCCGCTGTCTGTTGTAAACCGGATATTTTTTTCCTTCACATGTTTAAGCAGCAACTCTTCCAGTCCGGGTTCATAAAAATATAGCTTTCCATTTTGCAGGGCATCCACTTTAGCAGGGTCAATATCCAGCCCGGTCACACGATGTCCCCATTCTGCGAAAACTGCCCCCGTTGTCGTTCCCACATACCCCATGCCGATAATCAGGATGTTCATGATCGGTCTCACCTCAGTTGTTTAAAGGTACACTTTTCCTGGTTACCTATCCATGGTTCATTGTTATGAAAGGGGACAAAAACGGGGCACGGCGTATAACCCGGGGACGCAAACAAAAAACCGCCCCCCTGACGAAGAGCGGTAATCGTCCCATGACATTCTTACTTTTTCATTTTGGGATCGAGCGCGTCACGCAGACCGTCTCCCACAAGATTAAATCCGAGAACCGTAAGCATGATACACAGCCCGGGAAAAAATACGGTCCAGGGTGCCTGTTGAATCAATGCGCGAGAATCAGACAGCATTTTTCCCCATTCCGGTTCAGGCGGCTGGGCGCCCAGACCGAGAAAACCGAGGGCTGCCGCTTCGAGAATGGCGGTAGCAATACTGAGCGTGCCCTGAACGATGATCGGCGCCAGACTGTTCGGCAAAATATGATAGAAAATGATTCGGAAATTTTTCATCCCCTGTGCCCGGGCGGCCATGATATATTCCTGTTCTTTCAAGCTTAAAACCGTCGAACGGACCAGTCTTCCGAATGTGGGTATATTGATGATGGCGATGGCAAGCAGCGCATTTTCCAGTGACGGTCCCAGGATGGCAACGATGGCAATGGCCAGCAGGATACTGGGAAAGGCCAGCATGATATCAAAGATACGGGAAATCAACATGTCAACCCATCGCCCGAAATAACCGGCGATGATCCCGAGAAGAGAACCGGCTACAGCCGATCCCAGTACAGAAAATAGACCGACCCATAATGAAATCCGCGCACCGTATATCACACGTGTAAATATGTCTCTCCCCTGATCATCAGTCCCGAACCAGTGTTCTGCTGAAGGGGACTTCAGGCGATTGTACAGGTCATTCCCGTCATAGGGATAGGGAGTAAGATAGGGAGCAAAAATCGCCAGTATAACAAAAATAAGAATGATGATTCCTCCGACAACCGCTGATTTTTGCCGCCATAATCTGCGCCAGCCATCCATCCATAGGCTTGAAGATACGGCAGGTACTTGCATTGTTCCATCTGATACCTGTGGTATCGGCGTTTGACTCATCGATGATCACCTCTTACTGATAATGAATACGCGGATCTATCAGTGCATAAAGAATATCCACAATTAAATTGATCAAGACGAACATGGCGGCCACCACCAGAATCCCGGCCTGGACCACAGGATAATCCCGATAAGAAATGGCCTCATAGATGTAGAGACCGATTCCGGGCCATCCAAAAATCGTTTCCGTTAATACCGCCCCTCCGAGCAGCAGTCCGCTCTGTAATCCGATCACGGTCAGAACGGGGATCATGGCATTTTTCAGGGCATGTTTATAATTCACCCAGAATTCATTCAACCCTTTTGCCCGCGCTGTACGAATATAATCCTGATTCATGACTTCCAGCATACTTGATCGGGTCATGCGGGCGATGATGGCCATCGGAATAGTACCCAGGGCCACACTGGGAAGAATTAAGTGTTTGATCACATCCCACAATCCCGACATATTGCCGGTAATGATACTGTCTATAATGTAGAAATGTGTTATTTCTTCAAATGGTTCACGCGGGTTGGTACGACCGATGGACGGCAACCAGTGCAACTCCTTTGCAAAAACCCACTGTTCCATCAACCCCAGCCAGAAAACCGGCATCGATACCCCGATCAAAGCCACCAGCATACTGGTATAGTCAAACCATGATGCCTGTTTCCAGGCGGAAATGATTCCCGCATTCACACCGATAAAAACGGCGATCAACATAGCCACAAATGTGAGTTCTATCGTAGCTGCCAGGTGAGGTCCGATTTCTTCAACAATCTTTGCTTTCGATTGAATAGAGGTTCCCAGGTCACCTTGCAAAAGTTTTCCCATAAAATGAAAATATTGAATGTACCAGGGATCATTCAATCCCAATTCCTGTCGTAAACTCTCCAGTGCCTCAGCAGTGGCCTTTTCGCCCAGAATCGCCCGTGCGGGGTCACCGGGGATGGCACGGATGATGGAGAATACAACCAGCGACATTCCTATTAAAACCGGAATTAACATCAACAATCTGCGTACAATGTAGGTCAGCATAAAATAACCTCCACACGACATGACCTGTCCAGTCTTCGATGATAAGGAAGGGCAGTGCCCCGCAAACAAGCACTACCCTTATCCCGCTTACTTAAAAAGACACCTATACTTTCTTTATTATTGAACAGAAACGTGCGTAAACTTATCCGATCCCGTCGGGTGCGGTTCAAAACCTTTGATCTCTTTGATTCCCGCAAGGGGAGGAGTAGAGTGAACCAGCGGTACCCACGGGGCATCTTCCTTGATAATTTCCTGTGCCTTCATGTACAACTGCGCACGTTGGGCCTGATCCGACAATTGCTGAGCTTCAATTAAGATATCGTGAAGTTCGTCGCTTTTGTAAAAAGCAATGTTTCCTGCGTCCGGACCTTTTGCATTGTCCTTGTCGAGCAACACATAAAGGAAGTTGTCGGGATCACCGTTATCCCCGGTCCAACCGAGGAATGCCATTTTATGTTCTCCTTTTCCTGTTTTGTCCAGATATGGCGCCCATTCGTGGGAGGTGATTGTCACCTTAATTCCTACCCTGCCAAGATCGGCCTGAACAGCTTCGGCAATTTTTTGAGGCTGCGGAATGTATGGACGCGGATTGGGGAATGTCCACAATTCGATTTCAAAACCGTCCGGGTATCCGGCCTCTGCCAGCAATTCTTTTGCCCGTTCCGGATTATATTCATAATCTTTAATGTCGTCATTATATCCCCAGAGAGACGGCGGCATCGGATTCTTAGCCGGCTCTCCCAGTCCGCCGAAAAAGGCGTCGATCAGAGCTTGCTTGTTAATAGCGTGGTTGATCGCCTGCCGAACTTTCACATTATCCAACGGTGCTTTTTCCGTATTTAACGCCAGATAACCCACATTCATGGAAGGACGCTTAAATAACTGCAGCGCACCATCGGATTCAACCACTGCTACATCATCCGGATTGAGTCCGTCCATCAGATCGATTTCACCGCTCTGCAGAGCAGTCAAACGGGCACTGTTGTCGGGAATGGTCTTGAAGATCAAGCGATCCAGTTTAGGTGCCCCTTCCATCCAGTAATCTTCATTCTTCAAAAGCGTAATCGTGTCATTCTTTTTCCACTCTTCAAAAACGTACGGCCCGGTTCCGACCGGATTTTGTCCGAATTCTTCTCCATATTTCTTGATCGCTTCCGGACTGGCGATGGCAAACGGAGTCATGGCGAGATTGTTCAAGAAAGGACCAAGCGGTCTCTTTAACTTAAATTCAACCGTGTATTCCCCGACAGCCTTCACCGCTTCGATCACATGTCCTTCGTCGCCTTTATACCCCCCGAACATATAGCCATAGTAAGGGAATTCTCCCTGATGGAAGGGATGATCGGGGTCCATCCAGCGCTCGAAGTTAAATACGACCGCTTCGGCATTAAAATCAGTACCGTCATGGAATTTTACACCCTCGCGCAATTGGAATGTCCAGGTCAGACCGTCATCGGAACTCTTCCACTCAGTAGCCAGAGCCGGTTCCACTTCCGTCGTTTGTCCTTTATAGTCAAGGAGTGTGTCAAAAATGTTTTTGGTAACACCCAGAGATTCCCCATCCGTAACCAGGGATGGATCAAGGGATTTTGAATCGGCACCGCGTCCGAAAATAAGGGTACCACCTTCTGCACCCTCTCCTCCGGTCTCACTTCCTGTGTTTTCCTGATTCTGATCTTGCGGTGCGTTCCCTTCGCCGTCGGAATTGGTGGGTTCACTTGTTCCTCCACACCCCACAAGGGCAAGAGACATGGTCAAAAATACTGCCAGTACAACCAACAACCATTTTCGCATGCGTACATTTCCCCCTTTTTCGTTCTTGATCCTTATTGTGTCACTGAATAAAACGCAAAAATAAGATCAGTGCCATGATCCCCCCTTTACGGAGATTCATTTGATATATCATTCTTTTTCAAAGGAAATGAAAAAGAAAGTATCAGCTATGCATATAAATGACATGCAACATACTGACCCGGTTTTTCCTCCCTTAAAGCAGGAATTTTCTGTCTGCATACATCAGTCACATGGGGACAGCGGGTATGAAAGGCACATCCCGACGGAGGATCAGAAGGACTCGGCACGTCTCCTTTAAGTATAATTTGCTCCCTTTTATGGTCCGGATCTGCTACAGGAACCGCAGAGAGCAGAGCCTGTGTATAAGGATGAAGAGGATGGGCGAACAGATCATCACGTCCGGCAAGTTCGATCATCCTTCCCAGATACATCACTCCGATCCGGTCACTGATATGCTTGACCACACTCAAGTCATGGGCAATGAAAAGGTATGTAAGATGAAATTGCTCCTGCAGATCTTGCATCAGATTGAGTACCTGAGATTGGATGGAAACGTCGAGTGCAGACACCGGTTCGTCAGCAACGATTAATTTGGGATTCAGCATGAGTGCCCTAGCGATCCCGATTCGCTGGCGCTGACCGCCGCTGAATTCGTGCGGATAACGTCTGGCATGATAGTTGCTTAAACCGACTACTTCGAGCATTTCTTCCACGATTTTTTTTCTTTCTTTTCTGCTTCCGATTCCGTGAACAATCAACGGTTCAGATAATATCCGTTCCACGGTATGACGCGGATTTAATGATGCATAGGGGTCCTGAAAAACAATCTGCATGTCTCTTCTCATCTGTCGCATTTTTTCCTGAGAGAGACCGGTTATCTCTTTCCCCTCAAAAAAGATTTGACCGTCGGTCGGTTCGATCAGACGCAAAATCGAGCGGCCGGTGGTGGATTTGCCACACCCGCTCTCACCGACGAGCCCGAAGGTTTCTCCTTTTTTCATATAAAAAGATACATCATCAACCGCTTTCACATATTGGTTCACGGTGGAAAAAACACCGCTTTTCACCGGATAATATTTTTTGAGGTTTTTTACTTCCAACAGATATGATGATTGTTCCACTGGTCGTCCTCCCGTGTCTGTTATTCCGATACCGCCTGCATGTCTGAATCATCTCTTTCTTCATAAAGCCAGCACCTGCAGCGTTGATTCTTATCCGTCGGGATTAAAGGCGGCATTTTCTCCCTGCAAATATCCATGACCTGATCACATCGCGGTGCAAAGTGACATCCGTCCGGCATGCTTCCCGGAACAGGAACATTTCCTCGAATCGAATAAAGGCGATTTTTATGATCATGAATCTGGGGAATCGATTGAATCAGGCCTCTGGTGTATGGATGGCGAGGATGATGGAAGATGGTTCGTACATCTCCTTCTTCCACCACTTTTCCCGCATACATCACCACAACACGATCACACATTTCCGCCACAACGCCCAGATCGTGAGTAATCATCATAATGGCTGTTCCTTCATTTCGATTCAGTTCCCGCATCAAGTCCAGAATTTGGGCCTGAATCGTAACATCGAGGGCAGTGGTCGGTTCATCGGCAATTAATACCTCGGGGTTACAGGCCATGGCCATGGCAATCATTACCCGCTGGCGCATCCCTCCCGAAAGTTGATGGGGATATTCATCCACCACCTCTTCCGCCCTCGGAATTCCTACTTTTTGTAACATTTGAACGGCATGTTCCCTTGCCTTCTTTTTATCGTAATTTAAATGCAGCCGCACGGCTTCCCCGATCTGATCGCCGATGCGATATACCGGATTAAGCGATGTCATCGGCTCCTGAAAGATCATGGCAATTTCATTTCCTCGAATTTCCCGCATCCTTTTTTCTGAGACACGGGTTAAATCTTCTCCTTTAAAAAGGATGGAACCCCTGACAATTTTGCCCGGGGGTTCAGGAATCAGGCGCATGACAGAAAGGGAAGTAACACTCTTCCCACAACCTGATTCACCTACTATACCGAGGATCTCGCCCCGATTGATATGTAAATCGACTCCGTCTACAGCCGGAACTTCTCCTTGATCCGTATAAAAAAAGGTATGTAAGTTCTGGATGTCGATCACCCTGTCAGACACAGCATGCACCTCTTTTCGACAGTCACTATATGAAAATTATGCCATTATCACACGAATAATTCAATATGAAATTACAAATATTCTAATTTATTTAGTTATTATTAACAATTGTAATATTATGATTTTTCCTGTATATTTATTCAATAATTTGTAAAACTATCGCAAAATTTGTCGATTAAAAACTGGCGACAATCCATTCCAGTCCTTTGCGTGCCCCCTGATGAATCCATTCACCCAGCTGATTTCCCAGGATTCCGATCCAAGACGGACCTTCTTCATGTTTTGAGTCAGGTTGTGCGGATTCCTGAACGGAATGTTGCGGGAGATCATGCCGTTGTTTGGTTTCATTTTCACTTGTATATTGATGCAAATTCGACAATTTTCCGTCGACCACTCTTCCCTGTAAATCGGTCACGATCGTATTCCCCTGAACTTCAAGTTCAATCGTCTGATCCGTCACTTTTTTGATATATACCGATCTTCCATTATCATTTTTATTGATTGACCCGGGCTGCTGCTGTCGGGAAGTTTCAAACGGGGAAATCGCTGTATCACTGAACTTTTGATCAATGTCCCAGAGAACACCCATGACAGCAACACTGATCAGTAACATCAGATGCAGGATTAATCTCATTTCCTCTCACCCTCTCTTACTCTCTGTCGGAGCGTTCACCCGTTCCGCATCAAAATATGTTTCTGCAATCACCCGCGCAAAAATCTCAGCGGTGCGGTAGGATTCTTCCAATGTATTCTGATATCCTCCGATTTCCACAATCACACTCTGAGTTGAAAGAGACTGATTATACTCTCCATGTCCCTCTTTGGCGGATTTACCAATGATTCCTTTGGACAGACCGGGATATTTTTTGTTGATACGCTCATGTAAAGTCTCGGCAAACGCAAGATTTTTCTCCCAGTTTGGATTTCCTTTTCCAATGACGAAGTAAATCTGCGCATAACTTTTTCCATCGATGGTGATCGTCGTATCTTCCCGTTCGTCGGCATCACGATGAAGATCAAAAAAATATTGAAAATCACTGTTCCCCACTATTGCTTCCTGAACAGTTTTGCGAGAACTGGCGTACGACATGGAATAAGGTGTTTTCCCCATGTGATCTTCCGTGCTTACCTCAACCTCAACACCCAGTTTTTTCAGTTCTTCTCCCAATCGCTGTCCGACCAGGGTGATGTTTTTGCTCGGGTGAGTCGCCAATCCCGGATCTTTAACATCCTTTAATTCCGGAATGGTGAGCCATGATTCCCGGTTATGTGTGTGATAGATGAACACTTTTTGACGGCTGCGAAAATGTTGATCTTCATTTGCAACTTGATCGGTTTCGGACCCATTTCCTTTTGTATTAAGTCCTGTGTTCGGTTTACCGGACGAAGTTTCACCCGGGTCCCGGCTCACAAAAACATCATCCCCTGGGGGTGGAGACTCGTAGCCAAAATCACTGTAGTCAACACCATCCGCTGCTACCAGCAGTTCAAACCTTTCCCGGTTGATTCCGGGTAACTCTCTGCCCAAAAAAGTGCTTGGATCCGCCGGGTTGAGATCAGTCAACAAATGAAAGAAAAAGGCAGAAGCTGAACGCGGCTTTTCCGTCTCCGGTGCCTGTACGATATCTCCTGCCAGAGGAATCTCATGGTTGATGACTTGAACAAGAAAACTGGAAGACAGGTGGGAAATGGAGTTTTTAATTGACGGGGAAGTGAAAGACACAGCCATTTTACCCGCAGATACCGTTCCTGCAACAACCAACAAAAAGGCTGTTATCATAATCAAAAGTACAAGCCCTTTATGAATACTTGTCCTACTCATGGTTACGTTCATACTGTAAAAACGACGGCGACTATACACAGATGTTCACCCTTCCACCCGAAATACTGATGATCGCTATATTCTATGTGGGTGGACGAGCTTTTAGAACTGAATCCGTTATCGAGAATTCAATGTGTATAGGCATTGACATTTTCCATATCAATCACTTCGTGTAAGGCGGCGTTGAGACCACTGGCAATCATATTGCCCATGTCTTCAACAAACTGATCGACTTCCTTGGGAGTTACAATCAGGTTATGTCCAAGCGGCTGTAACACTTCACGGATCAACTGCCGCTTTTCCTCATCGCCAAGATTTCCGACCAGTCCCATAATCACCTGCTGTTCGTGGGATGATGGGTAATCCTCTTCGTTGATGGGTTTCACCTTTTGCGGTAAATTGGCCGCAGGCGGAGCCAGACGCGATGCCGGTTGCGGGGGTTGCCTGTTCTGTTTCATTTCACGGCCGAGATGGGCGAGGATATAGTCCATCGTATCACTGGCGATGGTGATAGCATCCACCACAGTCGGCACACCGATGGCTATCACCGGAACACCCAGGACCTCCTCTGTTATGGGGAGACGTTTATTTCCAATGCCGGAACCGGGGTGAATCCCGGTATCCGTAATCTGTATGGTTGTATTCACCCTTTCGATTGCCCGTGATGCAAGGGCATCGATGGCAATGATAAAATCGGGTTTCACTTTTTGTACGACACCGTGCACGATTTCTCCCGTTTCAATCCCGGTTATGCCCAGTACGCCGGGAGACAATGCGCTGACCGAACGATAACCTTCATCCACTTCATCCGGCATCAGGGTGTACATATGACGGGTGACGAGAATATTTTCAACTACAATCGGACCGAGGGAGTCCGGTGTCACATTCCAGTTACCGAGTCCGATGACCAGTACCTTCTCATTTAAACCAATACCCTTTTTTTGTAAAAATTGATGGAATGACTGCGCAAATTGTGTTGTAACTTCATTTTGAAAGAGTGAATCCTTGTTGCGCAGCCCGGGTGCTTCGAGGGTCAAATAATGACCGGGTAACTTTCCGATCTCCTCTGCCCCCTGTTTATTTTTTACGTGCATCCAGGTCGTTTTTACCCCGTTTCGTTCACTTTCCCTCCAGTCGACACCAGGGATATCACTTCCCCTTTCCTCAACGGCCATTTGATGAGATTCCAGCGCAAGGTCCGTTCTAACCTGATAGCGGTCGAGATCGAGATCCTTATCATGATCCTTCACCATGGAAACATCCCCTTATCCAGTAGAAATTGATTCTCTTCTTATAGTGATTTTTCAGCCATTGGATTATACAGAACTGTGTTGCATTTTCCCCCTGTGCGTGTTAAAATACGGTGTGTTGCATGTGATGATGTCACGGAGTTACTGCTTAAGGAGGTGAACAGCATGCCCAATATTCGCTCAGCAATGAAGAGAACTCGTCAAAACGAGAAGCGCCGCGCACAGAGAAAAGCTCAAATCAGCGCGCTTCGTACTGCTATCAAAAACGTTGAATCCGCATTAGCTCAAAATAATATAGAAGCCGCTCGTGAAGCCCTCAAGGTGGCTACTAAAAAATTGGACAAGGCGGTTACCAAAGGATTAATCCATAAAAATGCCGCAGCGCGTCACAAATCTCGTTTGATGAAAAAAGTGAATCAAGTCTCCGCCTGATTTATCTTTGATTTAGAACGGAGAACATAATGAAAGCTTCCTGAATGATCCTGGACGATCAACGGAAGCTTTTTATTTTTTCTTATGTTTTTTTGAAAATTGCTGTGCCAGTCGTTCGGCATCCTGCCAGTCGCCGGGACTGTTCATATTCATCAATCCGACCACGGGATCAACGAGTTCTTCCCATTCCTCAGAAGATAATATTTTATGTGGAATTCGGGAAAAAAGGTCCATCATCCGGTACGACTCTTGCTGCAAAAGAAGTTCAACATCCCGGGCACAGTCGGCATGATAGGCGGCAAACAGCGGATGAATTCTGCTTTTTACGGAGGGGATCACAGCCTGATAAGGGGAATGCAGACGGCTCATCAGATAAGATGCCAGGTCGGATGAAACGAAAGGCATATCCCCGGCCGTCAGGAATAAGCGGGGACTTGTGCTGCTCTGAATGCCGGCAAGCAGTCCGGCAAGCGGACCTTTGCCCCTGTACGGTTCCGGATCGGAGACCACCCTGTCGGCATAGTCATTCCAATTCCCATATTGCCCGTGTCTGGACACAATGATTGTCTCGGAAAACAGGGGCCTCAACTCCTCTGTGATGCTCCGGATCAACGGCTTACCCCCGACGGACATCAATCCCTTTTCTCTCCCCATTCTTCTGGATTCCCCGCCCGTCAAAATGATCAGGGAAGCCTCCATCCTCATCGGCTACGTCACCATCCAATCTTTTAATCGTAATAAAAACATTTCCAGCGCCAGTACTTTGTCGGTCTGGCCCGTTTTCATACGGACATCTTCCTCTGCCAGCACCTGCAATATTCGACGAAGCACGGATTCTTTCATATGCCGGCCCTGCTGATAAGCGATTTTGACCACATAAGGATGAAGATGCAATTGAGAAGCCATTTGTTTTTCGGAATATCCCTTTTCACTTAAAGTTTTAACTTGAAGGATGATACGAAACTGACGGGCAATCAGGGACAGGATCCTAATCGGTTCCTCCTTGTTTTTCAACAAATCATAGAGAATACGGAACGCTTCCTCAATTTTGATGCGGGCGACGCAATCGATCAACCGAAAAATATCCTGTTCGAGGGAACGGCTGACCATGGATTCTACATCCTCAACGCTGATTTCTTCTCCCTTCCCGCTGTATAAAGACAGTTTTTGCAGTTCCTGATCGAGTAATTGCAAATGGGTTCCCGCCATCATTACCATCTGTGCCGCGGCCTCGGGACGCATGCGCGCCCCGTAGCGTTCGGCACGTTTGATCAACCAATTTTCAAGTTCGAAGTTCTGCAGCGGGTCAAAAGCAACCATTACTCCGTTTTTCTTTAATTCCTTAACCACTTTTTTTCGTTCATCCAATTTTTGCTGAGCGATGGTCAACACCAAAATGCTTTCCGGCGGGGGATTTTCAATGTATTGTAATAAAACGTCCGAATTATGCTCCACACCGTTTTTAACGCGTGTACCGGTCAGAAAATAAGCATAATTGGCGACAACCAGTTTTCGATCAGACATAAAGGGGAACGTTTCCGCATCCTGAATCACATGCTCAATGGAAGTTTCCCTTAAATCATAGGTAATATAATTAAACTCCCGACTTTCCTCGGGAATCAAGGTTCGGACCATAAATGTAACCATTTCCTGCATGAGAAATGTTTCCGTCCCGTAAAACACATAGACAGGGGATACATCGCCCTGTTTCATTTGTCTTGCAATGTTCTGATAGGACAAATGGTTTCACTCCCCGAGATTTCGAATCAGTACCGAAGAAATTGTGGTCGCAATGGTTTTGCCGTTCTGGGTTGACTCCGCCACCAGATAAGCCACGGTTTTTCCCATCCGCTCCACCCTCGCTTCGACTTCAATCGTACCGGGGAACGCAGGACGATGAAAAGTGGTATCCAGGTCAATGGAGGCAAACCCCTGATTATCATTCAGTTTGCTGGCTATTGCATAGGCCATCATGATATCGGCAGCGGATGACAGGAAACCTCCCATAACGACTCCGTTTCCGTTGATGAATTTTTCATCAACCGTCCAGGTTCCTCTTGCGACTCCATCTTCAGCAAATTCGGCAACAATTTGCAGTGTCGTATCACATGCGGGTGGAGGTGTTCCCTCCTTTGCTACAGCAATCAGATCACTAATTTTGTAGATTTTACTCATATTACGTCTCCTTTACCCCGTTTATCCCATATTATAGAGGTAAATATGAAAAATAAAAAGCCGTATTTGTTTTGCCTTTCCCTCACTTCGTTCGGCCGGTCAGCATCAAATACGGCTTTTTATTTTTTGGATGTCTTGCAGGAAGTCCTATGTCAAAAGAAAAGAGATAATGAAGAAGTATGTTAGAAGCTGGTCGGTCAACTTACCTTTGAGATTGACTGACTCAAAAAAATCTGGTCTTAAATAGGGATTGCTGAACAAATCACTTAAACCGCTACAGGGCGTTTTTAAAACTCTCCGTATCTGCGCTTTCGCTTAAAAAAATAACAATCTGGATTTGATGCTGACCGGCCGAACGAAGTGAGGGAAAGGCAAATCAAATCCAGATTGTTATTTTTATAATAATGACCACAGTCCGTTTCAGAACTGCAGTCATTATCCTTTACAGTTTAACGAGAGGATTATTCGTTACCGGTTTTCATCACCAGTTGCTCACGGGAAGATCCGTCCGATGCAATCGTGACTTCCCATAATTGGGTCGAATCCTTGCCATGAAGGCGGTACGTGAGTGTACGGTTATCTTTCCATTCCAGGTCATACTGATAATCACCCGGCCATTCGCGGGATATAAATATTAATTCACCCTGCACAGACCGGATCGACAACTTCATTTTCGCTTCTGCACTCGCAATTTCCGCGATATATTCGCCATCAGGCGACGGTTTACTCGTTCCAATCATGATTTCTGCAGTGTCGCCTGCTTCTCTATTTGACTCCTTCCCCTGATCGGGAGCGATCATCATATTGACCTCTTCATCATTTGAGGAGACGGATTGATCCGCTACATCGAGGGCAATCTCCGATTCAGTAAGGGTTGTTGATTCAGCCAAACCTGCTGATTCCTCCATCGACATATTCTGATCCATCGATTGATCCGAACCCTGCTGAAACAGATTATTCGCCATAAACAGAGCGAATAACAATCCCGCGGCAACCGCTCCCCCAAGAAAGGTGCGACCACGCCAACCGGGAGGACGGCGGGGTGTTCCTTTTTCTTCTTCGTGCTGCTGACGGTTTTGTTCTCGTTGCCGGTCAATCTCCTGCAGTTTGGGCAAAACCGCATCTACCAGGCTATATGAGGGCAGTACATCCGGCAGTTGTTCCAGATGAGCCGACAATTTTTGCAATTGATGATGTAACGCAGCACATTCTTTACACCTGGTTAAATGGTTTGTCAACGCTTGTCTTTCGATGTCATTCAAATCTGAATCAAGATCGCGTTGCATCCAGTCTCTCACCTCTTCACATCTCATCCCTGAACACCACCTTTCTCATACTCATGCAGCCATTCCTGAAGTTTCATGCGTGCCCGGAACAAGTATGATTTTACTGTATTCAGCGGTATATCCAGCGCTTCTGATATCTCCTGATAGGACATGTCATGCAAATACCTCAATGAGACAATAACCCGTTGATTGTGGGGCAACTTTTCAATTGCTCTGCGTACATGATCGGCGAGATCATATTGTTCAACTTCCCGCTCGACATGATCATCACTTTCCAGCATCCAAGCATGATCGTCGATGGAGAGTGTTTCTTTTTTTCTTCTGATTCTGTCAATGCAGATGTTCGTGACAATACGCTGGATCCATGTCGAAAATTTTGCTTTTTCTTGATAGGTGTCAATCTTCGTATATATGCGAATTAAAGCTTCTTGTGAAGCATCCATTGCATCCTGCTCATTTCCCAGCATGTAATAAGCAGTTTTGTAGACGGACTGTTCTATTTCCCGCAACAGCTGTATTAAGGCGTCGCGATCGCCCGACTGTGCGGCCCTGATCAGTTCTTTATCTGCGTCCACTGATACTGTGCCCCCTCTCCCGTTACTTTTTAGACGACGAGAAAATGTTTAATGTTGCAAAATATATGCTTCAACCGGCGGAGTCAACTCCGTTTTGATTTTCATTTCCCCCTGCGGAGTAATACGAACGGTAATCGCACCATGGATATCGGTGCGGACAACAGGAATTTTCCGTTCCGCCAGTCGTTCCAGAACCATTCCGGAAGGATGTCCGTAACGATTTTCTCCTACTGAAATAATAGCATAAGTCGGATGTAAAAAATGCAACCAATTATCAGAAGTTGAAGTGTCGCTTCCATGATGGGCGATTTTTAAGATATCAATCACGGGGGGAGTGCGTCTCCACCTGTTCATTAACCATTCTTCCCCATTCTTTTCAAGATCGCCGGTTAAGAGAATGTTCCTTCCGTAGGCAGACAAAAGCGTCACTACCGACATATTGTTATCTTTTAAAATCAAATCCCCGATGGTGGAAGGCGGCGGATGAAGCAGGGTTATGTTAACCCCCCGTCGCAATGTCCGGGTTACCCCTTCTTCACCGCGAAAAATGGGTACATCTTGTTGTACCAGGGTTTGAAACAATTCCCGTTCCTTTTCCCCCTTAGGAGGCAGACCGTTCGTGATGACCCGTTTGATGGACATTCGCTCCGCCACTGCCTGCAACCCCCCGATATGATCAAGATCTCCGTGGGTCATGATCATGGTATCAATCTCTGATATTCCGCGGTAACGTAAAAATGGAACAACAACGTCTTTCCCCGGTTCAAACGGGTCTTTGCGAATTTTCCATGAATCCTGCTCAGTGTTGTGCCAGAACGGGCGTCCGCCCCCATCGATGATATATACCTCCCCGTCCGGAAATTCGATAACGGTTGAATCCCCCTGCCCTACATCAAGAAAGGTAATGCGAACATCATCTCCCGTACTTTCAACGTTCCAGGCATAAGGATAAACGAGAACGGTCCAGACAACCACGATGAAAGAACCAAGCAACACTTTACGTTTAACTGATATCGGGGATGTGAGCAAAAGGTGACTTCCCCGGAGAAACAAATAATAAAGCAATATTCCGATCGTTGCAGGCGGTGCCCATGAACGATGGAACCATTGCAGGGATTCAAACCATGCCAGACTGTGAACGATTCCCAGCCACATCCATTCCAGGGTTACTGATAATATATATACCATTGAGGGATGAATAAGTCCAAAGACAAATGTAATAAATCCAAGCGGTATAAAGATTCCTGCCAGAAGAGGGACAAAGATCAGATTGACAGGGGTTGCCAGGACGGAGTACTGATGAAAATAATAGACGGTGAAGGGAAATGAGACTGCCTGAGCTGCCAGTGTAACTGCCAGCAGCTGTCGCAGTCGTTTATACGGGACCGGCAGGATACAATCCAACCAGGGAACCAGCCAGATCAACCCGGCCGTTAATATAAAGGAAAGTTGAAATCCGACCTGCCACAGATAATATGGCTGACTGATCGTCATCACAACAAATGCCAGCCCGAGTGTATTCCACGGGTCTCCTGAACGCTGGATGAGCAAGGCTGTGAGAGCCACCATTCCCATTACTGACGCACGCACAACAGATGGCGTAAACCCGGCGAGTACCGCATATGCGGGCAAAAAAAACAGGGTTATTTTGATCGCCGTTTCTCTGGTATATCCGATACGTAAAAACGCAGCGAATACGAGAGCAGAAATCACACCGACGTGAAGACCGGAAATCGCCATTACATGAGATAAACCAAGATTGGAAAAAAGTTCTTCCACCTCAGCGGATAAATGATTTTTACTTCCGAATAACAACGCTTCAAAGACCGGGGCGCTTTCCGGCAAAAAAATCCGTTTCGTCTGCCGGATCAACCGGTTACGCAGGCGGTCAATCAACGCCCCCACCGGAATCGATGCCTTGCCGGTCAACTGCAGGGATGAAAGCCCTTCTGTCCTGCCGATCAAATGAATGTGTTGATAATAGAGATAACGGGGATAATCAAAGGCACCGGGATTGGCAGGAGGATCAGGGGGTTGCAGTGTCAACCATGCTTCAATGCGATCCCCTTTTTCAAATATGGCCGCTTCCTGCCGCTCACGGTAATCGGTCAGTTTTAAAAACAGCTGTATTTTTTCATTTCCCGTATCTTTCCAAACGCCCTCATGATACATTTCGCTTATTCGTACGACGGCTTTAAGTTGATCTCCGTCAAAATCAGGTGCAGAATCGATGACACCACGGACCTGTCCCGTCCATTCGAACCAGTCGCGAAGTTGGACGGGATCGTTTGTTCTTTCCGAAAGTTCCTGCCGTATGACGGAACGGTTATCCATATCATAGATGAGAAAGTAGACGTATCCAAAAACAAACAGGGCGGCTACGATCACGTATGCATGGTTTGAAATTGGACGTCGACGATTTAACCCGAACATGAGCAGAGTCAACGTTATGATGAAAATGATGGCAACCAAAATCCGGGCTGCACCCAACGGAATCAGGGATGCAAAAATCATCCCTCCCGCTAAGGCCGGAGCAGCCCTGGCAAAAGGCCTTTGTCGATTCACATGATCCTCTCCCTCGCTTGAGGAAAAAGAACACTACTTGACATATCCCCGCTTTCTTAATTTGGCAATGTGTTCGTGAACCAGCCGGTCCGTGTCCATCAAGTAGGTCTGTTGCAAAATATAGAGCATGGTAAAACAACATTGCGCAATATGTAACAGGTTCAGCCCGCATCCCTTCCAGATTTCATACTGCGAACGAATATCCTGCTCACCGCTTGCACCGCTGAATTTTCCGATCCATTGCGCAAAACGTCCGATCGCCACCGATATGTTTAATACCGTGTTATCCAGTGTCACACCGGGTATCCTCAACCGGGGCAAACTCATGAGACGGTATCCCTGCTCGGTCACATCAAAATTGATCCTGTCCGCTTCTTCCTGCAAGTATCCTTTGTTACGCAATTTAATCAGATGTTCGTCCATCAGGTCTTCGAGATGGATTTCCGGTGCCATTTCTTCCAACACAAAAGTGAGGGAAATACATGTCTGGGCGACATCCAGAAGTTCCCCTGCAACCTTATGCAGGGCTTCCCTCGCTTCCACCGTCCCCTGTTTCTCTATCCAGTCTAAAATGGCTTCGCTCAACTCTCCCTGTTCTTCTACCAGTTTATGAAAAGTGGATTCAATTGTTGGCACGAGTCCATTTAGGCGGGGCAATGCAATCTGGATCATTTTCCTCTTCTCCTCCCCCTCATTTTATGACCGAATGGAATAATAATCAAGTTATTTCAAATATTTGCATTTTCTGATTGGTGCAAACGAAAGATAATTCCAGCTTCATCAAATAAACGGACCACTTTTTCATGATCCTTCTCATAAGGACGTGCATAAACAACTTCCCTGATCCCGCTGTTTGCCAGCATTTTGGCGCAGTTCCAGCACGGCTGATCCGTCACATAAACCGTGGCACCCTCGCGATCTGCCCTGTCCGTAAACAGCATCAGATTAACTTCAGCATGAATGGTACGAATGCAACGTTCATTTTCTTCCCCGTTTTCCATGTAACTTTCCATCATGCAGCCATGATCGAGGCAGTGGGATACTCCGGAGGGACTGCCGTTGTATCCGGTACCCATCAATTTTTTATCCTTTACCAGAACGGCTCCGACATGACGGCGGGGACATGTCGATCTTTCCGCGACAGCGAATGCAAGATCCATAAAATAATCATCCCAGCTTTTTCGATTTTTCATGACAAATACCTCCTGTATATGTAACAAAATCTTACTATAATTCGATTCAGAAGACCAGTAAGGGAATTGTACATTGCTTCTCGGGAATGAACATGTTAGAGTAAAAATGTTATAAACAATGATAAAGGAGTCAACCAGATGTGCGGATTTGTCGCTCTTTTTCATAAACAAGAACAACCTGTTCAGGCGGAAGCCGTCAAAAAAATGTCCGATATCATCCTGCATCGCGGGCCGGATGACGACGGACTTTTCATTGACGGACACGTGGGACTCGGTTTTCGTCGTCTCAGCATCATTGATCTGGAGAAAGGGGCACAGCCCATCAGCAATGAAACGGGAGACGTCTGGATGGTTTTTAACGGTGAAATCTATAACTATCTTGAATTACAAAAGTGGTTAAAGGATAAAGGTCACCAATTTCAAACCGATTCCGACACGGAAACGATTATTCATCTGTACGAAGAAGTGGGTTTCGACTGCCCCAAATATTTGCGGGGCATGTTCGGTTTCGTCATCTGGGATCAGAGAAAACGGATCCTGTTCGGTGCGCGTGATCATTTTGGCATCAAACCGCTTTACTGGACGGAAACCGGAGAAGGTTACGGATTTGCATCAGAAATCAAAAGCCTGCTGGAAATGGAAGGCATGCGACGCGAAGTTAATCCGACATCTTTCTTTCATTATCTCACTTTCCAGTATGTCCCCGACCCGGAGACGATGTTCAACAACATCCATAAGGTGGAGCCGGGACATTACTTCATGGTGGAAAATGACCGGTTAACGATGAAACCATACTGGGAAGTAACTTTTCAACCGGATGAAAGCAAATCTTTTTCTTATTTTGTTGAAGGAACACGTTCCGTTTTGGAAGATTCGGTAAAAATGCACCGGGTAAGTGATGTGCCCCGCGGAGCTTTCCTGTCGAGCGGCGTGGATTCGTCCTCCATCGTCGGTTTGTTGCGCAGGCATGAGGAAGTAAAAACCTTTACCGTCGGTTTTGATATCCCGGGATACAGCGAAACGGATTATGCCCGCCGCACGGCAAAACATCTGGGCACGAATCATCATGATATTGTGATCGGTGCAGAAAGATATCTTGATGAATTGCCCCGTCTGGTCTGGCATCAGGACGATCCGGTAGCCGATCCGTCTGCAATCGCCCTCTATTTTGTGGCCGAACTGGCATCGCAACATATCACGGTTGTCCTCTCGGGAGAAGGTGCCGATGAATTTTTCGGAGGATATAACATTTATCGCGAGCCGGGTTCTTTGCGGATGTTTCAATACCTTCCCCGCCCCATGAGAAAATCACTGGGGAACTGGGCGAAAAAACTTCCCGAGGGTATGAAGGGGCGCAACTTTCTCATTCGCGGAAGTAAGGATGTGGAAGATCGTTTTTTCGGAAATGCCTTTATTTTTGATGAAGAATTAAAGGAAACACTCACGATGGATCATCTTGCTTCCCGTAAAGATTATCAGCATCCGTGGGAAATCACCCATCCCATTTTTAAACGTGCCGAAGGGTATGATGATGAAACAAAAATGCAGTTTCTCGATATCCATACCTGGCTGCGCGGAAATATTCTCATGAAGGCCGATAAAATGACGATGGCCAATTCTCTGGAGCTGCGTGTTCCCTTTATTGATACGAAGGTGTTTGAATTTGCCACAACCATTCCCACGAAATATAAACTGGCGGCCGGAACAACCAAACATGTACTGCGTGAAGCGATGAAAGACTTTTTGCCGGAGGAAATTAAAACAAAGAAAAAGCTGGGATTCCCTGTTCCCACGCGCCACTGGCTACGCCATGATTTTTACGATTGGGCCAGGGAACTGATCTACGACAGCCAGGTGGATTACCTGATTAACAAGGCCTTCGTGATGTATTTGCTGGATGAACATAAAGAAGGAAAAACAGATTACAGCCGCAAATTGTGGACCGTGCTGATCTTTATGCTCTGGCATCAGATTTTTATTGAAGAAAAATATCATTTCCAACCCTATGTAAGCCCTCATATTGACGTGCGGCGCTCGCGGCTGGCGTAATCAGTCAGTTACTCATAAGAAAAAAACCTGTAGTGAAAGTTACAAACGTCACTACAGGTTTTTCATTTTCCTCACTTCTGACTTGCTTTTAAAGCCTGATCCAGATCGTAGATGATATCATCAATGGATTCGAGCCCGACGGAAAGACGAATCATTTCCGGTGTCACACCGGCACTGCGTTGGTCTTCTTCCGACAGTTGCTGATGTGTTGTACTCGCAGGATGAATCACCAGGGACTTGGCGTCGCCGACATTGGCAAGATGGGAGAACAATTGCAGGGAATTGATGAACTTCTTCCCTTCTTCCACGCCTCCCTTAAGCCCAAAGGAGAGGATTGCACCCTGACCCTGCGGCAGATACTTTTGCGCCAGCGCATAATAAGGACTGTCTTCGAGACCGGGATATTTCACCCATGTGACCAGTTCATGTTGCTGAAGATAACGGGCCACTTCAAGTGCGTTGCTGCTGTGTCGTTCCATGCGAAGCGGTAACGTTTCCAGTCCCAGGATCAGCTGAGAAGCATTGAAGGGAGAAATAGCCGCTCCCGTATCCCGCAACAGTTGCACACGAGCTTTGATAATATAAGCCAGGGGGCCGACGGCATCCGTATAAACAATGCCGTGGTAACTGGGGTCGGGCTCGGTCAACTCGGGAAAGTTGCCGTTGGTCCAGTCGAATTTGCCTGAGTCAACAATGACGCCGCCGATGGATGTACCGTGACCGCCGATAAACTTTGTGGCGGAATGAACGACAATGTCGGCACCGTGTTCAATCGGCCGGCACAGATATGGACTGGCCAGGGTATTGTCCACGATCAGCGGAATTCCTTTCTCGTGAGCTATCGTAGCCAGCCTTTCAATATCCACTACGTCCATTTTCGGGTTGCCCAGTGTTTCACAATAAATCAGGCGGGTACGCTCGTTGATTTTTTCGCGAATATTCTCCGGTTGATCAGGATCGACGAAATGAACGGTGATGCCCAGTTTGGACAGTGTATATTTGAAAAGATTGTAGGTGCCGCCATAAAGACTGCTCGATGAAACGATCTCGTCACCGGCTCCGGCAATATTTAATATGGCATACGTTATGGCTGCCTGTCCCGATGCCGCAGCCAGAGCACCTACCCCTCCTTCCAGTTGAGCCACACGCTGTTCGAATGTATCCGTTGTCGGATTCATGATGCGCGTGTAAATGTTGCCGAATTCTTTCAATGCAAATAAGTTGGCCGCATGATCCGTGTCCTTAAACACATAGGACGTTGTCTGATAGATCGGAACGGCACGGGATCCCGTCGTGGGATCGGGCTGTTGCCCGCCATGTAAAGCGGTTGTTTCAAATCCCCATTTTCTTTGCTCTGTCATCTCTTCATCTCCTCATCTCTTAAAAAATAATCTGAAAAACAATAAACCTCTCCTGAGAGGAGAGGGATGGTATCATTCTTCTTCTCTCATCTCTCAGGTCTTCATATAACCTGCTGGAATTGGCACCTTTACAGCCGATAAAAACGACTGTATGGTTGCCGGGTTTCATCGGGCCAGTCCCTCCACCTCTCTTGATGAGCTTGCTTATGACATTTTAACTCATTATAGAGTCAAAGGAATCGTCTGTCAACAAAAAAAGCGTTATTCCGCAACCAGATGTGCTTTCCATTTCTCTAAGGTTTTTTCTCCGATTCCCTTCACCAGCAGTAAATCTTCAATTTTTTGAAATGAGCCGCGGGATTCTCTGTAATCAATGATTTTTTGCGCTATGGAAGGGCCGATGCCTTTTACGGTTTGTAGTTCGGTGACCGTTGCGGTATTGATGTTGACTTTAACAGGGGAAGTTCCGCCATCGTTACCACTGTGTCCTCCTGAAGTTGAAGGGATCAGCGAAGAAGTATGATTGATTCCGGGTGAAAGATTCTCCTGCGATGAGGAAGTTTCTTCACTCTGACTTTCAGTTTCGTTGAGTGACGGAATGTATAAGATGACTCCGTCTTCGAGATGCTGTGCCAGATTGACCCGGGACCGGTCCGCATCTTCCGTAAATCCTCCGGCAAGGGCGATTCCTTCATGGACCCGGCTGGACCGGCTCAGTTCATACACTCCCGGCTCCATAACTGCTCCTTTGATATCCACCACAATCACTTTTACAGATTCTTCTTTCCTTTCCGGTGATACAGAGGATTGGTCCTCAATCACGGAATCGGACCGCACGGACTCGGCAGATGTACGTGAATCAGCAGCAATGCCGGCAGGTTCATATGTATATTCAGAAAGAGGAATCGTCTCTTCCTGTTCATCGTCGCCAACAAAATAAATCGTGACACTTACAGCCACAAACAAAAAAATTCCTGCGCCGATAACGATTTTTTTATTCAGGTTGATATAACGGATCCATTCCAAACAAAAGACACCTCTCCTTTTCATATATTAATTTTGTGTAATTCAAGTATTAATCAATCGCTTGCTTCTCGCAATTGAAAATATTTGATCATCGTTCCGTCACGTTATGCATAAGGATAAAAAAGATGATAGGGGTCAAAGGAAAGGATGAATCGTCATGCAAATCGGTTTTATCGGAACGGGCAGCATGGGATCGATATTAATCGAAGGGTTTATTGAATCCCATGCCTTACTGCCGTCTCAAATCATTGCCAGTAACCGTTCGCCCGAAAAGGTTCATTTGCTTGCCGAACGCTATCCCGGCTTGAAGAAAGCCTGTGGTAATCGTGAGGTTGTTGAGGAAAGTCAACTCGTATTGATCTGCGTAAAACCGACGGAATATAAAGAAGTCCTTGATGAAATTGCGTTGACCACCCGCCCTGCCCAGATCGTCATTTCCATCACGAGTCCCATTTATATCCGGGATCTGGAAAACCATCTTTCCTGCAAGGTTGCCCGGGTGATTCCCAGCATAACAAATCTGGTAGGAAGCGGGACATCCCTTGTAACGTTCAGTGAACGATGCAATCAAAGCGACCGCCGTAAAATCCTGCGATTATTTTCACACATCAGTCATTCCGTTGAAATCTCAGAAGATATTACCCGGATTGCATCGGATATATCCAGTTGCGGACCGGCCTTTGTCAGTTTTTTGTTGCAAAAATGGATTGAAGCGGCAGTTGAGGAAACGTCTATTTCCCGTGAGGAAGCCACCTACTTAACAACGCAAATGATGATCGGGTTCGGCAAGTTATTATCGGAGGGTAAATTCTCCCTTCCATCCTTACAGCAAAGAGTGTGCGTTCCGGGAGGAATTACCGGTGAAGGAATTAAAGCTCTGGACAAAGAGAGCGGTGATCTGTTCAATCGCCTTTTTCAAACAACCCATGCCAAATTTGATGAGGACATCAACAAAGTAAGGCAGATGTTTTATGATTAAAACCGTGGTTACTCAATAATGCCAAGGGCGATGTAATCTTCATATCCTATCTGCCCGGTAATGGGTAATCCGTATTTTTTTTGAAAAGCAATCACAGATAATTCCGTATAGCGGTCAAATACCCCGTGAACAGGACCCTTATATAACCCCGCTGCCTTTAATCGATTCTGTGCCAGTTGAACCAGAGAACCTCTCGAACCCTGAACCAGGATGCGATACGTCAACCTGGATGAGCCCATAATCGGTCCGTCAATCGTCACCCGTGTTCCCACATTTACCCTGTTATATAATTTTTCAACATCCTGATTGCGCATACGGACACAACCGGAACTAACACTCTGCCCGATCAGCCAAGGTTTGTTGGTTCCATGAATCCCGTACTTTCCCCAGGGGACATCCAATTCCATCCAACGGGTGCCGAAACCCGACCCCCAGTTACGTGATTTTCTCACAATCGTAAAGTGTCCGACCGGTGTTGGTGAGTCCTCTTTACCCGGCGCAATTGCCAGTTCCATAACAACCTCTCCATCCTCCATTAATACCAGTTTCCTTTCCCACAGATTGACATGGATTTCCTGAATGACCTTTTGATCATTCGACTGAGCATACACATCTTGCGAAACGGTGATTGAAACAAACAAAATAATCATTAACATTAAAAAAAGCCCGTATCGTTTTTGCATTTAATCAACACCTCAGTTTAGTGTTAAGCAAAAACGAACGGGCTATTCATGTCAAAAATTATTCTCCAAACAATTCCTTCGCTTCATTCTTTAAGTCATCGGATACCTCAAGACCAAATTTGGAGGCAGCATCAAGATTGATAACCAGATCGATTTCATTGGATGTTTGTACGGGTATATTTGCCGGTTCTTCCCCATTAATAATCTGGAAAATGATCTCCCCGGTCTGATAACCCATCTGGTAATAATCCATTCCGTAGGTTGCCACGGCTCCGCGTTCAACCGTATCCACGTCGGAGGCAAAAATCGGAATGCCATTGTCCTGCGCCACTTTTAATACACCTTCAAAGGCAGAAACAACGGTGTTGTCCGTCGGAATAAAAATAGCATCCACTTTGCCCACGAGAGACTGGGTTCCCTGTTGCACTTCGGAACCGGTCGTGATTCCCGCCTTAACGACCTCAATTCCCAGATCTTGCGCTGCAGCCGTAACCGCATCGACCTGAACATTGGAATTGACTTCGGCAGAGTTGAAAATCACTCCGATTTTTTTAACATCGGGAACAAATTTTTTGATTAACCCCACCTGTTGATCCATCGGAACCTGATCGGATGTTCCGGTAACCATGCCACCCGGTGCTTCATTGGACTCTACCAGTCCGGCGGCAACCGGATCAGTAACCGCTGCGAATACCACGGGAATTTTCCCGTCCGCAGCCTGAACAGCAGCCTGGGCAGACGGTGTCGCAATCGCAACAATGATGTCACGTTGATCTCCGACAAATTTTTGTGCAATGGAAAGTGCGGTATCAAAACTTGCCTGAGAAGAACGCAGATCCACGTCCAGTAAATCTCCGTCTTCATATCCGTTGTCTTTCAGTGCATCCAAAATCCCCTGCTGCGTGGCATCAAGAGCGGGATGTTCGACAAACTGTGAAATCCCTAGATAAACCGTTTCCTTCGCACCTTCGTTATTGTTTTCGGTTTGCGAAGGTTGTTCAGTACCGGAACCGGTGTTTTCGTTTGTGCCTTCGTTTGAACCTTCATTGGTACCGCCACCGGTCCCACAACCCGCCAGAATGAAAATCCCCACCAATAGCAAAATAAGCAGTTTGTGATGTTTCAAAAAATTTCTCATCTCTAACTCTCCTCTCACATAACTAAATCAGACAATCTCATCTGGAACAATTCAATCCTTATTATACCATCAGGGGCATTCTGAATGCCATATTAAATTATTTTACCATGTACGGAACGGTATTGACCCCGGAGCATCATGCTGAAACATTTGCATGATGGGAACGGAATAAGCAATGATCGAAAGAACGATGGATATTCCGATCCATACCGACCAACGTTCAAGGATTTTCGGCGGTTTTTTAACATGCTCAGCAAACTCTCCGATCGGATAATCCACCGGTTTTTCAGCCCTGGGTGCAAAATACAACAAGTAAAAAAAGTTGAACAACGCAAGCATCACTCCGATGAACAAAAGCACGCCTCCTATGGAAATCACCAGTTGATAGGGAAGCCAGCTCAGGGCAACTTCATGGTCTCCATATGTGGAAAATGCACTTCTGCGCGGTGCCCCCATTAACCCGACGATGTGCATCGTGCCGGACATTAATGTCATTCCGGTAGCCCAGATAATCGTCTGGGCAATGGCCAGCTTGTTAATGGCCGGTGTCAGCAAACGCCCGTTTAGAGCAGGAATTAACCAGATGGCAATTCCGAAAAAGGTCAACAATACTGTTGAAGCGAGAGTCATGTGAAAGTGTCCGGTGACAAACCAGGTGTTGTGCACGGTGGAGTTTAACTGATAACTTGCCAGAATGACTCCTCCCGCTCCTCCGAAAATAAAAATGATCATAGCAACAGCAGGTGCAAAAAATCGCGCGTCCTTCCAGGGCATTTTCTTCACCCAGTCGAACATTCTCTTCGCTCCTTTTTCTCTGCCTGCCAGTTCAAATGTGGCCATAATCGAAAACGCCGTAAGCAGAGAAGGCACGACAACCATCATGGTTAACGTTACCTGAAGGTATTTCCAGAACGATTCGATCCCCGGTTCATTCAGTTGATGATGAAATCCGACGGGAATTGAAAATAGAACAAACAGCAGGAAGGTCAAGCGTGGCAATGCATCACTAAAAATTTTTCCTCCGATAATCTTGGGAAGATTAACATACCAGTAAACATAAGCGGGCAACAGCCAGAAATAAACGAGAGCGTGTCCAAAATACCAGAACAGGGTACGGCTGATGGTTACATTCATTCGCGGCATCCAGCCGAACGACCATGGAATCAGTTGAAAAACAACTTCGATTACGACACCCAGTGTGGCGTGTATCCATAAGACCATGGTGGCCACAGCCATAAAGGCAAACAGCGGTGAAGCTTTGCCGTGGTGCTCCCTTCTCCATTTAACATAACTGATAAAAATAGCAATTGCGCTAAACCAGCTCCCAACTATAAGAAATGCAGCACCGACATAAAACCATGGAGAGGCCTGCATCGGTGCATAAAAAGTGTATAAAACGGTGGCGTCGTTGGTCAAAATCGTGATCGTGGCCACAATCGATCCTATCACCATCAAATAATAACCGATCCAGGCAAAGGTTCTTGCATTTTTACTCATCTCTTTTCCAAGTGTGCGGGCAATCCCGGAGTAGAAAAATCCGACGATAAACACAGTCGTAAACACAAGGGCGAGCAAAACTCCGTGAGCCGTCAACAGTTGATAATAGCCCATCTGCGGAGGCAATTTGACCAGTCCGCCCCGTTCCAAACCCTGCAACAATCCGGCGAATCCACCGATAAATAAGGCGATGAACGAAAAAACAAGATGAGCGAGAATTAATTTCGAATCTTCTTTTGTAAAGCGGAATGAAGACAACGGCAGATTGGCATTTCCGAATGCCGGGGTCTCCTTCGTTGTGTCAGTCATGTTAACTCATCCTTTCTTACGCAATCTATTCCCATCTCTTTTGTAGTCACAATAGATTCGAAGTCATTCCACAATAATTCTTCCCTGCATGATGTGATGACCGGCACCGCAATACTCGTGACAGAGAAATAAGTATTCTCCCTGCTCGTTGAAAGTATGGGTATACTCCGTGATATGTCCCGGGATTAACATCAGATTGATATTGGTGTTGGGGATATATAGTCCGTGCACGACATCTCGGGTCGTCGCTTCAAAATGAACGGTTGCACCTGCGGGAATTCGGACGGTTCCCGGATTATAGCCAAATACATAGGATAAAACGGTTAACCTGTATTCATTGGGACCGATCTGTTTTAGGCCCGGTTCATTAAATGGCGCGGTCGTTTCTACTTTTTCGGGATCAATGGTGGTTTTCATACTGTCAGGCGGGTGAAGTCCCTGGCCGAATGCCATTACACCCAGAATCACAAGAAACAGAATCAATGAGCCGAACCCAAAAGTTAGCCATATCTTCTCATAACGTGGCAAGTCCATAGATTATGCGGCTCCTTTCCGGTTATAATCTTGCCAGATAAATAGAAAATACTCCGATCCAGGAAAGCAGAATAATACTGCCGATGAAAAATACCAAGATTAAGGTTCCACGCAAATTCTCGTCTTTTTGTTCCTGATTTTTTTGAAAAGTCGACAGATCAGACATGTTGTTCATCCCTCTCCTTCTGTGAATTTCATTTAATCTGCGTCAATCATGTTATTTACCATACTCATTATTTCCAATTTTTTTGGAAGTAAACGTCTTTTTTCCGCACAAAAAAGACCCGCAATCTTAAGGAAGATTACGGGTCCTACTTTGTTGAAATCTTGTGATTAAAATCCCCGGATCATGATAATCTGGTTTTTGTTCGGTGATGCGGGGTGCTGCATGTTGACAAACATCACTTTTCCGTCCGGTGAAAACGTTCCCCCGGTGATCTCGGCTCCATATGCAACAGAAGCGAATTTTTCCACTTTCCTGTCGGTCAACGATACCTTCCACATTGCATTATTATCCTGGCCGATTGTCGGTAGCATAAATTCACCATAATTGTCTTCATGCACATAGAGATCACCTGTAACCGGATGAATTGCCAGATTATCCGGATTGGCGAACGAATCAGGACCGCCTTCTGCGAAAACTTTCATTTCATTGGTTTGCGGATTCAACTGATAAATACGTCCATACTTAAGCTTCCCGGCTTTTTTGTTGTCGCCCGTTTCCACCCAGTAGACCATCCCGTCCACCGGATTATATTCCATATCCTCGGGACGGTCAAAACCGGTAGCTCCCTGTGAAATTGCATAACTGCGGGCGTCATTCAAGTGATCATCGGGGATCTCAATCCAATCCACTTTCTGATTTTCCCGATCAAATTTTGCGGCGTATAACGTTCCTTTACTCAGATCCTGTTCCTGATCCGCCACAAATTTGGCAAAAATGCCTCCGCGTGTATCATCTGTGGTAAAAGCGGTTTTCTCATCCGGTAATACAATGGCACTCTCATGAGAAAAGCGGCCTAAAGACCGATGTTTTGTTACCTTCCCCGTCTGCGGATCGATTTCCACAACCATTCCGAAATTTAGCGGGTCCTCACTAAAAGTGATCCCCTGGTTACGAGCTGTTTGAATCGCTTGCTGGAAGCGGCTGTCATCCGTACTTTGAGGCGCATATTCCTCACCGCTCAAAATCGTTCCCCAGGGTGTAATATTTCCTGAACAATTATTCCATGTTCCTCCGACTTGATCAAATTGAATTCTCTTCGATTCAAGCACACGATAGAATCCATCCGAATCCTGCTGAATCCGTTGTAAGAATCCACCTCCGGGGCGGGTTTCATTACTGGTATATAACCAGCCTTCCTTTTCCCCTTCAATCGGTACATATGCATTTAAATCAAAATTCACGCCGGTTTCGCCGCCGTCACTGAGAATTTGTCCTTCTTCAGTAAGAACCTTCGTTTTATAACCGCTCTGATGAACAACAAACTGAGCCAGATCTTTGGATTTCAATACTTCGACCAGTTCCTGCGGTACCCGGGTTCTGCCGTTCTTCAATTCCACTGCTGCAGGCAACTTTGCACGAAAACCGGAAAGTTGATATTCTTCGGATCCAATTTGAACCGAACCTGTCAGCCCGTTTTTTAAAGTAAAAGAAACGGTCTTACTCTCCTGATCCCAAATCAATGATGCTCCTTCACTCTCCAGCGCCGCACGCAAAGGGATAAGTGGATCACTGGCCTGAGTGACCGCAGGACTCAGGGACGATATCATGAGTGTCCCAGCCATTGCCATAGGGATTAATTTCTTGAATGGTTTATGATTCATACCCATAGATGATTCCTCCTCAAAGATTTGATTTCTTTCATGTTTGATCTGCTTGATACATTCATCCTAAAAAATGAATGTTAATCATCTATGGGTTTTGTATTAAGTGCATGTAAATTTTTTGTTAATTTGCTACAATGTTCACCAATTTGCCCGGTACGGCAATCACTTTGCGAACCTGCTTACCTTCGAGCAGCTCTTTTGTACGTTGGTCCGCCATCACTGCTGATTCCAGTTGTTCAGGACCGGCGTCAGCAGGGACCATCATTTTGTGCTTCACTTTTCCGTTGAGTTGAACCACAATTTCAACTTCGTCCTCCTGTAAAAGGGACTCGTCATACACGGGCCATGCTTCATATGCCATGGTTTGATGGTGTCCGAGACGCTGCCACAGTTCCTCCGAAAGATGAGGGGCAATCGGGGACAACAGCTTCACGAAGTCCTCCATTGCTGCCTTAGGGAGTTTCTCTTGTTTATATGCCTCATTTACGAACACCATCAATTGACTGATCGCTGTATTAAAACCAAGGGTTTCGATATCCTCCGTCACCTTTTTGATTGTTTGATGCCAGGTGCGCTTAAACTCTGCAGTACCTTCATAATCATCTGCAATTGCCGGATTTAATCGGTCATCCTGGATAAATAAACGCCATATCCTGTTCAGGAAACGATAAGCACCGTCCACACCCGTGGTATTCCATGGTTTGGACGCTTCCAGCGGTCCCATAAACATTTCATAGACACGAAGGGTATCGGCTCCGTAATTTTCCACGATTTCATCCGGATTGACCACGTTACCGCGTGACTTACTCATTTTTTCTCCGTTTTCACCCAGAATCATTCCCTGATTTACGAGCTTCTGGAACGGTTCTTTGGTGGACACAACACCGAGGTCATAGAGAACTTTATGCCAGAATCGGGCGTACAGCAGGTGAAGAACTGCGTGCTCCGCCCCTCCGATATAAAGATCGACGGGCAGCCACTTTTCCTGCGCTTCTCTGGAACACAATGCCTGATCGTTATGCGGATCGATAAAACGCAGGTAATACCAGCAACTTCCCGCCCACTGCGGCATGGTGTTGGTTTCCCGTTTGGCCGGCATCCCGGTTTCCGGATCCGTTGTGTTTACCCAGTCTTTCACATTGGCCAGTGGAGATTCGCCGGTGCCTGACGGTTTAATGTGATCCACTTCCGGCAGAGTCAAAGGCAATTGATCTTCAGGAATGGGTTTGATCGTTCCGTCTTCAAGGTGAATCACCGGGATCGGCTCACCCCAGTAACGTTGACGGCTGAACAACCAGTCTCGCAGACGATAGGAAATCTTGCGTTCCCCTTTACCCTCTTTTTCCAGCCAATCGATCATTTTGGCGATGGCTTCTTTATTATGAAGACCATCGAGGAACTGGGAACGGACATGAGGACCGTCGCCTGTAAAAGGTTCTTCCTCAACATTCCCGCCTTCCACGACCTCAATGATCGGTAAACCAAATTTTTTGGCGAACTCCCAGTCACGATCGTCGTGAGCGGGAACAGCCATGATCGCTCCGGTACCGTAAGTCGCCAGGACATAATCGGCGATCCAGATCGGCATTTTTTCGCCGCTGACAGGGTTGATCGCATAAGCTCCGGTGAATACGCCCGTCTTTTCCTTGTTTAGATCAGTTCGCTCCAGATCATTTTTACGGGCAGCCTCCTCCCGATAGGCATCGACGGCAGCTTTCTGTTCGGCCGTGGTAATACGGTCCACCAGCTCATGCTCCGGTGCCAGTACACAATAAGTAGCACCAAAAAGGGTATCTGGACGGGTGGTAAACACTTCAAATGTTTCACCCTGTCCCTCAATCTCGAAGCGGACCTGTGCCCCTTCGGAGCGGCCGATCCAGTTTCGCTGCATTTCTTTTATGCTCTCCGGCCAATCCAGTTCCTCCAGGTCTTCGAGGAGACGGTCGGCATAGGCGGTGATTTTCAACATCCACTGCCGCATCGGCTTACGGATGACGGGATGCCCGCCCCGCTCACTTTTTCCGTCGATCACTTCCTCATTGGCGAGAACTGTGCCCAGTGCGGGACACCAGTTGACCGGGACCTCCGCAACATAGGCCAGTCCTTTTTTATAAAGCTGCAGAAAAATCCACTGGGTCCACTTATAATAATCCGGGTCCGTCGTGCTGAATTCACGGTCCCAATCATATGAAAAACCGAGAGATTTAATCTGACGGCGAAAGTTATCAATGTTCTTTTTGGTAATTTCGCGCGGATGTTCTCCCGTATCGAGAGCATGTTGTTCTGCGGGAAGTCCGAAGGCATCCCATCCCATCGGATGCAACACGTTGTATCCCCTCATTCTTTTATAGCGGGATACAATATCCGTTGCCGTGTACCCTTCGGGATGTCCGACGTGGAGACCTGCACCCGACGGATAAGGAAACATGTCGAGGGCATAAAATTTGGGTTTAATTTCGTCATCCTGCACCCGGAATGTTTTGTTTTGTTCCCAGTATTGTTGCCACTTTGGTTCGATGGTTTTAAACGGATAGTTCTGGCTCATGATCAATCCTCCCGATTCCTGTTCTTCATCTCTTCTTCAGACCGCTTTGTTCATGCTTTTTCTAAACTCAATCTCTTCACCATAATTAAAAAACCTCCCATCCTCAGCACTTAAGCCAGGGACGAGAGGTTGAGCAAGCAAACATTCCCGTGGTACCACCCTTTTTAGCCCATGATCGAATTCGGCAAACGAATCCGCTTCATGTGCTCACTTCGTTTTAAAATAACGGGTGATTCATGCACCCGGCAGACAGTACTTAACAGTGGAGATTACATCTGATCACAGTAAGCTGTTGAGCGACTGTTCAGATTTCCTGCCTGCGACTCGGAGGCGAGTTCATCGTGCGGAAGGTTGACTTGCACCGTCCGTCAACTCTCTGAACAAACGTTCCGTCAGCGATTACTACTCCTCGTCTTCGTCTTTATCACTATAGTCAACTGGACTCAAACAGACAATTTATTTCAAATTATATGCAAAACCAACATGTCATGTCAACCTGTGCGGGAAAAGATCTCATCACTTAAAGGCAGCAACAAAAACACGCTCGTGTTCGGGTCCGGGTGTTTCTTCTCCGAATTCAGCCGAAAACTCGATCTGTTGAAATCCTGCCCGTTTCAACCATTCTTCAAGTTGATGCAGAGGATAGGCGCGTTGCTGATGACATTCATCAAACTTTTGATACAGATCACAGTCCGACTCTCTCACAAAAAAAGTAAGATCATGTTCAACCGTAAGCTGAACGGGATCGGTAGAACACTGCCATATGTATGAGACCTCATCATCGACCAGATAAAAGGTGTGATTTCCGAAAATCTCGCGAATTTTATGAGGTGTATGCACATCAAACAGGAAAATCCCATCTTCGTTCAATTGTTGATAAATCGTATGAAAGGTTTGCTGCACATCTATTTCATTCAGGAGGTAGTTAAGCGAATCGACAAAACAAAGGACCGTATCCACCGGATACGGCAGGGAAAAGTCTCGCATATCCTGATGTGACAGGTGAACGGATAAGCCCCGTGTCTTCTCCTCAGCGACTGCCAGCATGTTTTCCGATAAATCAATGCCGATCATATGGTAGCCCTGACTGGCGAGCATGGCGGTTAATGTTCCCGTGCCGCAGGCGAGATCGACAACGGTTGGGGGGCGTTCCCCGGCTACACCCCATCTCTTTTGCCATTGATTCCTGGCAAACTCGAGCCAGCGCTGATAAGGGATATCTTCCATCAAGCGGTCATATAGCGCGGCAAATTGCAGATAATCCCTTTTACTCTGATTATCCCAGACGGACAAGTTTCGCATCTCCCCATAATCTTTCCAGATTGTAAAATTCCCGTTCATCCCTGTGGAAAATATGGACAACGACATCACCGAGATCGATTAAGACCCACCGCGCCTGTTGAAACCCTTCCACATCGAGTTTGACCCCGTATTCCGTCATTTTCTTTTTAATCTCCGAGGCAATGGACTGAACCTGAGTCTCCGAATTTCCGTGACAGATCACAAAATAATCAGCAATCACAGACAATCCCCGGATATCCAGAGTCACGATGTCCAGCGCCTTTTTTTCTTCCGCCGCTTTCACGGCCAATTGAGCAATTTCCTCCACAGTTAATTGAGACATGTGCGGTAACCGCCTCCCTTTTATTTAAAATTTGAGTTTATCAGTGCATTCCGTGTCATCATCGTCAACGGATAAATCTTTTTACCCCTTTGTATCAAAAAGATGATCGTATTGTCCAGACCTTTGAGCAAAGCTTGATCCAGATCGTGCCGTGCCAGTTCCCTTACTTCTTCTACACCGGGGAAGTGCCTGCCGGGCTCGATATAATCGGCGAGCCAGATGATTTTATCCAGCAGGGTCATATCCATGCGCCCCGATGTATGGTAGCGGATGGCATCGAGAATCTCTTCATCTGATATATTTAATTCATCCCGGACCACTTCTGCTCCTACGGGTGCATGCCATAATTCGGCATCGTAGTTTAATAACTCATCGGGGATACAGTTCCGCTCCCGGATGATTTTTTCCATTCGATCTTTTTCCCAGTACTTGCAATAATCATGTAAAATAGCCGCTAATTCCGCTTTTTCAGGTTCAGCACCGTATCGTTCCGCCAGGGTGATCGCTGTTTCCATCACACCCAGCGTATGTTGATAACGATGCTCCGTCATCTGCGATTTTGCTTTTTGCAAATAAAAATCACGATCACTTCGCATACAACCGATGCTCCTTTATATAAGCTTCCACCTCTTCCGGAACGAGATAGCGCACTGATTCCCCACGTCGCACCTTTTCCCGGATCATGGAAGAAGAAACATCGATCAGCGGAATCTCCACCAGCTCAATGGATGTTGTCGAAGGCAAGGGATTTTCCAGCGAATACCCACGCCTTCCTACGGCCACAAAAGGGATCATGTGCAACAGTTCATCGACACGATGCCAGTGCGGCAGATACTCGACCATATCGGCTCCGATGATAAAAGCATATTGATGTTCGGGATGATGTTCCTTCAGCCATCGCATGGTGTCGTAAGTGTAAGATAATCCTTCATGGTCCAGTTCAACCGTTGAGATTTCGAGAAAGGGATTTCCCTTTATCGCTAATTGTAGCATACGAAGGCGGTGGCGACTATCCGTAACCGTTTCCCCCTGTTTGTGAGGCGGACTGGCTGCGGGCATCATCCAGATCCGGTCAAATTGCAGTTGTTCCCTAACCTGTTCGGCAATGATCAGGTGTCCCTGATGAACCGGATCAAACGTTCCCCCAAAAATTCCGATTTTCATGGTTCACCTCTTCGGTAATACCAGTTTCTTATTCTCTTTCGACTCTTTATATAAAACAATCACGTTGCCGATTACCTGAACCAGTTCAGCTTTTGCCCCGCGGGCCAGTTGGTCGGCAACATCGTCCCGTTCTTCGAGACAATTGTTCAGTACCGATACCTTGATCAATTCCCGGGCTTCCAGGGCATCTTCGATCTGCTTGATCAGATTTTGATTGACGCCTCCTTTACCCACCTGAAAAATTGGTGTGAGATGGTGGGCTTGCGAACGGAGAAAGCGTTTCTGTTTACCTGTTAACATGTGTGATGATTTCCCTCCTTTACGATGGCATGTGACTTCATTCGTTTTTCTTTTTTAACCCCTCAAGTACGGTTTGATACATCAGTTCTACCGGTGCAGGGACTCCCGTCCACATCTCGAATGCCAGCGCTCCTTGATGGACGAGCATCCCCACGCCGGAGTGGATGATACATCCCTGTTGTTTTGCTTCTCTCAGCAGTCTGGTCTCCTGTGGATTGTATACAAGATCACTGACCACCAGCCGCTCATGCAACCACTCGCGTACTACCGGAGATTGATCCTCATGGGGCGTCATTCCGACTGAGGTTGTATTGATTAACAGCGTTCCATCCTGTAATACTTCAGCCATGCGCTCCATCGGGGCCGCCGTTGCATGAATAAACGGAGAAATCAGACCGGCCAGTTCTTCTGCTTTAGGTGTTGTCCGGTTAACGATGGTCATCGATTGAACCCCTTTTCTAGCCAAGGAAACGGCAATGGCTCGGGCCGCACCACCGGCGCCCACGATGACCGCATGTTGCTCGGACAGTGACAGTCCGGTTTCACGGGTCAGTGATTCGACATAGCCGGCTCCGTCAGTATTATACCCGATTAATCTTCCGTTTTCATTGTTGATGACATTGACTGCGCCGATCAGGCGCGCTTCTTCATCGAGTTCATCCAGATAAGACATGACTTCGATTTTATGGGGGATGGTCACATTGACTCCGCGAAAGCCGAGGGCACGGACGGCATGCACCGCCTCGGCGACCCGTTCGGGATGGACGTCAAACGCCGCATAATAGTAAGGAAGCTGCAAATGATGAAAAGCACGATTGTGCATCAGCGGTGACATCGAATGTTCGACGGGATGACCGAATAACCCGGTCATGTATACCATCTCGTTTTTCATACATCTTCCCCTCCTTTTGCAGCCCGAATGATTAAACTAAACGACGACGCAAACCGACCCCCACACCTTGCGGGACATGGACATCAATGCGGGCCCCCGTCTCGCGCAATGCGATCCAGCCAAGACCGGAAATGACGAGATCCTTCTTCTCCCCTTTTTTAATATGAAAAGTGGTTTTTGTAAGCGGCGGTATATGTTTTAATTCTTCCGCGGTCGGCGGGCTCAATAGTTCTCCCGCATGCAGCTCGTAAAGCTGGTCAGCATTTTCCAGTTTTGTCCGGTGTATGTAAATCCGATTGGAAGCATAGACGACGAAGGGCTGCCTCTCTCCCTCAACAAAATCGATCCGGGCAAGTCCCGCCAAAAACAAGGTTTGCTGTGAGTTAAGTTGATACACTTTCGGGTTAATACGTTGCTCGGGTACGACAAGTTTCAGACTCTCCGGAGTTAAGTGATGACTGATCTGGTGCCGGTTGATAATGCCCGGTGTATCGATCAGACTCTCTTTCCCTTCCAGAGGGATATGAATCATATCCAGGGTTGTTCCCGGAAAACGTGATGTAGTAATAATCTGACCCGCTTCCCCGTAATCATGGAGAAGACGATTGATCAGACTCGATTTGCCGACATTGGTGGCACCGGTGACATAAATGTTGCGTCCTCCTCCGAACTGTTTCATTTTTTCAACGAGGAGACCGATTCCTTCACCGCTTCTGGCACTGGTCAAGACCACGTCAACCGGTTTCAGACCCGATTCCTTGGCTGATTGGCGGATCCAATTTAAAACCCTGTTGGGATTCATGTTCTTTGGCAACAAATCCATTTTATTGGCCGCAAGCAATACCGGATTGTTCCCGATATATTCAGGAAAGTTCCTCAACCAGCTGCCGTCAAAATCAAAAATGTCCACTACTTTGATGACCAGCGCCCGATCCCGCCCGACCGTGCGCAGGATCCGCTCGAAATCTTCCGCCTCCATATCCACATTTGCCACTTCGTTGTAATGAGTAATGCGGAAGCATCGCTTACAGATAATATCCTCTTTTTCCAGAGCGGACGCCGGAACATATCCGGGATAATCGGGATCTTCCGTTTGCAAAGCTGCGCCACATCCTATACAGACCCGATGTTGTTTACGACTCATGTCTTGAATCCTCCCTGTTCCATAAACCCCTTTTTTTCAAAGAAGCGAGAACGCGACGTTCTACGACCCGGTTAATTCTTGTAAAAAAACCGTCCGATTGGGCAACGGGGACCACGAGGATGGTGTATGCTCCGATCCGGTTCCCTCCAAAAATGTCCGTAAGCAGTTGATCCCCAACTACAGCCACTTGATGCGGTCCCGCGTCCATTTGGGACATTGCCTGTAAAAACGGGGTGCGCACCGGTTTTTTCGCCCTGTTTAGATAAGGGATTCCCAGTCTGTTTGAAAAATGAGCGACGCGTTGGTGACTGCGGTTATTGGACACGATCACCACCTGCAGCCCGGCCTGCTTCACACCCTCGATCCATTCGATCAGTTCCTGCGTGGCATCAGGACGATCCCATTCAATCAAGGTGTTGTCAAGATCGGTGATGATCCCGCGAATCCCCCTTTTTTTCAGGGAATCAATATCAATATCATAAATAGAATCTACATAGATATCCGGAACAAATTTTTGTAAAAACATCAGACGGTTACACCTGCTTCTTCCGTTATTCTGATAATATCGCTGATAACTATACCACATTTACCCATGAAAGAAAACTTTGCTTTTTTGTTGACATGTTATATGTCAAGACAATTATACTGGTTTTAAAAATACCGAAAGGATGAGAAAAGTGAAAAAAGCCTTGATTGTCATCGATTATACCTGTGATTTTGTGG
>JAWLDF010000012.1:0-72615 GCA_041686735.1 Bacilli bacterium
CGGTTCTCAATTTGTGAGCGAAGCATTCTATTCGTTCTGTCAAAAAACAGAGAAGATCGAACATGAACGCATTCCAGTGAAATCCCCCAACAAGAACGCATATATCGAATCGTTTCACAGCATTCTGGAGCGTGAATGTTTTCAGTACCACTGTTTTGAGAGTTATGAGCAGGCGTACCGGGAAGTGGATGCATTTATTCGCTTCTACAATACCCAGCGTATTCATGGTTGCCTAGAGGACTGGCCTCCCCAGACATATCTCCAGTTATGCTTATCTGGGGAGATCCAACCCGAAAAAATTGCGCTTTAATGAGAATGAGTGAGCTTTGATGTGGTTGGTGTCCAAAATTAGGGGGTCAGGCCGAAAAGTTTGCTATTTCCTTCTCCAAGAAGAAAACTGAGAAAATAGAGTACGAAAAGTTCGTTATACCGATGATTTTCCTGAAATAATCAGGAATATAAGGGGGATAAGTTACAAAATGTACCTTATTTTCAGATAAAATTAAGAAATGTATGAAATAGAAAACAAAATGTACCTTATTCTCAAGTGATGGACTGGAGAACGCAAAACTTGAATTCCCTCTTCCGCCTCACTGGCAAAATTTTGACTGTCCCGTGCCATAATCATCTTCTTCCAACCTCTTGACATTTTTATTTAACTTTGTGCATAATAATGAGAACAATAAACGAGCGAACGTTATGAAGGGGAATAGTAAGAGAGAACTGCGTGGTCAGAGAACAGGGTTCACCGGCTGAAAGGCCCTGTCGCGCAAGCTTTCCCAACCCGCCCCGGAGCGGACAGGGATCAACCTGTACGGGCGCCGACCCGTTATCGACCGGCATTGAGAGGATCTTTTGATCACTCCGCACGTCATCAATAGTCGTGTATCACGGGGGAATCAAGATCTAAAAAGGTGGTACCGCGGAAACAACCCTTTCGTCCTTTTACATGGGATGAAAGGGTTTTTGATTTATATCGGGAGAAATGGCAGAGGTGAAACAACGTGTCTAAACAACAACAACATCATCATCATCATCATCAACGAAAAAGAGTCATCGTAAAAATCGGGAGCAGCTCACTGACGGATGAACGGGGAAGATTATCCCACACTCGTCTGCATAAATATGTAGACGCGCTGGCAGGGATTCATCATCAGGGGCATGACGTGATCTTTGTCTCCTCCGGTGCCGTAGCGGCAGGATTTCATGCCCTCGGATTTCCCGTCCGGCCCGACACCGTGGAAGGAAAACAGGCTGCCGCTGCCATCGGTCAGGGACTCCTGATTCAATCCTATGCAGAAGCTTTTCGCAAACAGGGGATCACCGTGGCGCAGATTTTGCTCACCCGCAGTGATTTTTCCGATCGGGAACGGTACCGCAATGCTTACAATACCTTATCCTTTTTAATGAAAAAACGGGTAATCCCGATCATCAACGAAAACGATACCGTGTCCGTCAAAGAACTGACTTTTGGCGATAATGATATGCTTTCCGCTCTGGTTGCAGGACTGGTGCACGGGGATTACCTGATCATTCTCACCGATACAGACGGGATATATGACCGTGATCCGCGGATCCACGAGGATGCAAAACGATACGATCATATCGATGAAATTACGCCCGCGATCGAAGCAGCAGCCGGAAAAAACGGGTCGAAGGTGGGCACGGGCGGGATGGCTTCCAAGATTGCCGCAGCCAAAACGGCGCTCTCCCTCGGAGTCCCGGTATTTATCGGCAAAGCGGATGAACATATCAATTTATCCGACATTCTCAATGGAAAAGGCAACGGAACATACATCGGCCGGCCGATGCCCAGCCCATTACAGACCAGAAAGCAATGGATCGCCTTCCACTCCGATATTCACGGCCGGGTCGTCATCGATCACGGCGCGGTCAGGGCGGTTTTAAACGACGGGAAAAGCCTTCTCCCCGCCGGAGTCATCAAAATCGACGGAACTTTTCAAGCGGGCCAAGTGGTGGAAGTGGCCGACCCGGAAGGAAATGTGATCGGAAAAGGACAGGTTAATTACAGCCACGAGCAACTTGAGACGATGAAAGGTCAGCCCACCCAACAGGTCAGAAAAAAGCTTCAACTCCACCACGAGAAAGATGAAGTCATCCATCGCGATGAGTGGGTCGCGTTAAGCAAGTAAGCAAGTAAGCAAATAATCGAGAACAGAGGAGGAGAGACCAATGTCTGATTTAATCCGTAAAGCCGCACTGGCCAAACAGCACACCACACGTATGTCAGGCTTAAGCACGGAAGAAAAAAATGAAGCCCTGGCAAAAATGGCCGACCGACTTTTAGCCGAAACAGAGCGGATTATTGCCGCCAACGAAGAGGATGTCCAAAAAGCACGGGAAAAGGGAGAATCGTCCGCCATCATCGACCGACTGACCCTGACGGAATCCCGCCTGCAACAAATGGCCGAGGGGATTCGCCAGGTGATTGAATTGCCCGATCCGGTGGGAGACATTCTCGAGACGTTCACCCGTCCAAACGGCCTGAAGATTAACAAAGTGCGGGTTCCTCTCGGTGTGATCGGCATCATATATGAAGCCCGCCCCAATGTAACAACAGACGCGGCAAGTCTCTGTTTAAAAACAGGCAACGCGGTCATCCTGCGCGGCAGTTCTTCTGCTCTCAATTCCAACCGCGCCCTTGTCGACGTCATCCGGCAGGCCCTTGAAGACAGCCCGATTCCTGCCGATGCCGTGCAACTAATCGAAGATACCAGCCGCGAAACGGCTTCGCAGATGTTGAAATTAAATGATTACCTGGATGTTCTCATTCCGCGGGGTGGCGCAGGTTTGATCCAGTCGGTCGTGCAAAACGCCACCGTACCCGTGCTGGAAACCGGGGTCGGTAACTGCCACGTTTACATTGATGAATCAGCTGACCCGCAGATGGCGATCGATATCGTCATCAATGCCAAAACGGACCGGCCCGCCGTATGTAACGCGGCTGAATCACTTTTGATTCATGAAAAATGGGCGGAACAACACCTGACAGAGCTGATCGAGCGTCTGCAGGAAGCCGGGGTATCCCTGATAGGATGCGAACGCACAAGAGAGCGCGTGCCTTCATTGTCCCCTGCCGATGATCAGGACTGGAGCACCGAGTACCTCGATCTCATTTTAGCCGTAAAAACAGTCGCCAATACAGAAGAGGCGATCGCCCACATTAACCGCTATGGTTCGAAACATTCTGAAGCCATCGTGACCGAAGATTCCGGGCAGGCTGCACGTTTTCAACAGGATGTGGATGCGGCCGCCGTCTACCACAATGCATCCACACGTTTTACCGACGGATTTGAATTTGGATTCGGAGCGGAAATCGGCATCAGCACACAAAAATTACACGCCCGCGGACCGATGGGGCTGGAAGCCCTGACTTCATATAAATACTTGATTTACGGAACGGGTCAAATCCGCTAAATGACAGTCAACAGAGATTATGGCATACGAGCACAGTCAGAGAAAGGGTGGAAAAGATGTTAGTAGAGAAAAAGATTTGTTTTTTGGGAGCAGGATCGATCGCAGAATCGATGATCAGCGGCATGCTGGATAAAAAACTGGTCAATCCGGCGCAGATCTACGTGACAAACCGGTGCGATGATGAACGATTGCAATTTTTACATGATCAGTACCGTGTACAGACTCACCGCGAGAAGCGGATGATCGTTCCATCCTGTGATCTGATTATTCTGGCGATGAAACCGAAGGATGTGGATCTGGCCCTCAAGGAAATCGGGGATCTTTTGTCCCCGCAACAGCTGGTGATCTCGGTTCTCGCCGGAATTTCTACAGCATATATGGAACAACATTTGCAACAACCCGTTCCTGTCGTGCGCGCTATGCCCAACACCTCTTCAAAAGTAGGACTGTCCGCGACCGCACTGGCATACGGGCGTCATGCCACAAAAGAACATATGAACATCGCCGGCACCCTATTTGAAGCGATCGGATCCGTCTGTACCGTAGAAGAAGAGCAGCTTGATGCCGTTACCGGGTTATCCGGAAGCGGCCCGGCCTACGTCTACTATCTGGTCGAAGCCATGGAGAAGGCCGGCAGGGAAGTGGGGCTCGAACCGGAAATCGCCCGCCAGCTCACCCTGCAGACTTTAATCGGAGCCGCACATATGCTACAATCCACACAGGAAGAACCGGAAATTTTACGGCAACAGGTGACCAGTCCGGGAGGAACCACCATGGCAGCCATTGAAACCCTGCAATCCCTCGGATTCCAGGAAGCGATTGAGGCAGCCATTCGCAGTGCAACGGAACGGTCGAAAGAACTGGGCGCTTCCCTTGTGAACAAATAAACCTGACACGGCGAAAAGAGGGGCAGGATCTAAACGATGGAGTGTTATGTATTGTACGGACCGAGCGGCACGGGAAAAAGCAGTGTGGCCTTACAGGTAGCAGCGCAAAATCAGATCGAGGCCATTATTGATGATGGTCTGTTGATCTATCACGGCAAAAAAGTGACCGGTCTGTCCGCCAAATATGAAAGCACCCAGATTCAGGCGGTGAAGCGGGCCATTTTTCACGATCCCGAACACGCCCGGGCAGTCAAAGAGGCAATCGAAGAGTATGGAATATCACGCATCCTCATTCTTGCTACTTCAAGAAAAATGGCGGACAGGATTGTCACCGCACTCGATTTACCTGCGGTAACAAACTACATCTCGATCGCCGAAGTAAAATCATCCGCGGAAATGAAGGCGGCCCTCTACAATCGCAGGATGCACGGACAGCATGTGATCCCCATCCCGCGGATCCAGGTCGAACCAAATTTTTTACGTCGAATCTGGCACAGCGTGACCGAACATTTTTTGCCAGATGCTGCCGATCAGGATCGGCGGACTACTCAGAATAAAATGGAACGAACCATCGTTGTTCCCCGTTTTTATCACGGTGAAATTCTGGTTCATGAAAAAGCGCTGCGCAAACTGATCGTTTACAGTTGCAGCGATCTTTCCCCCGCCGTCACGTTCATCAAAACAAAGGTGCATCTGGATGGGGAACCGTATGCGGAGATCGAAGTATCCGTTCAGGTTGATCCGGGCGCTGACCTGCGTCTGCTTGCGCGCAAAGTTCAGCAGAGGATACACCGGACTTTTTCACGGGACTTAAATATTGAACTGTCCGCAATCAACATCACCATTCGCAAAATATCTTTCAATTCCTCCACCCTCTCCTCCTCATAATTTTCCCTTCATCAGCCATACTATAAAATGAAAAAATCTGATGAAGGGAGAATGCCTATGCAACAGCAACAGCAACCACAAATGCAACAACAGCCGACCATCCCCTATCCTCCGAAGGTGATCACTACTAAAGATTATCTCTATTTAAAAGACGGTATGTCGTGGTTACTCGATGCCGTGAAAAAATGTCATCATTTTGCACGGGAAGCGACAACACCGGAGGTAAAACAACTGCTTGACCGTATCGGACAGGCACACCAGCGTCACTATCAGATGCTGCTTAAACACTTGAAGAACAATAATACGTCGGAGATGACCAAAATTCCGCAGCAAACTCAATAAAAGGCACAGGAGGAGGCAGAAGCTATGAATCAAAATCAGATTCAAAATCCCAAGGATAAAAGTATTGAACAACCGTCCATGGGCAATCAGAAAACGCCGGAAATGAACGACCGTGACCGCCTCAATGATCTGTTGACGACGGAAAAATATCTGAGCAACAGTTTTAATACAGCTGCCCGTGAAGCCAGCCATGAAGCGCTCCATCAGGATTTGATGACCATTCTCAATGAAACTCATCGTCTCCAATATGAACTGTACCAGATGATGTTTCAAAAAGGGGCGTACAAACTGGAGGCCGAAGAGCAAACCAAACTGGATCAGGCTTATCAGCAGTTCAGCGGTTATTCATCCCAATTTCCCTATCCGAACGCGCAGAATATGCCGCAGTAAACAGCAAAGGACTACCCTGCCGGTTATTGCAACCTGAAGGTAGTCCTTTTTACATTTCATCAGTTGATGGGGATTCATTTTTCTCTATTTTTTGCATTCAAATGCATGCTTTGCTGTCGGCGTATTTTAACTTTGTTCTCTTGATTTAAGCGTTGAATTGTTTCAAATATCTCCCTGATTTTCGCCTTTTCCTCCGGGTGATCGGACGTCCAGTGTTGTATGAGGGGAGGCATCACTTTTAGCATATGGCTGTATAGCGACCATATCATCACCTTTTTTACCATTTCATCGCTGGACTCTCCCGTCAAGAGTTCGGTAAATTTGCAGATTAAATCATCCATTTCAGGGACGATCTCATTCAAGGATTTCACTTGGATGTCCTCACTTTCATCACAGACTGGAGTGTTACTGTCATCATTATTCCACTGTGATGGCAAAGTTTCAATTTTAGGTGTGCTGGATAAAATAAAAGCCTGGCTTTACGTTTGCCAGGACCCGTTTATTCAGGATTTCGTTTTTAAACTGCCACGGATTGACCCATCATCTGTTGTTCTTGAATTCGTCCCTTTTGAAACTGTCGATCAAAGACTTCCTTCTCCATGACAAAACCTTCCTCTGTCCCACAGAACCGACAGATAAAGAAAAACCGGTCCGCTTCTTCTACCTCAAATTTTTGCTGATCGTTACAAAAGCAAAAGGTTCTCCCCACATACTGTTGCATAACACTCGTTCCTCCCCGTTCCCTATTTTCGTGTTAACTGTATTATAACAGATCAAATATATAACAGCAACCCCTTTTTTGCATTTATTATATAACAGAAAAAATAATAAGCTGAATTTGATTTGCCTTCCCCTCACTGCGTTCGGCCGGTCTGCATCAAATCCAGCTTATTATTTTTAGATCAAAAGAAGGGTGGGAGGTAATGAAAAAGTGTGTTTATTGTGTTCTCCATTGTAGGGATGGGAAGGAATTTATGAAGAGTACTGATCTTAATAAATTCAGGGGGAGTTCCCTCCCCCTATAAAACGGATTAGTTGCGTATTTAAATTGGTGGGAACACGCCACAAGGTGCGCCCCGAAAAATTACAGCAGAATTCATTATTTCAGCTCCCCCTATTTCTCGCTGGCTCAAGGGGAGCGGCTTGATGCCAGACTCAATCTATAAAAAAATAATCTGGATTTGATGCTGACCGGCCGAACGCAGTGAGGGGAAGGCAAATCAAATCCAGATTATTTTTTTATACTAATTTTTTTACGGGAGGTAAAACCTTCTTCGGGTTCAAAGTCCGTTCGGACTGCCATGTGGCGGGATCAGCGGGATCAAATTTTTGCAAAAAGTCGATCACTTCTTTGGTTACGGGAGTGGGCGTTGATGCACCCGATGTCACCGCGACCTTCTTGATTCCTTTTAACCACTCGATGTCGATTTCCGATACATCGGCGATACGGTAAGCTTTCACTCCTGCAATTTCTTCAGAGACCTGGGCAAGCCGGTTGGAATTGTTGCTGCGGGGATCCCCGACAACGAGCAACAGATCGGCCTGTTTTGCCTGTTCTGCAACAGCTTCCTGCCTCAATTGCGTGGCCAGACAAATCTCATTATGCACTTCAGCTGCAGGATATTTCTTTAAAATCAGATTGACCAGATGTTTGACATCCCACTGGCTCATTGTAGTCTGGTTGGTTACCAGGATTTTATCGCCTGAAATCGTCAACTGTTCAATTTCCCGTTCATTTTCGACGAGATGAACATGTTCGGGAGCGACCCCCACAGCCCCTTCAGGTTCGGGATGATTTTTTTTGCCGACATATATCACTTCATATCCATCCGCCACTTTTTCACGAATCAAATCATGGGTTCGGGTCACATCGGGACAGGTGGCATCAACGATCGTCAGCCCTTTTTTCCGCGCCTTTTCCCTGACCGCCGGAGATACACCGTGGGCAGTAAATACCACCGTTCCATGATCGATCTGATCAAGAAGTTCAAGGCGATTCTCCCCGTCCAGCGTGATGACGCCCTGTTCCTCAAAGGCATCGGTCACATATTTGTTATGCACGATCATGCCCAGAATATAAATTGGTCTCGGCAGATCGAGGTCCTTTACCGCTTGCTGTGCCAGGATCATCGCATCCACCACCCCGTAGCAATAACCGCGCGGGGAAATTTTGATCACTTCCATTTTAGATCCCCCCAGGTTCGTTTTCGTCTTCCATTATACTTTTTTTGCGGGATGGAGGTAAAGGAATAACTGCGACGGTCAGGATTGTCGGGGAAGTTCGATTTCCACTTCAGGTGATTCCGTGGGTGAGGCAGGGTGAAAAGTCGTCTCTCCGATCTCGGGACGATTCACTTCCGTGATTTCCGGAATGCGGGTATCGGGGATTTCAGTTTGTTTCTGTTTTCTTTCCATGAGTCAAAACCTCCTTTTCCCTTATCGTCCCACGGAACAGGCATGGAATACGCTTATTTTTTTCCAGAAAATAAAAAGCCGGATTTGATTTGCCTTTCCCTCACTACGTTCGGCCGGTCAGCATCAAATCCGGCTTTTTATTTTTGGGATGATTCGCAGGAAGTTCTACATCAAAAAAGGGGGGAATGATGAAGAAGTAAATGATATCAATTGCAGGGATGGGAATCATTTGGATTAGATTCATCTTATGTTTCGAAGATAAAAAAACAAAGAAACGTATTCTTTTCGGCTTCTCCTTGTCCATCTGAGTGATGGGCTTTCTGACGAGACAACACGATTGGCTTGCCGGGCACGCAATAATCTACAAAAAAATATTCTGGATTTGATTTGCCTTTCCCTCACTGCGTTCGGCCGTTCTGCATCAAATCCAGAATATTTTTTTGGTTATTTTTGTGGGCTACGCACTAAACATTTCAAAAAGAATGATGGCATCAATCGCTGCAAAAACAATGAACGATACCAGTGTAAAGGCAAGTCCGAATTTATTTCCTGATTTTAATTGGCGCACCGTGGAGAAAGCAAGTACGATCGTAATCAATACCATGATCAGTTCCATCATTGTTTATCCAACCCCTTATATCTTTTTCCTTTTAATATCATAATCGATTTTTCCGTCAGGGTAAAGAACCTGTTCCTATTATGTACCGAATCGTAACGAATTTTTCATAATTATCGGCTTCATCGGACATGTTCCTGTACGGAACGGGGCACTTTTGTCCCGGCAGCAAGCGCCAGCATGGTAATTAAAATACTCAGCATAAAAACAATAAGAAAACTTTTTCCGAGGGAAACGTAGTTGGAACTGACATTCATCACTGCGCCGACCAGCGATACTCCCAGGGCTGCGCCCACGTTTCGAAAAAACATTTGAATCGATGTGGAGATCCCCCTCTCCGCGGGAGAAACTGCTTCCTGAACGGCAATGATAAAGGTGGTCATGCCGAGGATAAACAGGGCGACGATGAGAAGGGTATACACCAGATAATATCCGCCGCTCAGTAAAACGACGCCGCCCAGCAACAACAGGGAAATGGAGACAACCACCAGTGGTTTATAGCCAAAGCGGACAATCAGTTTTCCCGATAAAATGGACATGGAGTTCCAGCCCGCCACCTGTGCCATCAGGACAAGACCGCTCACCAGCGGAGAATACCCCATTACATCCTGGGCAAACAGGGGAATGAAGCTGGGTATGGCAAAGAGCCCCATCGATACAATGAAAGCGGTAATGTTCACCCATTTGAGCATCGGATCGGCAAAAAAATCGACCCGGATCAACGGGTTGGATTGTTTCCGTTCAAATCGCGTAAATAAGAAAGAGAGCAATCCGCTTAAAATAAAAAACACCAGCATCATCCAACCGGACTCCACAATCGTCGTCAGCAGAAAAGACAGCACGGCAAGAGCGAGGATGGCTGCCCCTTTGTAGTCGATTTTTTGTTTGACGGGCGCCACTTGATCTCTAAACATAAGAAAACCCGCAATCGCCAGGATACCGACGGGGATGTTGATCCAAAAAATCCAGCTCCAGTGCCAATTTTGAATGATCCAGCCACCAACAACCGGCCCTGCTATTCCGGACAGCGCCCACATACTGCTAAACAGGCCCTGGATTTTTCCCCGCTGTTCTACACTGTATAAATCCCCGGCAATCGTCACCGTGAGGGGAATGACACCGCCGGCACCAAGCCCCTGTATGGCGCGGAAAAGAACAAGCTGCAACATCGTATCCGCCATGCCGCACAGGGCAGATCCGATGATAAAAATAGTAAGAGCAACTGAATAAACCTTTTTACGACCGTACATATCAGCCAGTTTACCATAGAGAGGGACGGTGATGGTGCTGGACAGCATATAGGCCGAGAAAACCCAGCTGTATAATGAAAAATTACCCAGCCGTTCTTTGATTTCCGGCATGGCAGTGGACATAATCATGGTATCCAGCGCAGCCAGAAGCATGCCGAGGGTAATGCTGATAATGACGATGATCCGGCGGGATCCGGTATTTACCTGCACCTGTTCTTCCATAACCTCACCTGCCATCTACTCATAAGAAAATACGTCACTTGACAGATACCGTTCCCCCGTGTCGGGCGCAATGCAGATCACGTTTTTTCCGGAACCGAGACGTCTGGCCAGTTGCAGTCCGGCATAAACAGTTGCCCCGGAAGATGGTCCCACCAGAATTCCTTCAAGTCTGGCCAACGCCCTTACCGTGTCGTATGCATCTTCATCTGATATCTTCATAATTTCATCATATACTTCTGTATTTAAAATCCTTGGAACAAACCCGGGACTGGTTCCGACCAACTTGTGTTTTCCCGGCTTGCCTCCTGATAACACGGGGGATCCTTCCGGTTCAACCACACAGACGTACAGACCGGGGTATTCCTTTTTTAACGTTTCTCCCGTACCGGTAATGGTTCCTCCCGTACCTGCGGAGGCAACGAACCCGTCGAGGCGTCCGCCGATCTCCCCGATCTGGCGGATAATTTCCTGTGCCGTGGTCTCACGATGCACGTCGGGATTGGCCGGATTTTCAAACTGTTGCGGGATAAAACTGTCCGGAATTTGCCGGTGCAGTTCTTCCGCTTTCTTAATCGCTCCCGGCATTTTTTCCCCGGACGGGGTAAGCACCACTTCGGCGCCATAGGCTTTTAAAAGATTAATCCGTTCCTGCGTGCTGTTATCCGGCATGACCAAGATGGCGCGGTAGCCCCTAGCCGCTGCGTTCATCGCCAAACCGATGCCCGTATTGCCCGAGGTCGGTTCAATGATCGTTGCTCCGGGCTTCAGCAGTCCGGCCACTTCCGCTTTCACAATCATGTTGTAAGCAGCCCTGTCCTTTACACTTCGGCTGGGATTAAAATATTCCAGTTTGATATACACATCGGCATCCTGAGCCGAAGTCAGACGATTCACTTTGATCAGCGGAGTATCACCGATCAGATCCGCAATATTGTTTACGACTTTCAACCCTCTCACACCCTTCAATTCCTGTCAATGCTTCATTAAAAAATAACCCAGTAAAACGATCGGAATTACTGTTCATGTTACTGGAAATAATCCGACTTGTAAAGGTTCACGAACCTCTTTTGGCCACGACAAAAACGGACTCCAGTTGAAAGGTGCGAATATGACCGTCTTCTACGTCAAGCTGTAAAAGTTCTCTTCCTCTGGTTGAGGTATTCAACATTTTCTGCTCTACTTCCTTTTTTTGAGCGGGTGAAACACTCATGCGGTCACACCAGAAATCAAAATCGATTGCTTTTTTGAAAATCCGGATTTTATCGATGTTAAAACCATGCCGTTCAATCATCCCCACCCATTCCGATTTTTTATATGCCCGGACATGACTGGGATCCCTCATTTTCTCAATCTCATTATAAAATTGGTCCAGTTCATCATCTTCAGGGCTCACATTATCAATCAAAATCAGGGTGCCTCCCAGTTTTATCGTACGATGTGCTTCACCGAGAAATGCCTGAACGTCGGAAAAATGGTGCGATGCAATACGACAGGTCATTAAATTAAAATATTTATCGTCGAAAGGAATCATTTCCGCATCTGCCTGCTGATACCTGACATTTTGATGTCCGTTCTTTTCGATAAATGCGCGGGCTGCATTTAACATGGCAGGTGTCAGATCCGTTGCAATGACCTCACCCACATAAGGAGCAATTCCGTTGGCAACATGGCCGCCTCCTGTTGCGATATCGATGGCGCGCGAAACATGCAACTGTTTCACTTCCTCGATCAGTTCCTGTAAATCTTCCCCTTTTGCGTGTACGACGCTATTCACATATTTATCCGGGTTTTTGGAAAATTGATTGTGTACACTTTCTTTGATCTCGCCGGTTGTTTGTCTCTCGATCAGTTCGATTCGATTCCCGAAAGGATCGCGAAATGAGAAGCGATCAAATCCCGGGATTGGTTTTTCATCCTGAGTTTTAATCCCGGCGGATTCCAGCTTCTTTCGCGCATCTGTAACTCCGGTGATTTCAAGGGCTGGATGGCATTTTGACTTTTCAGCTGACTTCGTATCCACGCCGATGTGAAGCTCATGTTCCCCAATCTGATACCACAGGCCGCCATTTTCAATTAATGCCGGTGGTTTCGGAATCTCTTTCAATCCCAAAACATCTCCGTAAAACTTCCGTGCCGCATTTTCCTCTCCCGGCGGGATACAAATTTGCACGTGATGAAGTCGCTTTACATGCAGCATAAGAAAGCCCTCCTTTTATTTAGTTTCTCTGTATGAAACTAAGTACCATTTAATAAAACTCAATACTATTAAAACACAGGATTCAAACGGTACGCAATACATTTTTGTCATGACTTACTGGGATATCGTCTATACACACAAAAGCCCCTCCGCATATGCTGAAATCAACTTTATACAAGGAGGGTACTTTGATATGAGCAAAGTCAACAGACTCAGATATCATCTGGAGAAGGCCAATCTTTATTTTTTGCTGGCAAAAAAATATGAATATGTTGATCCGGCAAAACACTTCTATTTTTACCGCAAACATTTTTACTATACCAACAAGGTAGAACAGGACTATATGATGATGCACAGCCATCATAAAAATCCCGGACATCATTACATGAACCCTGACGGGTCGTACGACTCACCCGATTCACCCGACTATAATTACAACAGTTAACGGTGCAAATCGTACTTGTTGGCTTTAGACCATGAACGAATCAACTCAATTTCATCATCCGTTATTTCCGGTAAGTCCGCTGCCTGTATGTTATGAATCAATTGGTCCAGATGACTTGCACCCGGAATGACCGTTGCCACCGCAGGGTGAGCCAGAGGATACCGCAAAGCCACATGGGCAATGCTGCGATCGTCGCCAGCCAGACCTCGCAATTTTTTGACCAGTTCCAGGATCTCATTGGATGAATAGTCGAGATAATCTGCCGCACCGCTTTTTAAAGTGCGATCCGACAGGTATCCTCTGGCCACCGGCCCCCGTGCGATTACACTTACCCGGTTTTCATGCAACAGGGAGAGAATCTCTTCTTCCGGTCTCCGATCGAGAATACTGTATTGCATCATCACACTTACGATGCCGGAACGTTTCACGTATTCCCTGATTACATTCGGCCTGATGGAAGAGATGCCATAGTGTCGGATCAAACCTTCCTGTTTTAACTCTTCAAACGCCTCGATCGTCTCATCGATGGCATCATCGATCGTTCCGCCGTGCAATTGATATAGATCGATGTAATCCGTCTGCAGCCTGCGCAGACTTGCTTTAATTGCTTCCTTTATGTAATTTTTCGAGGGATCCCAGTACCAGCCGCTCCGGTCTTCGCGCCAGCGGTTACCCGCCTTGGTGGCAAGAATCACTTCCTGGCGTCTTCCCTTTAATGCTTTGCCCACGATCTCTTCGTTTATCCCGTAATCATATAGATCGGCCGTATCAAAAAAATTGACTCCCTGGTGAATGGCTTCGTGAATGATTCGCACGGCAGGTTGTTCATCTGTTCCCAGCGACATGCATCCGAAACCGATTTCCGTAACATACAGATCAGACGAGCCCAATTGATTTTTGTTCATGACAGGCATTCCCCTTCCATCCCAATCTCTGAAATCTATCGTAACATGTACCCGCAAATATTGGAAATCATATGTTACAGCCCGATTTGATGCAGACCGGCCGAACGCAGTGAAGGAAAGTCAAATCAAATCCGGAATATTTTTTAAAAAACAGGCCGGCTCCCCTGTAAAGGGATTCCGGCCTGTCCAAACGTTTATCAAGTCATTATTTTGTTGCCGTTTCGATCTCCTGCTGCAACTTCTCAAGAATTTGTTTTCCTTCTTCTCCTACCACTTCATTCACGAAGTATTCGCGAACCGGTAATGCTTTCTCTCTGAATGCGGCACGTTGTTCTTCCGTCAACTCAATGATTTCAGTCGGATACTCTTTGTTATCGATGATTTTTTGCAGGTATTCTTCGTTCATTTTCATTTGAAGATCAAATACCCACGGTCTTAATTCTTCAACCGTTTCATCGATCATGGCACGAATATCTTCCGGCAGGTTGTTGTAGAAATCCGGATTAACGGTTGTCATGGCAACATAGTTGTTGTGGTTGGAAATGGTCATATAATCCTGTACTTCATGGAAAGAAGCATCTTCGATGAAGAAAATCGGGTTCTCCTGACCCTGAACGGTTCCGCGTTCAAGACCTGTGTACAATTCTCCCCAGCTCATTGCCGTCGGATTGGCACCATAAGCTTTATAGGATTCCAGAATCAACGGAGAATTCTGTGTTCTCATTTTGAAGTTTTTAAAATCATCCGGTGTACGGATCGGACGGTCACTCGTCCACTGCATGGCGCCTTCAGACCAAAATGCCAGCGGCTTAATGTTATGTTGTTCATACAGAGCCGCAAGATCCTGATTCAACGCCTCACTCGTATCAAGAATCTTTTGAGTGGTTTTAAGATCATCAGGGAACAGGAAATGAAGGGCGAAAATTTGTCCTTCTTTTACCATGGTTCCGGTGAATCCGGGAGAAACAATTGCTAACTCGACTGCACCGTTTTGTAATTGTTCAACCTGATCAACTTCGCTACCCAGTCCGCCAAACTCAAAAACATCGATGGTTATTCTTCCGTCAGACTTTTCATTCATGCGCTTGGCAAATTCCTGAGCATATTCATATTGAACCTGTCCGTCCATTTCTTCCGTTACAAAACGCCATTGATAGGTCTTTGCTTCTTCTCCGCCTGAATTGCCTCCGCTGGCTGAACTTCCATCATTACCGCCTGTGTTGGAACCCGCATTGTTCGAACCTCCTCCGCACGCGGCAAGGACGATACTCAGAACCAGCAGGATACTGAGTACAAGCAAAGATCTCTTTTTCAATACCATGAAAAAACCCCTCCTCAAAATTTATATTTAAGCTTGAAGAAATCACACCCTCACTCGTCAGAACATGAAGTAACGATATGCGAGTGAAATTTCTTCAAAAAATATGAGTAAAATCGAAATAATCACTAAAATCAGGATATAAGGCGGTGTGCCTCGAATCACTTCCAGATATGGTTTGTTAAACACGGCACTGGCTGTAAAAATGTCCACCCCGAATGGTGGTGTTGCTGAACCCAAAGCAGCCTGAAATGTGATGATCACGCCAAGATGTACCGGATCAATCCCCGCCTGCATGGCAGCCCGGTAAAAGATCGGTGTAAGAATCAGGATCACCACGATCGGATCCACAAACATACACCCGATGAAGAAAAAGACGGTGACGATAAATAGGACATAATATGCGGATGGATCCGTACCCAGTACAGCTTCCGTAACCATTTGCGGAATGCGTGCATAGGAGATGACGTAGGTAAATGCCTGACCTCCCGCTACCAGGACAAACACAGCAGAAGTTACCAGTCCCGTTGATAAAGCGATTCTTGGAATATCCGATATTTTGATGGAGCGGAATATCACGACTTCCAGAATCAATGCGTATAAAACGGAAATTCCCGCAGCCTCTGTCGGACTGAACTTCCCCGAATAGATTCCCCCGATGATGATCAGTGGAAATCCCAGCGGCAACAGTGCTTTTCTCGTCTGATAAAGACGGTCTCTCCAGGACATTTTTTCAGCCAGCGGAATGTTTTTAATTTTTGCATAAAAATAACTGTATATGGCAAAGGACAGAAAGACCAGCAATCCGGGAACAATGCCAGCCAGAAACAATTGACTGACCGATGTTCCGGTGACCAGTGCATAAATGATCATTCCGATACTCGGCGGAATCAGCAGGGCAACATCACTGGCATTAATGATTAAGGCGATTGCACTGGAATCTTTATATCCCACCGACAGCAATCGTTCACGCATGGGCTTTCCGATTGCAACCACCGTCGCCTGAGTGGAACCCGATATCCCTCCAAAAAGCGTACAGGCTGCTGCCGTCGTGATTGCGTAACCTCCCCGCAGGTGACCGACAAAAGCCCCTACAAAATCCAGCAAACGTTTTGATGTATGGCCGGTTGACATGATGTCCGCTGCAAAGATGAACAGGGGAACCGCCAGCAACACAAATGAAGATATGCCCTCCATCATCTGCTGTATCAGAAACATCGGATCTATTTTTGTCGGATAGTATATGAGTACAATAATCAAGGGAGCGGCAATCAACGGGATCATCATCGGTAAACCCAGTACCAATAGGACAACCATGACTAATAATAGAGTGGTAACCATATATTGTTCCTCTCTTTGTTATTTTTCCTGCGACGAGTAATCCTTTTTCTCTGTCGCAAGATACACTTCTTCCTCTTTAATGTTGATCCACAAATTACGTAAAAATTGTACGCCCCCCAGAAACAGCCCGACCGGAACAAACAAAATCATCAGATACACCGGCACTTCCAGTGCCGAGGTCACCCGGCCGGAATGATAGACATTCATCAAATAGCCATAGGCATAGTACGTCATCATGAATAAAACAATGGAAGTTATGGCCGGAATGATGATGGCCAGCGCCTTCTTTACCCTGGGCGGAGCGATGTCAAAGAATGCGGACATATTGATGTGCCTTCCTTTTCTCGCCGCATAACCGATTCCCATAAAGGTTGCAAGAATGACCGAGAATCTGCTGATCTCTTCGGCAAACGACCAGCTCGATCCCAGTATGGCGCGGTTCAAAACATTTCCAACCACCATGATCGTAATGATGATAATCGAGTAGCTTAAGATTTTTTCTTCCAGTTTCATGATGAAGTTGTCAAGCGCTTCAATCCATTTCAATGAACGCAACCCCCCCTAATTGACAAATTCATCGTCCTTGATAGGCATCTCTCAGTTTAAAACATACGACTTTGGTTTCCGTCATTTCCGCGATGGCGAACTTTACTCCTTCACGGCCGATTCCGGAACCTTTAACCCCGCCGAACGGCATCCCGTCAATGCGGAAGTCACTGCTGTCATTGATCATCACCCCCCCGACATCCAATCTATAGATAGCTTCAAAAGCTTGATCCACATCACGAGTAAAAATTCCGGCCTGCAAACCGTAATTCACATTGTTGGATTGCAGAATCGCCTCATCAAGACTACGGATTTTAATGATGGAGACAACCGGTCCGAACACCTCTTCTTTCGCAAGGGTGCAATGGTCCGGAATGTCCGTCAAAACCGTGGGCATATAAAATGCACCTTTTCTTTCACCGCCGCACAAAAGCTTCGCACCTTCTGCAACGGCTTCGTTCACCCAACTCTCAACTCTCTGCGCTTCCTGTTCATTGATCATCGGACCCATATCCGTCTCTTCAGAGAGTTTGTCGCCGACGCGATACCGCCGGGTTCTGTTGACGAACTTTTCTTGAAATTCTTCATAGATTACTTCTTCAACAAAAATACGTTGAACGCCCAGACAATTTTGACCTGCTGCCCAAAAGGAACCGGATACCGTCGCTTCGACGGCATGATCCACATCGGCATCTTTAAGAACAATTACGGGAGAATTAGAACCCAACTCCATGCTGATTTTTTTCGGACCGGCTTTGCGGCTGATTGCCGTTCCCGCTTCAAGACCTCCGGTGAAGGAGATTTTGCGGACAGCAGGGTGGGTAACAAGGGGATCACCAATTTCACTTCCATAACCCGTTACTACGGATAAAACTTTAGGGGGAAGGCCGGCCTCCATAAAGGCTTCGGCTAAAAGCAGAGCACTTAGCGGTGTAACAGTTGCTGGTTTCACGACGATGGCATTACCTGATGCAATGGCAGGTCCTACCTTATGAGCAACCAGATTCAGCGGATCATTAAAAGGGGTAATTGCTCCAATAATCCCTACCGGAAAACGGTAGTAATAACCAACCCGGTCTTCATTTCCGGGCATCTGATCAAAAGGAATCGTTTCTCCGTTGATTCGTCGCGCTTCCTCCGCACTGATACGAAGCGTCTCTACACAACGTGCAACTTCCTTTCGTGCCTCACGAATGGTTTTACTTCCCTCACGGGCAATGGTGACCGCATATTCCTCTTTTCGATTTTCAATGTAGTCAGCTGCACCATTGATTACAGAGATCCGCTCATATGTCGGCATACGGGCTGCGATTTTCATTCCTTCCTTCGCTTCCTCAATGGCGCGAAGCATATCATCAGCCGATGCAGCAGGTACCGTATCAACGATTGAATTGTCCTGCGGATCACGTACTTCTATTATTCTATCACAAGTGACCCACTTTCCTCCAATTAACATGCTTTTACCCGTCGTCTTCGTCATCATCACGCATACCACCTTTCGATCGGGATTTACCTGGATTTTTCAAAATTTAACAGATCAATTAATAACGAGAATCCGGTTTCAATTTTTCCTGCTCCCGCTCCAACCAGTGTAATCGGACCGGCAAGGTCACAATCAAAGGTCACAGCATTGGTCGCGTCCATGACACCGGCCAGCGGGTCATGCAGAGGAATCATTTCCGGTGAAACACTTGCCGTTACACTTTCTCCATTTTTCCGGATTCTGGCGAGGAGTTTCCACCTCTTCCCTTGCTGTCTGGCCTTTTCAATGTCATCCAGCGTCAAATGCGAGATTCCCTGCACATGGACATCTTCTTTTTTTAATGGAATTCCCATGATCACGTTGGCCAGGATCACTACTTTGTACATGGCATCGAAACCTTCGACATCATTGGTCGGATCTGCTTCCGCATACCCCAGTTTTTGCGCCTGTGAAAGCGCTTTTTCGTATGAAAGTCCTTCTTCCATTTTTGAGAGGATATAATTGGTGGTTCCATTTAGAATCCCTTTGATTTCAGTGATCTCATTCCCCGCAAGCGAGACCAAAGGCATACGGATGGCAGGGGTACCGCTCATCACCGAACCCTCGATTCCCCATTGGACTCCGTTTTCCGCGGCAAGTTCAGATAGTTCCTGATATGCAAGGGCTACCGGTCCCTTATTGCTGGTCACGACATTCTTGCCGCTTTTAAAAGCAGCCCTGCAATGGTCGATGGCCGGCTGACCCGTCTTTACATCGGTAAAAGTCACTTCGATGATCGTATCGGCATTGCTTTTTTCAATGGTTTCAAAGCTGTCCCAGCCACGAATCAATCCCGGTGTATCGGGGTAATCGTCAAGTTTCCCCGTTGTTCTTACGACTTCAAGTACCTTCTCCATATCAAGGCCGTCGGGATGATAAATGGATCCCTTCAACTTGTCGCATATGGCAACCAACTCAGCTGTAAAATTTTCCTTTTTTCGTAATCTCTCTTTTTTATCAATTAAAATTTCGACCAGTCCCTGTCCGACAACGCCAAATCCTATGAATGCCAGTTTATGCGCCATGTTTCATCTTCCTCCTTCTATCTTTGATGAGTGAATGATCTCCCTGCCCGTATACACGAACAGGGAGAATACATATGTGACTCATCTTATTTCGTACTCACGCCCATTTTACTCTCCAAATGTTCAAGGGCCTGTTTCAGATCGGCAATCAGGTCTTCCGTATCCTCAATTCCGACTGAATAGCGCACCAGTCCTTCCGGAATTCCCATCGCGGCCCGTTCTTCTGCTGTACATTCGACATGACTGCTTGTTCTCGGAGGTGCGGCAATGGTTTCTACTGCCCCGAGATTTGCTGCAAGGTGAGCATAACGCAGGCGCGGCAAAAATTCTCTCAGTGCTTCCACTTCACCTTTTAAGGCGAAACTGAGCATACCCCCGAATCCACGCATCTGCTTTTTGGCAATCTCATGTCCTTCATTTGATTCCAGTCCGGGATAGTAGACGGCTTCCACCATCGGTTGACCTTCCAGGAATCGGGCAATTTTGAGTGCACTTTCATTCTGCTGACGCACACGTAAATGAAGGGTCTTCATTCCGCGCAACAAAAGGTATGCTGCCATGGGATGCAATGTGGCGCCATTAATTTCACGATAATGATAAATTTGTTCAATCAGGTCTTTTCGTCCGCAAATGACTCCGCCGAGGGCATCGGCATGACCGCCGAGAAATTTGGTGGCACTGTGTAACACCAGATCTGCGCCGAGGGCAATCGGGTTTTGATTGACCGGCGTTGCGAAGGTATTATCCACGATCACAGTCGCTCCCACCTTTTTAGCCGCTTTGATCAAGCGTTCAAGGTCCATCACTTTTAAAGTCGGGTTAGTGGGTGTCTCAAGGTATAACACTTTACACCCTTTCGCCACTTCCGCTTCAATCTTCTCATGATCAGTGGTATCACATAAGGTTACATCCACCTGAAAGCGCGGCAGAAATTCAAGAAAAATTTTATTTGTTCCGCCGTAGGTATCCTTAACAGATACGACGCGCTCTCCGGGTGACAACAGCGTAAACAGGGCATTGCTGATCGCTGCCATTCCCGTCGCGAAACTGGTCGCAGCCTCAGCGCCTTCTAAAATACGTACCTTCTCTTCAAATATTTGCACGGTCGGATTGGTGTTTCTTCCGTAAATATGTCCTTTTCTTTTTCCCAGAGCAACATCATGCCACTCGTCAATGTCGTCATACCCAAAAGATACACTGTGTACAACCGGAACCTGTGTTGAACCCTGTACCAAATATTCTTCTTCACCCGCCCAAACCGATTTTGTTCCAACCTGAGCCTGTTCGTTAATCCCTTTTTGTCTCATGTTTCTCACTCTCCTCTGTTTGTTTTAAAAAAAGATGACCAGTCGAATCTTAATCCCTTAACTGGTTGTTATTTAATGAAAAGCTGTCTAGGGAAATTCATGAATGTCTCGTGCCCCGTTTCCGTAACGCGGAAAGATTCACTCACCTCAAAACCATACACATCAAGCCAGATTGCGGGAATAAGGTGGAATGTCATATTCGGCTGTAGGACGGTGCCGTCTCCGGGACGAATACTTGCCGTACGCTCTCCCCAATCAGGCGGATAATTAAGCCCCATTGAATATCCGATACGCGACTCCTTGGAAAAACCGGATTTTTCAATGGCTTTTCTCCAGACGGCTTCCAATTCCCCACAGGTGATCCCCGGCTGGATTGCATCGAGTGTAACTTGAATACCTTCGAGCACAACTTTGGAAAGTTCCTTGACGATTTCGGGAGGCTCACCGATGGAAACCGTTCTGGAAATCGGCGTGTGATATCGTTTATAACATCCTGCAAGTTCGATGATGACCGGATCTCCCTCACTATAGCGATCATCGGTCCAGGTCAGATGCGGTGCAGACGTCTTTTTACCCGATGGCAAAAGAGGTACGATTGCCGGATAATCTCCGCCATATTCGTCGGTACCGCTCATTTGTGCATGATAGATATTGGCGACGACATCACACTCTCTGACCCCCGCATCAATGGAATCAATCGCTTTTTGCATGGCCTTTTCCGCGATTTTTGCCGCCCGCCGCATATATTCGATCTCCTGCGGCGACTTCACGATGCGCACCCAGTTGACCAGCACATTGGCATTGGTAAACGTGGCATCGGGAAGTCCCCTTTTTAACCTTTCAAAACTCTGGGCGGTAAAATAGAAGGAATCCATCTCTACCCCGATGGTCCTATTTGATTGCCCGATTTGAGTGAGAATATCGGCGACAAAATCCATCGGATGTTTGATTGTGGAATGAACATAATCATCGGCATAAGGAATGATGTTGTCGGAGTCTAACCATGTCGTAAGTCTCGCTCCGTTGGCATCCTGACCTCTTCCGATCCAAAAAGGTTGATCTTCATCGATAATCACTACCAGCATTTGATGAACATAGAAAGACCATCCGTCATATCCGGATAAATAATTCATGTTGGCGGGATCTGTGATTAACAAAACGTCAATCCCTTCCGCTGCCATTCTTTGTTTCACATTACGCAACCGCTGTTGATACTCTGCAATATCAAATGACAACATAACCAACTCCAACACTCCTTTACACCTTGCCGATTTTTAATTTTTAATTTTCAAGTAACGACTGAGACATTCCCTTCGTGTACCCCCATCTTATGAAAGATGTAGTTTTGGCTCAATGGCAGAACTGTATGAAGTTTTTCATCAAAATGTAGACAATTTTAATGATAATTTTAATTTTTCAGTAAATAAGTTGACGCAGCAGGGGTTCCCGTTTTATACTCACCCCATGAAACATACCGGCTCTGGTGACTGGTAAAAGGAGGAATCAATCTTCCTCTCCGGCTTAAAATTGTGGGCAAAGAGGGGTAAAATAGAGATAACCGTATTTTCGACTTTTCAAAAAAGGGGGGGAGACTGGATGCAATTTACGGTGAAAAACGTGATGGAACTTGAGGTGATGAAACAGGGCAGGGTCAGGACGGCCAAGAATATGCTTGACAGTATACCCGTCGGATCCATTTCTGTGATTGAAATCCCTGTTGAAGATTTTGTACAGAAGCATGAATTTGTCCTGACGACAGGAGTAGGTTGCGGTCATGATCCCTCTCTTTTTCAGAGGTTTGTAGAGGACATCGCCCGCTCACACGCTTCAGCTCTCGGGGTTGCAACAGGACGTCACATTATCAACATACCTGAAAATGTACTCCGGTATGCAGAAAAAGAAAATTTTCCGATTATTGAAATCCCCTGGGAAGTACGCTTTGCAGATATTATGAAGGACGTGCTGGAACAATTACAAAACTGGCAGCGCTCTGTGTTGAAAGAATCGGAAGAGATGCAAAGGCAGTTATTGCAACTGTTTATGAGTGGTGCAGATCTAACCGTTTTTGCCCGGGTATTGCAACAAAAAATTAACCGCCCTGTTTTTATTACAGATCAGGACGATGCGATAAAAGGCTTCAGTCCCACAGCCAGAGATATTGTTCAAGAATGGAACGAACATGCACTGATTATGGATCATCCCCTTGACTGGCAAATGCTGCGTTCTCAAAATATCCCGTTCACCCATGTATCCTTCTCCCATTTCAAACAACACACCCTAATGCGCCTTGCCGTCGGTTATGCCAGCCGTACACAGGGGTATATTATGGTCTCCATTCCTCCGCATGTCCACCCCGAATCTTTTCTGGACAGTGGAAATGCCAATATATTGGAACATGCTGTAACCGTTGCGGCGTTATGGTTTCAGCGGGAACACGCCATACAGGAAACGGAAATGCGTCTGCGCGGCGATTTTGTATGGAGTCTGGCCAGAGGGGAATTTGATTCCTGGGACACCGTATTATCTCAGGCAAAAACCCTGCAATTTAATGTGAATTTGCCCTATGTCTGTATGCTGGGATATCCCGAAAACCTCGACGATTTATACAAAAAAAGAAAGAAGGATGCCCCCGCCTTTGAACAGTGGAAACAGAACATGATCAATCACATCGAAGAACAATTGATCTCTGCCGGCAAAAACCTCAATAAAGAAGTGATGACCACGTACCAGCGGGATCATTTTATTGTGTTTTTACAGATACCTCAACGACAGAACAACGATTCCATTCATCAATACCTGGATGAAGTGGAACGATTATTAAAAGAGATTCTCCCGGGACTGTCAATGTCCTGGGGAATTGGAGAAAACAGCGCGGGAGTCAATCGGTTTCATGAAAGTTTTGATGATGCACGTATCGCATTAAATGTGGGGCGAAGACAGCGCGGCCCCGGACAAAGAAGCACCTACGCAAACACCGGAATCTACCGCACACTGCAATGTCTGGCCGGCAATGATGAGATCAAGGAAATTGCTCTCTCTACCATCGGTACCTTACTGGAACATGACGAACAAAAAGGACTGGATCTGGTGCGAACGCTGGCCACCTATATCCGCCATCAACGCAATGTCAGCCAGACTGCGAGAGCGCTCAATTTACACCGTCAATCCCTGCTTTACCGTCTGAAAAAAATCGAAACTCTCACAGACCGTTCCCTTATGGATCCCGATGATCTTTTTTTGCTTGATTTGAGTATTAAACTCTGGACCACAGGGATGACACTTGATCAGTGATGATGAATGGGAATGACGACTTCTACCGTTGTCCCCTTTCCCGGATGACTGGAAATATTGATTTCACCCTGATGCTCCCTGATAATATTGTAGCTGACCATCAATCCGAGACCGGTTCCTTTCTCTTTTGTAGTGTAAAAGGGTTCTCCGAGTTTATCCAGATGTTCCGGGGCTATTCCTTCTCCCTGATCCATAAACCGGACGACAAGGTGTGTATCGTCCCTTTCTACGATATCCACCTTCACTTCCCCTCCGAGCGGCATTGCTTCAATTGCGTTTTTTAATATATTGATAAAAACCTGTTTTAATTGATTCCTGTCCCCATAGACGAGGGGTAAAGACTTCTCAAGGAATGATACAATTTGCACATTATTCATGATCGCCTGAGTGTCAAACAATACCACAACTTCCTTGACCAGTTCGGGCAAGGTGAAATGATTAAAATTTCGCGCCTGCGGTCTGGCCAAGACCAGTAACTCGCTGACGATATGATTGATCCTGTCCAGTTCGGATAATATGATTTTGGCATAAGGTTCGGTTTGACTCGACTGTCCACTGATCAATTGAACAAATCCTTTTATGGACGTAAGCGGATTGCGAATTTCGTGAGCCATACCGGCGGCAAGTTGGCCGACAACAGCAAGTCGCTCGGACTTGTGCAACAGTTCTTCCGTGATCCGCTTTTCGGTAACATCTTTAAACAGAGCGACGTAATGAGTGATCTCTCCTTTTTCATTAGCGACACGTGTAATGGTAATTTCCTCAAGAAATTCTTCTCCATTTTTTCTGCGATTCCAGATTTCTCCCTGCCAGCGGCCCGTTTTCTCGATTTTAGACCACATCGCTTCATAAAACTTTTGATCATGTCTGCCACTCTGAATAATACTCGGTTTTTTTCCAAAAACCTCATATTCCTGATATCCCGTAATCTGGGTAAATGCAGGGTTGACGGATAAAATACGCTGATTTGAATCTGTGATGATGACCCCTTCATCAATGTTTTCAATGACAACCGCCGATAACTTTTCTTTTTCCGCCGCTTTTTTCAATTCTGTAATGTCCCGGGCGATGGTGGAATAGTAATCCACCTTGCCCTCCTCATTTATATGAGAGAGAATCACTTGAGACACCGGAATTTCATATCCGTTATTCATATTAAGAAAAGCGGATTCTCCTTCCCATACGCCATATTGAGCAGCTGTGGGCAATCCCTGATTCAAAACAATGTCAATTGCCCATTTCGGGTGGGTGTCAGAGATGTGAATATTGGTAATATCTGGATGATTATCAATACCAAGAAGTTTTTTTGCCGCCTGATTATAATACAACACTCGTTGGTTTGCATCGGCTATGGCTACAATATCCGTTGTTGCCTCGAGAATAGCAGTCAATCTTTTTTCTTTTTCTTCCGTTAATTTGCGTCGCGTAATATCGCGAAAAACAAAAACGCCCCCGTTTATTTTCCCTCCCGCACCTTTAATCACAGTAGCACTCGATTGAATGTATATTCTTTCTCCTTTTTTATTTTGCAAAGCCAGTTCCATGATATATCCCTGATGATAATCGGTTTGAAAAAGTTGATCCACAGGATGATTGCCATCTCCCTCAATGGGAAAAATCTCTTTCACATCCCGCCCGAACGCATCAATAGCATTCCAGCCTGTTAACGTTTCAGCACTGCGATTCATGAAAGTAATCTTTCCGTTTATATCCGTGGTGATTACCGCATCATAGATACTGGTCAACGTCGTCAAGAGCCACTCTCTGCTTTTGTTGAGGGCGGCTTCCGACTGACGCAAGCGATGAAAAGGACGTAACATATTTTCCTTGATAACCGCCTGATAAATCAATACAAATGCAATCATGACATAAATGTGGCCCATAAGGATGACGGAATCATTCACATCCCGGTAATTGAGAAGAAATATCCGGCTTAAAAACATGATCATGACCGCAATCAATAATTTGGGAACATCAAAAGATACCATGCGATTGTATCGCCGGTACAGAAAAACGGCCGTAAGCAGATGGACTGCCATCAGGACATATTCGGCAGAAATCTTAAATATAGTCAGTCCCCGCTCTTCTTCAAACATGAGGGGGATCCGGTCAATCAGGAAAAATCCGACCACATATAGTAAAAATGCGTATAGCAAAAAGACGAATACATATCGATATCGAGTACGCGCAGATCGTATCGGTTTCCACGGAACGAGCGCCGTCGCAAGCAAAACAAAGGCGATTAAAAATTCCGTTCCCAGGCTAAAAATGATCGACTTGTGAGGTGTATTCAAAGTAAAAAACGGTGGCATGTCAGGATAGGACAGGGTGTGGGCAAATTTCAAGACACTGATGGCCAGAAATGAATAGGACAGCAATACCACGTTATGAGACGGATACTTACGATAATAATTCCACCCCAGTACGAAAACCAGCATCGAAATGACCAGGGTCATGATTTCGATGAGATTGTGAAGACTGAGATAGAGCGCCTTGTTTAGAATAACCGGAGGGATAAAAAGAAAAAAAACTGCCTCTATGATGGCCAGCAATATGAAAATCCACAAAAGTAATCGGAAGGAACCGGACCATATACTGACCGGTTCTTTTTCTTCCGCATCTGTAATTTTAAAAACTTGTACCTGAGGATCTTCTTTCATCATGTATCACCACATTCTCCGGGGAAGCAGAAGTACCGGCATCGCTCAAACATCAACACACTTCATATTTCCCTGATTTCCGATAAGCAGTTCCTCAAATTCACCTGCAGTAATCGGATGGCTGCAATAATATCCCTGAACCTCATCGCAATCCATGTCAATTAAAAATTGGAGTTGTTCTATTTTTTCCACACCTTCTGCAATCACCCGCAAACCAAGGCTGTGTGCCAGATTGATCATCGCAGTCACAATTGCCCGGTCATCCTGGTTTTTCAAGATGTCACGGACAAACGACTGATCAATCTTAATCACATCAATGGGAAAACGTTTTAAATAATTAAATGATGAATATCCGGTACCAAAATCATCGAGAGCTATTAAAATTCCCATTCTTTTTAATTTTTGAAGTGTATTTAAGGTTACATCTGGATTGTTCATCAGGATACTTTCAGTCAGTTCCAGTTCAAGGTACTGAGGTTCCATCCCGCTCTGTTTCAGCACAACTTCAATCTGTTCTGCCAGTTCTTTCTGTTTAAATTGCATCATGGATAAATTGACGGCCACTTTTAAATTTTTAAAACCTTTTTCCTGCCAGAGCTTGTTTTGCCTGCATGCCTCGGATAATACCCACTTCCCGAGTGAGATGATTAACCCCGTTTCCTCCGCCAGCGGGATGAAGCGGGCGGGAGAGATAATCCCGTATCGGGGATGATTCCACCGAATGAGTGCTTCCATCCCGACAATTTTTCCGCTTTTTAAATCAACGCGAGGCTGATAATAAAGGGTAAATTCTCCTCTTGACAGGGCTTTGCGCAGATCCGTTTCCATTGAAAGACGATCAAAGGATCCTTCCAGATTATCTCTCTGATAAAACTGGTAATTGTTGCGCCCCTGTTCTTTTGCACGATACATTGCCGTATCCGCATTTTTTATCAGCGTTTCCCGGTCGCTGCCATCGTCCGGAAAAATACTGATCCCGATACTCGTGGTAATAAACAATTCATGACCTTCAAGGAAAAAGGGCTTTTTAAGTGTCTCAATAATTTTCTCAGCAACGGCAGCCGCATCCTGAATGTCCTCAATTTCCGGCAATAAAATAATGAACTCATCTCCGCCCTGACGGGCAACGGTGTCACTATCCCTCATGATTCCGGTCAATCGTTCGCTTACCGCTTTCAATAACTGATCACCCGTCGAATGACCCAGCGTATCGTTGATACGTTTGAAACGATCAAGATCGAGAAACATTACAGCCAGTTGTTTTTGATTGCGTCGGGCACGGGCAATCGCTTGATTGAGGCGGTCGTATAACAACACACGGTTGGGGATCAGGGTCAGCGTATCATGGTAAGCCTGAAACTCAATTTGTTCTTCCAATCGTCTGTTCTCGGTGATATCTCTGAAAACGGCCACATAATGAATTAATTGGCCCTGCTCGTCCTTGACCGCACTAATCGTAACCCCTTCAAGATATATCTCTCCGTTTTTACGTTTATTCCAGATTTCCCCTTCCCACATGCCTTCTCTGTGAATTATCGACCACATTTTACGGTAAAATTCGTCATCATGCCGTCCGGAACTGAGAATGCGGGGGTTTTTGCCGATCACCTCATCCTCCGCATATCCGGTAACCTTTGTAAACGCCGGATTAACAGATATAATTTCCCGGTCAGCATTCGTCACGATCACACTTTCGTTCATGTTTTCCAGAACCTTAGCCGCCAGCAGCTGCTTTTCCTCAGCCTGTTTGATATAAGTCACGTCCCGGGCAACAGTGGAGTAATAATCCACCTTGCCCTCCTTATTTTTATGGGCAATAATAACCTGTGAAACCGGAGTTTCTTCACCCTTGCGATTAATAAATGCCGTTTCTCCGCTCCATACCCCGTCTCTTTCCGCTGCGGGCAAGCCCTCCTTTAACACCAGGTCAGCTGCCCATTCAGGATGGGTGTCCTTTATGTGAAGATGTGAAATGGATTCATCATCGTCAATTCCCAACATTTTTCTGGCTGCTGAATTGTAATAAAGCACCTTTCCGTTTTGATTGGCAGTTGCGACAAAATCAGTGGTTGCCTCCAATATGTCCACCTGGCGCTGTTGTGATTGCTGAGAAGAGAGCATGCGCAATAAAGGAAGTTGAACATGATCGATGATAATTGTCCGGTAAATATACGTAAAGGCAATAAATTTATAGATATGTCCCAGTAAGTTATAAGCATCATTCACGTCATCATAAAGGGTAAAACATAATTCGCTCAATGCCATTATGGTTACTGCCGCAAACAAATATGAGGCATGATAGGGAAGAGGGTTCCGCATTTGAAACACAATAATGGCTGCCGTAAGAACATGAATTGAAATGATCAGATACTCCATTCCGATTTTAAATGAAGTGAGACCTTCACCTTCAATAAATGTTCTCGGAAACAAGTCAGGGTGATAAAAGCCCAGCCAGTGTACAATCATCACAAACAGTACCGCGATGAAAAGGTACAAATAGCGCAATCGGATGGAGGCAAAGGGTTTCCACGGCAAAAGAATGATGGCGAAAAGGGAGAGACCGGTCATAAGTCGGGCGATCAACCAGAAATTAATCGCTTTTTCGGGATCACTCGGTGTAAAAAAATCAGGCATTCCCCGAAAAGAAAGGGTATGTGAGAAATCAACCAGCCCGACTACAAGAAAAGCACAGGCTAACAATACGTAATTGGAAGGCTGTTCTTTTGTATAACCATGCCACCCAACCGCAAATACCAAGATCGCCACAAATACAGAAAATGTTTCCAGTGCGGTATGTATTGTAAGGTAAGCAGACTCTGTTAATATAATATCCTGCTCAAATATACGCATGAAAATCAGGATGAAGGTAAGAATCATGAGCAGCCATATGGTATTTCTCATTGATTTTTCTTTTACCACACGGTATAAATCTGCACTCCCATCCTCAATTGCATGAAAAACATTTATGAATGGATTGGTTTTTTTCATCCTGCCCCACCTTTCGAACGGACTATTCGTACCGGTTTCTCCATTCCAATTAAATTATGCAGATTAAATTTTTACGTCACAATTCTACAATTTTCAAAGTTTTCTATTATATTTTACTATAATGTAGCATAAATTAATATGTCATCTCGAAAATATGAGGGATAATTTCGATATTTTAATAAATGTTGAAATTTCACTGCCGGAAGCAAAAAAAAGCCCCTAACCGAATGGTTAAAGACTTTTGACAAATTTCGCATCTATGGATTTCGGCTTGTGCGCCATTTTTGGAACTCAAGAAATTCCTTGAATTCTTCCTTGCTGATCCCTGAATCCATGGCCTCCCTGGCAAGTTGAAGCCATTCTTCATCCAACCCGGACGCCGGCTCACGTTCATTTTTCTGGTTTACCAGTGATTCCACCTGTACACCCAGTACATCCGACACCTTTTCCAAAAAATGAATGGACGGATTGGATTGAATTTCTCTCTCAATGGAACTTAAATAAGATTTCGCCACACCGGCACGTTCAGCCAACTCGGACAATGTCATGCCTTTTTGTTTGCGAAGTTGTTGTATGCGTTTGCCGATCATGGGCATCCCCTTTTTCATTTAATGATTTAGATTATTATACCATAATTGGTGTTTATGAAATAGATTCGTTGCCGGATCACAAAAAGTGTCCGTTAAATTTTACAAAGTGATTTTTACGAAAAAAGATTCCGACTTATTCTTAAATGGAAATAATCATTTCGGTGATGGGGTTTTTTATGTTGACAGGTTGATTTGTCGAAAAATTTTACCCTCTACATTTGACTCAATGACCTTCGCAGGAAATGGCGCGAATTCACGTGAATCTATTGATGAAAAAGATTTTTTTCTCATACGCCGGTGGAGGTGGACGACTCATTCTGCGAAAGGAGAATGCCCCGTGAATAGAGCGCTTCTGTCTTTATTGGTGTTCATCTTGAACTTGAACATGGTGTTTCCTTTTTCCGGCTATAACGAAATTGCCCCGGTCATCAACGGAAAGACTTATTTGAATCTGAATAAAAAGGAGTTTATCGGGGAAATGGTACCGTCGAAGTTCACATTGAAAAATCTGATCGTCAACAATAACTTTATTCGCATCAAAGGGAGTGTCGAATTTAACGGAGGGACGGAAAAAGTTAATTTACAGGGTCAATTAAAAAGAAGCCCGGTCGTTGCCGACATAGTTACTGCCACTCTCATCGATCAATCCGGAAATTTTGAAGTGGTTCACTTCAGTCTCTCCGGGGTAAATGAACAAAACGGTTTATTCAATCAGTTACAGAATGGTAAGGTCCTGAGGATGTATCTTTTTAAACCTGAAATGAGAGCTTTATCTATTTTCGAAGGAAAATTCAGGGCGTTCGGCAGGTATACGCAAAAACTGGAATGGATTTTGCAAAATAAACATGTATTCCATCAAGCTGAATTTTTCGGAACGGATTACTGGCAACCTCTTGTATTTGAGCCCATAGACAGTGGAATAACGATCATTGAAGAACCGACCATAAGACGAGACGAGTTTTCTATATTTGAAGAACACATTGTCTACGTCAGCCGTCGTAAAAAGATTTTCAAATACTGGGAAACCTATCCTGCCAGTCCCTTTTGTAACCTTACCTACTGGATTGAGGGAACGGTTAAAGCCGTTGTTTCTGACGGTAAAGGGGGAGTAGCCCTTGATTTAACAGACAAATACACAACGTCCAACTGTCCATTTTATCAGAATGATGACTCTCCTTTTGGAATCGGATTGTTTGATGATCCGGTCCAAATGTCTGTAGTGACCAATGGATATGACAGTTTTGTCGAGATGAGCATGACCGGTACAAATGAAAAAGCACAAGAAGGTAGCTTTACTGTAGTAAAATTTGGTGTCGGTGTCAGCTATCGCGGAATCAATTTAGATACAAGCATGGATCTGGCTTACACCGAGTCATCCAAACTGGATCATTTTCCGCGTTCTTTATCAGTTCATGAAGAAGCGGACGAGGATCAATGGCCCCATAAAATTCAGGGAAAATTCAGCAATGTGATGTTAACGGAGGAAGGCAGTCAGCTTTATTTAACCGGATCGATCCGCACCGATCACGATGATCAAAGCATGAAATATGTTCATGCAAGAACACGGTTCGTCATCAGTGCCAGGTACGACGGGAACTATACCTGGAGACATGCTGCCATGCCGGACGATCGTGAATTTAACCTTTTCGTATGGGATTATCGCTCCTAATATAATCTGCAATATCCCGCGGGAGGGGAAAGTTCCTTACCATTGTTGAACAATTAAGAATTGTTAATTTAATTTCAGAATAATATAATAATTTTAAAGTGACTCTCTTGAAAAAGTTTTCTTTGGATAACATGAAAAATGGACGAGATTGCTTATAGTTATATTAGGGAGGATTTATATGTTGAGGATAAAATTTAATATCTTTTTAATGATTTGTCTCTTGTTCGGTTTATTATCTTTCCCTTCTGCCGGTGCGACTTTTTTTGATCCGCAAGCTGTCCAATCATCCGCAGAGCGAATGAAAGAATTAGGGATTGTTACAGGTGTAGACCTGTCTGGAGATCTCGCTTTAGACGAAGCCTTAACTCGGGCACAAATGATAACTATCCTTGTCAGAACATTGGGTCAGGAAGAGAATGCGAAACTTCTGATGGGAGCACCTTCGTTTACAGACACTTCAAGTCACTGGTCATCGGGATATATTGCTATTGCCAAACAAATTGGTGTAACAACAGGATATCCCGACGGTACATTTAATCCGGATGCTGAGGTCACCGTAGCGGAAGCAATCGCATTCGTAATGAAGTTCCTCGATATTAAATCGAAACCGGGACTAACATGGCCGCAAGATTATCTTGAGGGAGCTGTTGAAGCCGGTCTGATCAGCGTTGATCAACTCTCTTTATACGCTGATGCTGCCAACATGAAAGTAGATCGAGGCTTTGCTTTCTTTTTATCGGATGTCGCTTTTTCCACTTATATACTATCAAACGGGAAAACGATATATCAAACCTATTTAGATACGGATCCACCCACATTGATAGTGGATCCAGGTTACCCCGATCACACTACGCAAGATACGGTTGTTCTGACAGGGACAGTCAACGATCATACATCTCTTACAATAAATTCGATTGCCCTTAATGCCGATCAAGGACAATGGACAGCTACGGTTCCTCTAGAAGAGGGAATAAACCATTTCGTGATTTCCGCAGCGGATACTGTTGGAAATCGCACATCCAAAACTGTGACCATTGAACGTATTCCCGCTATTCAAAGCATCATAATCGAACCGAGTTCTGCAAGGATTTTACCCGGGAAGTCATTCACATTTAAGGCAAAAGTACTTGGAATGGACTTTAAAGAACTGACGGATGTATCCGTTATCTGGAGCGCTTCCGGAGGATATATCGATAGGAATGGAAAATTTACGGCAGATGAGGTTGGAACTTATACAATCACGGCAACGGTAGGAGATAAATCTACCAGTGCTAAGATGAAAGTTTATCCTCGTCCTAGTACGGTAGAAACTTTGAGCCTGGCTCCGATTGCCGACCGTACGAATGCTGAAGGTGACACAGTTCATTTCACCCTGCCGGCAACAATTCCTTCGAATTCTTCGGTCACATTCCAGCTGAACGGGTTACCTACCGGACTATCGCTGGATAACACGTCGGGAATCATAAGCGGTACTTTAGGTTATGATGAAGAAGGGAGTTACTCTGTCACAGCCGCAGTATATGAAAGCGGTGGTGATTCTGTAAGCAGAAGCTTTACTTGGACAATTACCGATACCGATACAACGCCGACGCTGGCGACGATTCCGAACCAAACCGGAACAGTCGGAATGTATGTAGAATTGGACTTGAGTCCTTATGCAAATGACGCTGACGGAGACACACTGATGTTTGAAGCCATCGGTTTACCATCAGGACTAACGATCAACGGTTTGGGTCTCATTTCAGGGAGTTACAATGCGGCCGGCACGTATGATGTTCAGATTATTGTGACAGACACTACTCCCTCGAGTGATTCTTCACTCGATGAAGTAAGGGGCACATTTACATGGATCATCAACCCATTGGCGGAATAGATAAGTAATTTGTTCATCTATTAAAGCCTGACTCATACAAGTATTTGGAGTCAGGTTTTTTTAGTCTTTTTAAACGGTGGGATTGACTGCCTGTTGAAATTGAGAAACGAATATGTTAATATGCTTTTGTAAAAAGTATGAGTCAGTAGCAAACGGCTTCATGCTGATGTAGCTCAGCTGGTAGAGCAACGCACTCGTAATGCGTAGGTCGGAGGTTCGAGTCCTCTCATCAGCACCAGTACATAATTAAAAAGCAGAAGATCTTCGAATGGTTGCGAAGATCTTTTTTTATATTACGCGACTTCGGCCGGAAGAAATAAAAGATTACAAGATTCGGTTATCCTTATTATGTGAGCCAATTTCACGATTACATATCACAAATAACTTTGCATCCGGGGGAATGGGCTCACTCAGTTTACTGTTAATGGTCATATCCCCTTTATTTGATATGAGAGTAGCTCCTTCCTTTAGAAGTGATAAAAAAGCATCTTCATATGTCTTCCATTCCGGTCTCACAGGTATTTGGCAGATATCTGCCCCCCGCTGGCGACTTAATAATTGTGTGAAAATATCCACGCTTCCTTCGTTCAATGCAGAACGCACTGCCAATCTTGAGACTGCATCGTGGGAAAGGACAAAATCATTCACCTTCACGTGTTTAAAATTCTGGATATGTTTTTCCATCATGATTTCAACTGTGGTATGAACTTCCGGTGCGACACTTTCAATGGTTGATGCCAGAAGCAACGATGATGCCCCCTCGGCTTTTTTCTTCATTCATTTTCATTATAATACTTCTGTTCAGCCATGATAAATCGAACCACGCTGTCCGACTCATTCGCACCGATGATTTCCGTAGCATACTGCTTTAATTCATCACAGGCATTGTCCACAGCAATCGAGCGGGCAGCCGCCTTAAACATTTTAATATCATTGGTTTGATCTCCGAACACCGTTAACCTGCCGAAATCAAAACCAAACTCATCCACTAGGCGCCGGATCGCCTGGTCTTTTGTCGCTTTGTGATCATGTATGGTCAGCCAGTACCATCCTGGTGAATACTGATTTTCAAATAAATGAACCTCCACTTTGCCATCATAGGTTTCTTCGATTTCTGCAGCCAGTTCCTCCAGCCGATGCTTCCGGTCGATGATTGTAAAACAGATTACCTGTTCCCGAAAAGTATCTTTTATCCGCTGTGTGTATCTCAGACGGTGATCTTTATGTAAAAGACGGTCATTGTGGTACCATAACATGCCGTCATTTTCAATCTGATGATAATAAAGGCAATCTTCCTGTCCGTTATAAGTGGAAATGAACGATTCACATCCGTACCCTTTTACCCGATTATAAATCTCATGAACAATCACGGGGTCAACAGCGTTTATCATATGATGTCTTCCCGTCTGCATGTCCGAAATGAATGCTCCGTTAAATTCGATCACGGGAAGATGAATCGGAACACCGCTCAAAATTTTGCGAATGGCTGCCACACTGCGGGCGCTGGCAACCGTAAAAGAAACGCCTTCTTCCACAAGACGAGACAGGTTAACTCTGCTAAAAGGAGATAGCTCTCCGTTATTTCGAAGCAACGTTCCGTCCAAATCCGATATATATAATGTCATCCTCAAACCAGCCCCTGTTCCTGAGATTTTTCTGCCAATAGCGTAACCACACCTGTCTCCTCATCCTCACGATGATACAATACCTTCCACTCTTTAAAATATCCCGCCAGTTCGCCGGGTTTGAGTTTAAAGGACGGATTCATTTGCGGACGCGGATCACCGGATGATTGGTAAAAAGTCTCGATAAATACCATCCCTCCGGGGCTCAACATTTGATTAAATACTTCAAACCAGGGCCGGTGCAAGAATCGGATATTGACGATCAGGTCAAATGGAGCATCAGTACCCCAATCTTCCCAATCTACCCGGTCAAGGTCATGTTGCACACAGTAAATCTGAAGTTGTTCGGCTTCCGCCCATTGACATAGTGATTCAAGGGCTATTCGGGAAATATCCACCGCCGTAACACGATATCCCATTCGAGCTAAATACAGACTGTTGGCCCCAAGCCCGCAGGCAAGATCAAGGGCCCGCCCTCCTCTCCCCCTGAAAAAAGGGGAACAGGCAATCAGCGATTCATTCGCTTTCAAATCGGTGGGGACGGAATTCGATTCACTTTCAAGCTGTTGCAGTTGTTCCCGGTATTTCGCGTCCCATTTATATTGATCCTTTTCGGCCATGTACAATCATCATCCTCCATATCCACTCTTTATAAAACGCTCCATGTCTCAACCAGCCGCACCAGTTTCCCTTCTATATGTTGAATGTCACGTCCTACCTCTGCCTTTAAATTTAACAGTGGAAAATGGTTGCGTACATAATTCATATGAGCTTCATCATTTTCCCAGAGAGAAGCTGTCAAATAACGAATCACCATTTGCTTTTCACAGTATTGCTCAACTTCTTCTGCACGTGCAAACACACCCCCAAGCATACCACCGGCCGCAGCCATTCCCGGATTCCAGACCTTTTTCTGTACTTCCTCAAAATGTCGAACGCGTTCCCGATAGATAAGGGGGTTGGCCATTCTTAACCATTTTGCCCCCATGATCGATGATTGGAAATCCCTTGCCTCACCGGGAATATCCATAACTTTACGGTAGAATGAAATATCAATCGAATGATAGGTCTCTTTCTGACCGGATTTTTCATAAATGGTATCATGCACGTTTTCCATGAAGTGGCGGTAATGTTCTGCATCGGACCAGATGCCCATAATACAGGCTTCAAACGGATCACTTGAATTCCATCCTCCCAGTTGCGCAATAAATCCATCCGTTCCCGTTAAAGCAGCCCATTTTTCCTGCGAACTTGAAAAAGCCTGTCTCTGCTCGGGCATTACCCGGCAAACAATCCATTTCACAAACATAGCAAAGCCCCCTCTTTCCCTTTATTGTACCATGGAAAAAAGAGGGGGCCTCACATTAAAATAACAACAGACCGAGGGAAAGGATGACTCCGGTTACCAACAACACAACCACACAATATCCCATAATATCACGGACACCCAGTCCGGCAATACCCAGTGCAGGCAGCGCCCAGAACGGTTGAATTAAATTGGTCCATGCATCTCCCCAGGCCACGGCCATCGCTGTTTTTGCAGCATCCACTCCCAATTCCGCACCGGCAGGCAACATGATCGGTGCCTGTACCGCCCACTGTCCGCCACCCGACGGGACGAAAATGTTAATTAATCCGGCACTTAAGAAGGTGAAAAAGGGAAAGGTGGTCTCATTGGAAATACTGACAAATCCCTGAGAGATTAATTCAGCCAGTCCGGATGCACCCATCATTCCCATGATTCCGGCATAAAAAGGAAACTGTACGATAATTCCCATCGAACCTTTCACCGCATCACTCATTGCCTGCAGGAATCGGCGGGGTGTACCGTGCAGCAAAATCCCCAGCATCAAGAAAATAAAATTGACGATGTTTAGATTCAGAGAAAATCCATTTTTTACAAAATAATAGACGATAAACATCAGTCCCAGAATTCCTACGATGACCGATAAAATCCAACTGTTTTCCAGGCGCTCGGCAGGGGTCATCATCCCTTTTTGAAGTGGCTGAGACGATCGATCCGACTGCGAGTCTTGCCATCCCTTCTCCCCTCTGAACACGATCTCCTCCCCCGGCTTTGGCATCATCATACGATTCACCAGAGGAAGAACGATAAATAACACAATCACCAATCCAATCGTCGACGGTGCAAAAATGGTTTCACTCGTTGGAATGATCCCAATCATCTCTTCTGTGAAATGTCCGTCGGTAGCGATGGTCAAAGGGATCGATCCCGCCAGACCGGCATGCCATACGATAAACCCACTGTACGCACTGGCGATCAGTAAACGGTAGTCCACTTTTTCCACCTGACGCGCCACCTCTTTTGCCAGCATCGCGCCGATCACCAGCCCGAAGCCCCAGTTAATCCAGGCAGCCAGCGCCGAAACCACTGTTGTTAAGACAATGGCCGATCCCGCCCCTTTTGCCAGTGAGGCCACAGCGCGCAGAATCCATTGAAATACAGGTGTTTTCGCCAGTGTAAAACCGGTCACAAGAATGAGAACCATCTGCATGGAAAACTCGAGTAACCGCCAGAATCCGTCTCCCCAGTACACGACCATGTCTAAAGGCGTATTTCCAATCAGCATCCCCAGAATAAATACAATCAATGTCAAAATCACGGCAAATAGAAAGGGATCGGGAAGATAACGGTTGACCAGTTTAATGCTCCCGCGAGTTAAAGCCTGAATCAAACTTACATCCCTCCTTTGAATTAAGGGGTTAAAAAATCCCTGATCAACAGAGGATGTCCAATCAGAGATTTGTTAATATGTATATTTTTCAATGATGATTTTATGAATCGATGTTTCGTTGTTGTGAACGTCGTTCGGGAACCGTTGCTAAATAGATACCGAGACTGATCAGAAGCGTCCCTGTCATCACGCCGGCGTCAATCGTCTCTTCCAGTTGCAGCCAGCCAAAAAAGAGTGCCATCACCGGGACGAACATAAGCGAGACCGAGGCCACCGTCGTATCGATTTTGGAAACGACAATAAACCAGGCCGTAAAGCAAAATGCGGACGCCAGCACGCCGGAAAATAAGACGGCAAGGATCGACATCCCCGTCCATTCCACGGGTGCACCCCATTCTCCCATCAACAGACCCATGAACAAACCCAGGGTTCCGAACAACATCTGCCACGCCGAAACCTGAATTTTATTGTGATCACGAAACCTTTTTTTGAGGATGACATTGGCCGCTCCCCAGGAAACGGCGCCAACCACGATCATAAATTCACCAACAACGACCCGGACGTTCTGCTGAAACCATAAATCCCATCCCAGAATAAAAAGAAGTCCCAGCATCCCCGCTATGATACTGGTTAACTTGCGTACTGTAACCTGTTCTCCGAGAAAAAACCGTGAGAGAATCATGCTCCAGATCGGCATGGAATAAAGGAGAATTGAAGATTTTCCCGCTTCCACAAAGCGCATGCCGTACATGACGAAAGCAAATACAAAGGTCGTCTGCAAAAGACCGAGCAGAACAAGATGTGGCCAGTCTTCCCGGGCCGGACGTTTTAATCTCATGACGAAAACTATCAAAAACATGGTGATCGTTCCCACCAGAAAGCGAAAAAAAGAAAAGGAAAACGGCCCCATATAATCGAGCGCCACTTTCATCAACACCCATGTATATCCCCAGATCAGGGTAATCAATAAAATCAGCAAAGGGATGAATGGCATAGAGAGCCTCTCCTTCCTCTCATATCATGATATAATAATATATATGCCAGTATCTTAATCAAAGGAGTCGTGACGGTGAAAATAGGTATAATCGGTCTGGGAGATATCGCTCAAAAAGCGTATCTTCCTGTACTCGGAAATAAAAATGGTCTTCAACTCGTGTTAGCTACTCGTAACAAAGAGAAACTCCGGTTATTAAGCAATCAATACCGCATTCCGGAATATGTTCAATCGATTGAAGAATTAATAAAAAAGGGAATCGATGCTGCCTTCGTCCATACTGCAACGGAAGCTCATTATGAAATCGTTGAACAATTACTCAAACATCATATACATGTCTATGTTGATAAACCACTCGCCTACTCATACAATGAAGCGCAAAGACTTGTTGAACTCTCTATTCAAAAGAACAAACGGCTTATGGTAGGTTTTAACCGCAGATTTGCTCCGATGTATAAGCAATTGAAGGATACAGAAAACCGGCGAACGATTTTCATGCAAAAAAACAGAATCAATCTTCCGGGGGAAGTCCGCAGTTTTATTTTTGATGATTTCATTCATGTTGTGGATACATTAAGATTTCTGGCCCCCGAATCCATCGATGATATGAAAGTCCACTACATTAAAAAGAATAACCAGCTTCTTCAAGTGGTTTTACAGCTTTCAGGCAACACTTTCACATCAATTGGAGTTATGAATCGGGACAGCGGAATAACCGAAGAAACACTGGAAGTGATCTCCCGGGGCAATAAATGGGTCGTTCGAAATTTAGTTGAAACGATTCATTACAAAGATGGTGAAGAAAAAAGGCTGAGATTTGATGATTGGGAAACGACATTATATCGACGCGGATTTGTGCAGATTGTTGACAAGTTTCTGGAATATGTCAAACAACCGACTCAAACTTTCGACCCTTCTCCGCTGGATTCATTACAGACCCACGAACTCTGTGAAAAGATCGTTGCAAAAATAGAGTCAGACGATTAAGCTCAGTAAATAAATCAGGGAAAGTGTGAGTTATCCCTTTCCCTGATTGGCATGAAATTACTTTTTCTTTACATGTTGTTCAATCAATTGATGCAACAGTAGCTGGGTTTTGTAAGCCTCTTCTCCATTCACAACAGGATTTGTATCTCCTATAATCGATTGAACAAAATGATCCACTGCCCCTTCAAATCCTCTTCGTTTCTGAATGGTATCCCAGGATGACATGTGACTGTGAATCATGGTGTTATTCTCTTCAATCTCCATTTGATCCAGATTCATCACCCTGATGATGCGGTCATGTGAAACTAATTCGATTTTTTCAAGGTTAGTTCCTGCTTTTCTGTGCATACCAGTGCATATATAGAGATCATCTCTTGTTTTGAAGCGGTGATGAGAATAAATTAGATTATGATTACCGTTCTCCGAAATTATGCCTTCAAAATCTACAGGTTCTTGACCTCCGAACCATCGAACCAAATCTACAAGATGAATATAATCATCAAGTAATGTTAATTCAAATGATTCCTTTCTTACTTTGTTTGTCCTGTGTTTTTCAATCTTAATCCAGGCAGGCTTAAGTGCCAATTCCTTTGCCCGTATATACATCGGGACAAATCTTCTGTTAAAACCTACCATCAATTTCCTGCCTGTTGTTTGACTTAACGTTACCAGTTTCTCTGCTTCTTCCAGAGTTGCAGATAATGGTTTATCAACATAGACGTCGATTCCTTTTTTGAGAAGTTGAGAAACCACTTCATAATGAGATTCTGTTGAACTATGGACAAAAGCTGCATCAATATTTTCTGCAAGAGATAACAGACTGTCGAATTCTTGCATACAATATTGTTTACAGATTTTGTTGCGGGAACTTTTGGTGGGGGAATACGCACCGATCAGAGTCCAACTTTTTTCAGATGTAAGGATGGGAAGATACGCTTTTTGAGCGATACTCCCCAAACCTACAATTCCGATCTTTGGTAAATTCAAAAGAATCCCTCCTCTTTTATAGTTTTTGAATCGTTGTTATACATTCCTTTGATAGTGGAGGGAGATCGGAAACGGCTACGTTTTCCTTTAAATGCTCAATTTTTCTTGTTCCAACAATTATTGTACTCACTGCTTCTTCCATTAGTACATATTTTAAAGCCAACTGCGGGAGAGACAGACCCATTTCAGTTTGAAAAGGATGTAGTTGATTTAACCCCTCTAATTCTTGCTTCTCTGAGGGACTCACATATTGAGATTTACCAGACAACCTTCCTCGATATAAAGCATTCTTTATAATAATCCCGATGTTATTGTTTTTTGCCTTTAAAAAAAATTCATCTTCTGCCCAGCGATCCAGTAAGTGATAATCCATTTGAATCGTATCATATTCACCTGATTCTAACGCGCTCCATGCAGCCGATTCATCTTCAACACTGACGCCGATGAATCTTACTTTTCCTTCATCCTGAGCTTTCTTTAATGCTTCCAGGGTTTCACCCTTTTCAATAACATCAACTGGCGCACTGTGAATCTGAATCAGGTCAATATAATCTGTGTTTAATTTTTGCAGGCTTTGTTCGATAAATTTTAAAGTACCTTGAAAAGAATAATCATACACCGAACCATTCTCGTCAAACCATTCTCCTACCTTCGTAGCTAAATAATATCGATCCCTTTTCCCCTGCCGGTTTATTCCTCTTCCGATAATTTCCTCGCTGTACTGGTAAGCCGGAGCTGTATCAATAAAGTTAATCCCCAGATCCAGAGCTTTTTCCAGCAGATGGACAGCATCTTTTTCTTTAGGTTTACCATAATCGTTGGGCACGCGTATGCCCCAATCTCTTCCAAGTTCTAAAGCACCCAGGCTTATTTCAGAAACATTTAACCCCGTTCTTCCTAATATTCTATATTTCAATTTATTCACTCCTTAATCAGAGTTATGTTTCCGACTCTTTTTTAATGAATTCCACAATTTTGTCCTGACTTTCCAACATCAAAGCCTCTAAAGCGAGTTTATTCATTTTCTCATAATTTATTTTGCTGATTAATTGTCGGACGGGTAATATTGAAGAGGCATTCATACTGAACTCGTCCAATCCAAGTCCCAATAGTATGGGGACTACGGTGATATCACCTGCCATTTCACCGCACATACCGACCCACTTACCTTCTTGATGTGCTGCATCGATCACCATTTTAATCAGACGCAAAATAGCCGGATGATAGGGTTGATACAGATAGGATACTTTGTCATTCATTCGGTCGGCAGCCATTGTGTATTGAATCAAGTCATTGGTTCCGATGGAAAAAAAGTCGACTTCTTTGATTAAAATATCTGCTGTTACAGCACTCGCCGGCGTCTCAATCATGATGCCCACTTCAACTTCATGATCAAACGGAATCTCTTTCTGTAACAGTTCTTCTTTTACATCGTTCAATAACTCATTAGCCTGACGAACTTCGGTCACCGTCGATATCATCGGGTACATGATTTTCACGCTACCGTAGTTACTGGCGCGTAAGATCGCACGAAGTTGAGTTTTAAATACCTCTTGTTGGTCCAGACAATATCGAATGGCACGATACCCCAGAAACGGATTCAACTCTCGGGGAAGATTTAGATAAGGAAGCTCCTTATCTCCACCTATATCCAGTGTACGAATAATGACAGGCTTTCCTTCCATTGCTTCCACTACTTTTTTGTATGCAAGAAACTGTTCATCTTCATCAGGCAAATCATTTCTATTTAAATACAGAAACTCGGATCGAAACAAACCTACGCCTTCCGCTCCATTCTGTAACGCTTTCGGTAAATCATCGGGCATTCCAATATTAGCAGCGATCTCCACTTTACGACCGTCCACAGTTTCTGTCGTACTGTTCACGAACTTTTTGAGAGTGGCCTGTTCCCTGAGATATTCATTTCTTTTTTCCTCGTATCTGGTTATATCTTCGTCAGATGGATTGATGATTACCTCACCGTCCAATCCATCAACAATGACGATGTCACCGTTTTTTACATTTTCCGTAACATTCACCAGCCCCACTACAGCAGGAATTTCCATTGCACGAGCCAGGATTGCTGTATGGGATGTCGTTCCTCCAGCGTCAGTAGCAAATCCCTTTACATATTTTTTGTCCAGTTGTGCTGTATCTGAGGGAGTCAGATCATGTGCAACAATAATGACCGGCTCCTTCAATTCAGAATATTCCTGAAGGGAAACACCCAGTAAGTGAGCCTTCAGTCTTTTTTGAATATCCCGAATATCCGCCGCTCTTTCCTGCATATATTCATTGTCCATTGATTTAAACAGACTTACATATTCATCGCTGACTTGATCCAGAGCCGCCTCGGCATTGACAGATTCCGAATCTATTTTTTCTTTCACTGCGTTCATAAACTCCGGATCTTTCAGTATTAACATGTGTGCTTCAAAAATCTGAGCTTTTTCTTCTCCCAGTTCTTTTTTCGTCTTATCGTGAATTCGATCCAGGTCTTCTAATGAACGCTCAATGGCATTTAAAAACCGCGATATTTCCTGTTCAAGAACAACATCCCTGCTCCCTGAATCAGGAGAATCTGTTAAATTTTCCTGAACAAATGCTTTCGCGATGACAATCCCCTTCGATGCCGACACTCCCCGCAAAACATTTGATGACATCAGTTACTCTTCCTTCCGATCAAAAAATTCTCGATAGTGGTGATAGCTTCATTTTCATCCGAACCATCCACGATTAGATCAACTTGATCTCCTTTACTGACACCCAGAGACATCACTCCCATGATACTTTTTGCATTAACCGATTTTCCGTTTTTAGCCAAGGTGATTTCACTCTCAAATGAAGATGCTATTTTTACAAACTCCGCTGCAGGTCGGGCATGAAGTCCGCTTTCCAGATCAACCACAATCTCTTTTTCTAACATCGCTGAACACACTCCCTGGATAAGTTTTCAATTCACTTTTTAATTTCAATTTTCATTATAAATGTTTCTGCGGCTTTAGCTTTCTCGCTTAATGAAACTTGCAAATGACCAATATGGTCCGGATTCGTAATGACAACCGGTGTTATCGTGCTCTTCGCATTTGCCTCCACCTTTTCTATGGAAAACTCAATCAAAGGTTGTCCTAATTCTACCCTGTCACCGGCTGAAACAAATGCCGTGAATCCATCCCCGTTCATGGTGACTGTTTCCAGACCGATGTGAATTAAAATCTCCAGACCTTGCTCTGAGCGAATACCTACAGCGTGTTTTGTAGGAAATATTTGAATGATTTCCCCGTTCACAGGGGAAAGTACCCTCCCATTCTCGGGAATGATCGCTACACCTTCACCTATCATTTTTTCCGAAAAAGTGGGGTCGGGTACTTCAACAAGATCTACAACCTTGCCGTCTAAAGGGGACATTATGATTTCTTCTGTTTTGTTCTTCTTTTCACCAAACCACTTTTTAAACATGACTCATCTCCCTTTCTATCGTAAAACGGATGAAGCCATTCTGACATAGGTATGTCGTTTTCCTCTGATCACGATGGAATACGTCATGATATTTTCCGGTACGGCAATACCTGTAAAACCCGCATCGCCAATGTGAAAAAGATCTGCACCTGCCATCTTGCTGTTCAATGCGATTTGACGCATGGTTCCCTCATCCGCCCCCTCCTGACTTGTTCCAATTGTTAACATCACCAGTGCACCTGCATTGTGAACCGATTTAACTAATTTTTGTGTTTGATCAAGCGTTACACCGGGAACCGTTCCGGGTGACGGCAATAATATGACATCCGCTCCAGAATCGATAAAACCAAGGATATCTTTTTCTGTTATATTTTCACCGCCGGTTTCTCCTTCTACTCCGGCTCCATGCATTTTTCCCGCAAAAATTAGTCCTTCATCCCCAAATACTTCTCTTGATATCTTAATGGCTTTTCTTATTTCAGGATTGGTCACCCCTGTTTTGGGATTACCTGTTAAACAAATAAAATCAAAACCCAGTTTTTTTGCTTCTTCTAATGATGCCTGTGAGGCAATTCTGCCTTCAGGCAACCGTTCCAGTGGCTCCAGATGTCTTGCTGCGGGATCAACCGGCTCGAGATTCAAACCAATCGGTCGTCCGATCAATTCTTTCATTTTATTGATCACGTTTACCGGATCATCCACATCCAGGCCTTTTATACCCGGGTTAAACACGTCAAATAGGTTGAGTAAAATCACGTCGGCGCCAAATGATGCAGCCAGTTCGGCATTTGTTACAGCGGGGTATAATGGAGCAACGGAACCGATGACTTCGGAGACAATCACTCTTCCCTCCGATGCGATGATGGATTGTTTAAGTTCTTTGCCTTGCATTTTTTTAAAATCCGAAGCAGTACAATCCAATAAACGTTTCATTAAATACACCACCATAATGAGATGTTGTTTAGAAAAAGGAACCTTGATCGATCTGAAATACCGATAGATCAAGGTTTATTGATCAAGTACTAAGAATTGAATATTTTACGCATGGCATTGGCCACAAATTCAACATCCGTCCCTACAATGACTTGAAGTTCTTGTTGGCTGAGCTTGATTACTCCTTTGGACCCAATTTGTTTTAGTTTTTGCTCATCTACCTTTGATATATCACCCACTTTTAGCCGCAACCGGGTAATACAGTTATCAAGATTCAATATATTTTCTTGACCACCAAGAGCTGCAAGATATTGATCAGCTAAATCTTCGTATTTGGAAGGTGAGTCTGCTGTATTTACTGCAGGTGTTTCACTGTCTTCATCTTCCCGACCCGGTGTTTTTAAGTTAAGCACTCTGATTAAGGCGTAAAACACAACAAAGTAAATCACGCCATAAACTAAACCGAGACCGAAGAGCAACCACGGTTTTTGTGCCAGACCAAGGTTAAGAAAGAAGTCAATCGCACCCGCAGAAAAACCAAAACCGTGATGAATTCCCAACATGAGCGCTACAGCCATTGCTATTCCTGTGAGGATCGCGTGTACTAAGTAAAGTAAAGGAGATAAAAACATAAACAAAAATTCAATCGGTTCCGTAATTCCTGTTAGAAATGAGGTAAAAGCCGCTCCGATCAATAGACCGGTGACCGCTTTTCGCCGGTGTTGTTTGGCTGCAGCAATCATAGCCAGCGCTGCAGCGGGAAGACCAAACATCATAATGGGGAAGAATCCCGCCATAAATATACCTGCAGAAGGATCTCCGGCGAAGAATCGATTTAAATCTCCTGTTGCACCATTATATTCCCCAAAAACAAACCAGACAAGACTGTTCAATACATGATGTAATCCTATAGGAATTAATAAACGATTCAAGAAACCGAATATACCGACTCCAGCGGCTCCGGCTCCGACAATCCACTCACCCAGAGAATTAATTCCGCTTTGAATAATCGGCCATACAAAGCCGAATATTCCAGCTAAAATTAACATGGCAAAGGAAGTTACAATGGGAACAAATCTTCTTCCTCCAAAAAAACCTAACCAATCGGGTAATTTAATGTCATGATAACGATTATAAAGAAGTCCTGCGACAATCCCGGAAATAATCCCTCCAAGTACCGCCATATTAATCTCTTCATTAATGGCTTTTGCACCTTCTGTTAATACAAAATAACCTACAGCTCCTGCCAGTGCTGCAGCTCCATTTCCGTCTTTCGCCAGACCAACCGCTACGCCAATAGCGAATAATAATGCCAGATGGGCAAAAACAGCATTACCTGCAGATGCAACAAAAGGAATGTCTAATAAATCCGGCTGTCCTAATCGAAGTAACAATGCTGCTGCAGGAAGCACAGCAATCGGCAACATTAATGCCCGTCCTATACTTTGTAGAAACCCCAGCATAATGAAACAACTCCTCTCATGTTTAATTGTTTGTATTGAAAAAGCGAGAAATCGCTTCTTTCAAACGGCCATCAGCTTGATCAAGATAAAAATTTGCTTCTTCTAAGGATGCCTTCGTAATCCCGATAAAAATTGCTGTTTTTAAGTCATAATCACTTCTCTTTAATAAAATTTCCGCTTCATTTTCCAAAATATTTGCGAGATCCTGTAATATAGATACAGCCCGATCTTCTAGCTTTTGATTGATAATTTTCATTTCGACCATCTGATTTTTGTATACTTTCCCCAGACGAACCATAGTTGCTGTAGAAATCATATTGAGGATCATTTTTTGAGCAGTACCTGATTTTAGTCTTGTTGATCCTCGAATGACCTCAGGACCAACAATGACTTCAATACTTATATCACTGATCTTTGAAATTTCCGCCTCATCATTCGAACTGATTGAGATGGAGGCGGCTCTGTGTTCTTTTCCATAGTTTAGGGCCGACAGTACGTAAGGTGTTGAACCGCTTGCACTGATACCAATAATGACATCCCTGGAGGTTAGCGAATATCGTTTTAGTTCCTTGATACTTATCTCTCCGTCATCCTCATTTTCTTCCAGGGGTGCCCACATCGCTTCATAACCACCGGCAATAATGCCAATCCATCGATCCTTTTCTATAGAAAATGTCGGGATTAGTTCAACAGCATCGAGAACACCCAGTCGACCACTGGTTCCTGCACCAACTATAAAAACTCTCCCTCCATCTTTCCATCGTTCCACAATGACATCGACAGCTTGAGCAATCTGTGGAAGAACGCGCTTAACACCCCGAATAATTTCACTGTCTTCATCATTCATTAACGAGACAATTTCAAGAGAGTTCATCTCATCGATATTGATACTCCGGGGATTGCTCCGTTCTGTAATCGTTTTCTTTTTTTTCATTATTGTGACCTCTCCATATCAACTACAAATTTGTAGCGGTCACCGCGATAAACTGATTTAACAATTTCTAACGGTTTCCCGTCATCTAAATAACTATAGCGTTGGATAAGAAGGACAGGTGTACCTTCCTGGATATCGAGGATCTCACTCTCTATATTCCTGGCAATCGATGCCTCTAAAACCTGGGTTGCATAACCGATTTTTAGATTTAATACATTTTCAACATAATGATATAGCGACCCTTGAACGATTTCTTGATTAAGGCCCCGGACAAGATCTACAGATAAATAGGAAATTTCATAGGCCATGGGGATATCATTCGCAAGGCGAACGCGTTTAATCTCATAAATTAATGATCCCTCGTCTATTTTAAATTTGTCGGCAATCTTTTTGTCGGCTGAAATAATTTGAAAATCAATCAGCCTGGTACCCGGATTCATTCCTCTTGATTTCATATCTTCTGAAAAACTGGTTAAGCCCTTTAACATTTGTTCAATTTTTTGTCTAGCCACAAAAGTTCCCTTGCCCTGTTTCCTGACCAGAATGCCATCATTCACCAAATTATTAACCGCCTGACGAACGGTCATTCTACTTATTTCATATTTCTCCGAGAATTCACGTTCGGAAGGAATCATATCTCCCGGCTTTAAGTTCCCTTTCTCGATAAGATCTTTAATGATCTCTTCTAATTGATAATAGATGGGCAGTGGCGAATTTTTATTGATCATATAAAATAAATCCCTCCCTTTCCTTCGTAACTTTCAATGCCTCTGAATCCGCAATAATGGTGACATCAGCATGTCTTTTTAATACAGAAGCAGGAATGCTTTCATCAATTTCTCCATGAATCAAGCTGTCTAATACTTCCGCTTTTTCTACTCCGGAAGCCAAAAGAACAATTTGTTTGCATTCCATAATCGTAGCAATTCCCATTGTAATCGCGTGAGTCGGTACATCAGATAAATCTTTAAAGTAACGTGCATTTGCCATCCTTGTGGATTTATCCAGTTCCACTACATGTGTTCTTGATTGAAAAGAAGTCCCGGGTTCATTGAATCCGATGTGCCCGTTTCTTCCAATGCCCAATAATTGCAGATCGATACCGCCCATTCTCTGAATATTAGATTCATATTCCAGACACTCTTCCTCCAGATTTTCTGCTGTTCCATCAGGTATATAGATATGATCCTCAGGGATATCAAGATGATGAAATAAATTTTTGTTCATATAATAGTGATAGCTGTTCGGATGTTCCCTTCCCAGCCCCACATATTCATCCAAATTAAATGTATAAACATGCCGGTATGAAGTTCCATTTTCCAGAAAATCTTTAATTAGATGCCTGTAAACACCCAGCATTGTTGCTCCGGTAGCTAGTCCAAGATTAAATGCACGGGCCGATTGCACACGATCGTTAATGATTTCAGCCGCTCGTTTGCTTAACTCCGTGTAATCGGGTACTTCTATTACTTTCAATGTCTTTTCTCCTCCAGTCGATCAAAACAGATTTGTCCTCTGCAAAAAGTCATGATGACGTCATTCCTCTCATCCAAAACAACAAGATCGGCATCTTTTCCCACGTAAATACTTCCTTTTCGATCCGTTATACCCAGTTGTTTCGCCGGATTAATCGCCGTCATATATATGACGTCTTCTAAAGAACACCCCGAAAATTCAATCATATTGGTCATGGCATCTTTCATTTTCAATATGCTGCCTGCTAATGTGCCGTCATCCAGAGCAGCCATTGTGTCATCTACAAAAACCTGCTGTCCAGCAAGTTGATAAACACCTTTCCCAAGACATTTGGCTCTCATTGCATCTGTAACGAGAATCAAACCCTCTCTTCCTTTAATTTCATAGGTTAACTTAACCATTTCCGGACTGATATGCACCCCGTCAACAATCACTTCGGCAGTGATTTCATCATGCAGTAAAACAGCACCGGCAACTCCCGGTTCTCGATGATGCATGCCACGCATGCCATTATACAGATGGGTTGCATGGGAGATTCCTGATTTAATTGCGGTTAATACCTGTTGATAAAGTGCATCCGAATGTCCGATAGACGCTACCACACCGGTATCCTTTAAATGCTCGATCAGTTGTATTCCACCCTTGCGTTCTGGCGCAAGCGTGACCATCTTTATTTGACCGCCGGCTGCTTCTTGCCATTTTTTGAATAGCTCAACATTGGGCTCTATAATGGCATGCAACGGTTGAGCTCCTGCCCGTTCAGGAGAGATGAAAGGTCCTTCCAGGTGAACCCCCAATACCTCGGCTCTACCGGCCACATTACTCTTATCTATATATTCTGAAACATTTTGCAAAGCCTTAAGAATGTCATTTTCTTCCTGACTAATCGTAGTAGCCAGAAAACTAGTCGTCCCTTCCCATGGTAACGTGGATGCCATTGTCTCAATCGATTCTTTCGTACCATCCATCACATCGGCTCCGGCAATCCCATGGATATGAAGATCAATCATTCCCGGTATTAATTTAAATTTTTTTGCTAATTCAATAACAGGAACATCTTTATAAGCTGACCGATTTAACTTATCTACTGATCCTATTTCTGCAATTTTTTCTCCTTCTATAACAATAAATCCCCGATCAATAATGGATTCTTCACCATAGATGATTAAATTAGAAATAATGAGTCGTTCATTTTTTTTTAGAGCCATTTAGAAATCCCCTTATAATTTTGCAAGTCCAATAGTATCATCTTAAATTCTAGTTGTCTATACCAGTTAATTTTAAAATATTGAATTCATTATGTCAAATCGATTTAATTAATACCCTTTGCAGTTATGACGAAACCAACCTCTATCATATCTAGACTCATACACCCATTTACTTGACTTTTTCTACAATCCTTTACAGGCGCCCGTCAATATTATCTAATTCTGTTTTAGACGATTAGAATGCAAGGAGGTATTATCTGAAATGGACTATCGTATTTTGATTTTATGTTCTTTATTAAGAACATAATATTTCTTATAAAGAATATATTTATGGATAATTAAGCAATTTCCCTGGAGGCCTGAATAATTTAATGAAAGTGATTTTTAGATTGTTGGCCGTAATGCTTTTTTTAATTTCCACAGCGTTGGCAGTCTGGGTTTGCTTTTATTCTACTATAAAAAACAATAATGCCTATAATCAGCATCCTGATGTCATTGAATCACCTGTAATAAAAATACAACAAAATCATCAATTACAATCGGGTCAATCGGAAACCATCACAACAACAACTTCAATAAATGGATGGGAATTAATATGGAATGATGAATTTGATCAATCCCCATTAAATCGAAATAAGTGGACTGCAGAGAACTGGGCTTCAGAAAAAAATAATGAATTGCAGTTTTACAAACCAGATAACATTGCGATTGAAAACGGAATATTGAAGATTGAAAGCAGAAAGGAAAACTTTAACGGGAGATTATATACTTCCGGGGCCATGCATACCAAAGACAAATTCAGTTTTTTATATGGAAAGGTTGAAATGCGTGCGAAATTGCCAGCAGGTCAAGGAATGTTTCCCGCATTTTGGATGATGCCAAACAAAGATAAAAAATGGCTGCCGGAAATAGACATAATGGAAATGCTCGGCCATGAACCCGACAAGATCTGGATGGTTCTACACTGGTTAGATGACAACAGACGATTATCAAGTTTATCGGACTCATACCAGGGACCAAATTACTCGGAGAATTTCCATAAATTTGGTATTGAGTGGGATCCGGATCAAATTGTCTGGTTAATTGATGATGTTGAACGATTTAGAACAGAAACTTTTATTCCAAATGAGGAAATGTACCTGTATGTAAACACTGCAATTGGAGGAGATTGGCCGGGAAATCCGGATCAGACGACCAGATTCCCTCAAAATTTTGAAATTGATTATATTCGGGTTTTCCAAAAACGGGAGGATTTTTAATCATGTTTGAAATAACATTTGCATTGTTCGTCCTGTTCATTGTATTCCAAATTATATATATATTCATTCCTGTTTTTTCAGTGAATGAACAAAAACCTTTTAAAAATTCACTGGTGGAGCAACCGATATCAGTATTAATCCCAGCATACAATGAAGAAAATATTATATTAAATTGTCTAGAAGGAATTCTTCAAGTTAACTACAGAAATTTTGAAGTCATGATTATAAACGATGGTTCATCGGATCGTACATTGGATTTGCTCCATAACCAGCTTGAATTAGAATACATGGAGAGATCAAAATCAAATATTATTCCACATGAAGAAGTGGAAGCTTTTTATCAATCGAAACGATACCCCCATATTTTTGTGATTGATAAAAAAAACGGAGGAAAGGCAGATGCATTAAATACAGGCATTGAGTTTTCAAAAAACGAGATTATCATCACACTGGACGCTGATTCAGTTTTAGACAGAAATGCATTGCATGCCATAAACTCTGCATTTAATGACCGACGTGTAATCGCTGCAGGGGGCATGGTTCATATTGCTCAGGGTTTTCGTGACATTTATGCGAAACCAACTCCCACATTCGCAGTATCAGGTATCCTAAAATACCAGATTATTCATTATTTGACTGCTTTCTATTTACATAAATTAACTCAAACAAAAATGAAATCGATCACTGTAATAGCTGGAGCTTTTGGAGCCTTCAAGAGATATGCATTAATGGAGGTAAAAGGATACAGAAGAACAGTAGGTGATGATATGGACATCACCATAAAAATGCAACAATTGATTGCGACAAAATATAAAACATATAAAATGATTTTTGTACCACACGCCATTTGCTACACAGAATGTCCATCAACTTTTAGAGATCTGTTCAGACAACGAATTAGATGGCAAAAGGCATTTATCGATTGCGTTTTACATTACAAAACTTCTTTTTTTAGAAAGATCAACATTACTCCCTCTCTATATTTATTACTTGATTCCCTCCTGTTGGGTACATTGAATGCATTTATCATGATTCATATCCCTTTCACATTCATTTCATCGAACGAGTATATGATTCCCTTAGGTTTGTTTACAATGGCATTTTTTTTAGCCGGTTACCAGAGCATTGCTGCTATCCTTGTCAGCAGAAGGTTCGGATTGAATTATTCAAAACTTGATTATTTGAGGATAACCTTATTTATCCCGATAGAGATATTGACTTATCGTCTACTGGGGATCCTGTTTGTGATCACAGGAACAATTATGTACTTCAGAAATAAGGAAGAATGGACCGTATCCAGAAGAGTCGGTTCTGACAATAAAAAATATGAATACGCAAAGGAACCTGTTTAATGGCGAATGGAGGTCATAATGAAGAAATTTATTACAAATATTGTGTTTGCTATTTCATTCCTGTTGATATTCTCCTTCATTTCTAATGTGTATTTTGATTATTTTATCCAGGCTTTTACGGGCGATTCCCCCCCTTTTCCGCCAGGCAAATCCTTTCCGATTGACGAGTGCCAGAGTTGGACCGAAGATGTTCGAAATTTTAATGTCGTTGAAGGTGAACAGGCCGAGCAAGTTACAGTATTAATGTACCACCGAATTATAGATGATCATAAACTCAACAAAATTCATTATGAAACAGATGAAAAGTTATATGATACCATCGTTTTAAAATCGGAATTTGAAAAACAGATGAATCTATTGCGGGAAGAAAAATACGTTACACTGACTGCAAAGGAATTTAAACTCTTCATGGAGAACAAGTTGAAAGTACCTAAAAAAAGCATATTATTAACTTTTGATGACGGATTTAAAGACAATTATATTGAAGCCTATCCTATTTTAAAATCGCATAATTTTACAGCCATTAATTTTGTTGTTACCGGGTTTGTTTCTGAAAGAGATCATAAATTCAGGTCAGATCAAACTCAGTATTTCAGTCTTTCTGATTTAAAAAAAAGTTGTTCGTCATTTGAGTTCCAGAGCCATACTTATAATTTTCATAAAAAAAACAACGAGGGAATGGCTTACCTTAAAGTTAAGTCAAAAAATGAAATTAAAAACGATATCGCAACTAGTTTAGTAAATTTAAATGAAAGTAAAAGATCCTTTGCCTATCCCTATGGAGAATACAATGAGGAGACAATCGAAATCTTAAAAGATCTGGGTATTGAGATGGCCTTTACCGTTGAATATAAAGATGCAAAACCCGGAATGAACATGTATGAAATTCCAAGGAAAGCCGTCTTTCCTGAAGATACTATTGAAGATTTCAGGCTAAAAATCAATTTGAATTGATTGATTGTAATCTGTTAACCCATTTATTGAATGGGTTTTTATTTATATATCGCCAAGAACCTGCCTTCCAGCGGTGGAACAGAACCAACCTCTATCATATCTAGACTCATACACCCATTTACTTGACTTTTTCTACAATCCTTTACAGGCGCCCGTCAATATTATTGTAGAAATTTTTTGAATTGTTTATGTTGAAACCAATGTACACGCATAACTACAATGAAAATAACATATATCTTTAACGGCAACCTTGCAAAAAAGTAAGGGCGCAAAGTCTAAGGTCTATTTTTGTTAGACGGTTGGACTACTGAAATAGGTGAGGAGGTAAGATATGAGTTCAACCCGTCCGCGAAATGTGAAGCAGATAAAGAGAGAGGAGTTAGATAAGGAATGGATCGCTTTGATGTTTTCCGCTAAAAAAATGGGGCTGACACCGGATGAAATACGTGGTTTTTTCGAAAAAAAGAATGGCAAACATGCCAAATGACAAAACAACCAGAGAATCATTGAACATCCCCTGCAAACCTGTACATAAGTATATCTTCCGCATTGATGCAATGACCTTTTTATTCAAACACCAATTGTAACTTACCCACACCATATTCAAAATCCCTTTTTAAAAAATGATTAACAAGTCTTCTTTTGCTGATTACCCTTCCGTTAAATTCCTCGGGGAAGGGGATTTTTAGGGGGTATCGTTATTTATAAAGAACATATATGTTCTATATTAAGAATAAACCGACATTATTAAGTTCATAATTAATTAACAACAGCATCAAGGTGGTGAGATTCAATCGTTGTTAAGAAAAATATGCAGGAAAGGAGGAGATGAAATTAAACATATTTTTTTAAATAACCGGTTGATGAAAAAAATACAAAGGAGTCATGTTATGAGAAAAAAAGTAAATATCCTTTCTTTTTTACTGACAGTTTTATTAGTATTTGAAAGTTTTTTAATGCAACCGGTCAATGCCAACAGCGGAAATTGTAATTGTCCTTCACCAGATGATCTTAAAAAACTGAAAGCAGAAATCGACATCCAGTCAACCAGTTGGGAAATCGATTATGATTGGAGCATTGAAAAAACCGTTGATCCCGTTTCTCTCACACTGGAACAGGGAAAATCGGGTACTGTCCAATACACGCTTGAAGTGACGAGAAATATATCGGATGAAAGAGCAACGGTAACAGGAGAAGTTTATCTGTCATATTCCATTGATTTCCCCTACGCGGATCTGATCTTTGAAATGGTTTCAGTTAAAGTTCAATCAGCAGGAGATGATGGTTCTGTCGACCAGACCCTTGATTTAACCCCTGTTGAGAACGGAGTATCATTTGAGATTGAATTTACTCCCCTAGATGATGTTGTGGATTATTTGGTGGTCGCAAATATTTCATCGTTACAGTTAGGAGAGAAAGAATTTAAACTTAATAATGCCACTACTCAGGACGAAACTGCAATCGTGACGGATTCAAATAATAAAGATGTTGATGAGCTATCCGGATTCACCTTCGAATTAAAAGATACTGGAAATCTAGAATGGGAAGTCAGTGGCAATAAAACGATCCAATACCGTTATACAATCACAAATGACAGTGCTGTGCAGGGTACCACCTCTGAATTTATCAACACTGCAATCATTGTGGGAAAAGATACGGAAGAACCATACGATGAATCATCGGCAACGGTTGATCTTATTGCCAAGGATAAAGAGGATGATAACGGAAATGATCCCGATCCCGGAGACAACAACGATGGCAAAGATGACCCCGGGGATGATCCTAAAGATGGTAAAAAGCCTCCGAAAAAAGATAAATCAGATGACCCGAAAGACCAAGCTGAATCTCCAGAACTGACAACGCTGTGCACCGTCGACCCGCAGGAAACCCGTAAATGGGAGATTTTTAATCCCAATGATGAAGATCTGGAGATCACCTGGAGCGTTGTTGAAACCGATTTTGAAAGCGAACCGGTCACCATACCGGCCAAAGAAAGCATCACAATTGAAACAAAGACAGAGGGAGAAGAAATCATCACCTTACAGGTGAATTACGGTGAAGACCATGAACTTTCCGTAACACAGGAAAACAGCGGCGTTCAATGTGAGTCCCCACCGCAGGAAGATCCAAAAGATGGAGAGACTCCGCCACCTGCGGAACCTCCTCAAGAAGGAACGCCGGATTCTACTGAGTCGCCTCAATCTCCACCCTCTGAACCACCGGCGGATGAGTTGCCGAATACCGCCAATCCCTGGTACAACGTCATTTTCACCAGCGGATTATTATTGATCGCTTCCGGTTCCATATTGTGGAGATTGAGAAAAACACATGACACTTCAGTTTAAGAGGTGAATCCTTTGAATAGAAAAATTGTCATCACACTGGCGGGAGGAATTTTTATTCTCTCGCTTTTTTTTCTCACCTTTGCTGCTTATCAGATCGTAAAAAGCACATCCGTTACAAATCAGGCTCTGCAGGACTGGGAGATGAAAAAAGAAATCCAATCTGCCGTTCACAACAATCAGGATGAACCGGCGGAAAATCCGGTATCCGTGGTAGACCCCGACATACTTAAACAACAACCGGAGGACAGACAGCAGACCGGAATTTCTGAAGATACCGATAAGGGAAATGATCTTCCTCCTCAAACCGACGTACCCAAATATACTACATCGCCGCAAAAGGGAGAAGTCATCGGCAAAATGACAATCCCCCGGTTGAACCGGCAACTCCCGATCATTGAAGGAACCGGTGCAGCAGAGTTGCGAAAAGGGGTGGGACATTATATCGGTTCCGTTTTGCCGGGAATGAAAAACAATTCCGTTCTGGCCGGTCATCGGGACAGTGTTTTTCGCGGGCTGGGAGAACTGGAGATCGGTGACACCGTGACCGTGGAAACGGAAGCAGGCTCTTTTACATACCGTATTCAAAATCAACAGATTGTGGAGAAAGACGACCTGTCCGTTGTGCAACCGGACAATGAACCCATTTTGACATTGATTACCTGTTATCCCTTCAACTATATCGGAAATGCTCCCAAACGTTATATTTTAACGGCTGAACTGGTGCATCCCGAATAAAATGATGAATGACAACAACATTTTGTGTATAATAGGAAGAGTCAGAAAATAAATTTTATTTATTTTATTCGTACAATATAAGCGGAATAAGGGGTGGAATCCATGGACGAACTCCACCAATATTTGCGGCAACATGAATTGTTTCGTCATTTAACTTCTGAGCAATCAGAAACATTGATCCGTCAGGGAAGAATTCAAACCTTTGACAGAAATCATACCGTGATCCATGCCACCGATACAGAACCCGATCTCTATCTTTTGCTTGAAGGCATGTGCAAAAACTCCATTTTAACCGATGACGGCAATGAGAAAACCGTACGCTTCTATGTACCCGGTGACCTGGCCGGAATGATTTCCGCCGTCAACCAGAAAAATATGAACTTCACCGTACAAACCGTTGAAAAATCACGTTTCTTCGTCATTCCCCATCATTTGTTCCAGCAATGTATGCACCAGAATGTTTCCTTTGCCGAAATGGTTGCCAAGGATATGAGCAACCGGCTTCACAACCTTTATCGGACTCTGCATCATGAATTTTCGTATCAGGCGACAGGGATGGACCCTTATCCGTTTCGCAAAAAAATAGGGGAAATCATGACATCCCCCGTGGTCACGATGTCCGGTAATCCCAGTGTCATGGAACTGGCCCGTCACATGGCGGACAACAGGGTGAGTTCCGTGGTATTGACGGAAAAAGACACCCCGGTCAAGGCGATTGTTACAGAAAAAGACATTTTGAGGTCAGTCGCTGAAAATCGCGATCTGCAGAAGACCCGGGCAGATAACATCGTAACCGGTCAACAAATCCTCTTCCTTTCGCCGGACGCATTTTTTTACGAAGCTTTACTGATGATGGTCAAACACAGGATCAAACATATTCCGGTTGTTCACAATCAACATCTCGTCGGTATGGTGACCATGCATAACCTCACCCGTGCCAGGGGCATGGCCGTTCTCTCCATTGTGGATGAGATCGAACATCAGACATCGATAGAAGGACTGTCTCAGGCACGCCGACATGTACGGAGATTTCTCGACGCGATGTTGAAGGAAAATGCCGCCGCTCATGAGATATGCGCGATCATCTCGGAATTGAATGATCGAATCCTTCGCCGAATCATTCTCCTGTGCGAACAGGAGATGGTGGCCGAACACAAGGGACCTCCACCCGTGGAATATTGCTGGCTCGCCATGGGAAGTGAAGGACGGAAAGAACAGACTCTGGCCACCGATCAGGACAATGCTATCATTTTCATGGATGTAGAACCAGCAGAACTCGAACTGGTCGATCAATATTTTGCCCAGCTTGCAGAAAAAATTGTCAGCGGTCTGGAGCAATGTGGATTTCCACGTTGTGAGGGCGGTGTGATGGCTGTGAACCGAAAGTGGCGCCGTTCCCTTTCGGAATGGAAAAGGGAGATCAATCACTGGTTGAATAATCTGGACGGAGATGAAGTGAGAAACTTCACCATCTTCCTCGATTTTCGCGGAGTTTACGGGCATACCCGACTGGCGGAGGAACTTCGCCAACACCTGCACAATCAGGCTCAAAATCAAACATTTCTCTTTAACCGGCTGGCACGTGATGATAGCAGCCACCCCGTGCCGATCGGTTTGTTCGGCCGATTCATCACGGAAAAGAACGAACAGGATCAATCGATCATTGATTTAAAGCACGGGGGCGTCATGCACATCGTAAATGCAGCTCGCATTTTTGCTCTTCGTGAAGGAATTACGCAAGCATCAACGACGGAAAGATTACACCTTTTAAAGCAGGCCGGCGTATATAACGAAAGGGAACATCAAGAGATTTCTGAGGCTTTCAACACCCTCATGTCCATGCGTATCCTGCTCAACATGGAACAACAGGACCAGGGACAGCCGCTCAATAACAATCTTCCTCAGGAATCCCTCTCCAGAGAGGATAAATTGAAACTAAAAAAATCGCTATCCACTGTGAAATGGGTGCAACAAATGATCCAACGGCATTTTCACGTCCAGTAAGTCCGTAGACCTTGATCGGGAGGATATAAGATGATCATGACATTAAAAAACCTGTTGTCTCAATGGATCTCACCAACTCTGGTGAATGAAGTATCCGATGATGACCAGAAACTGATCAGCAAAATGCTTGCCGAACTGGAACATGCCAGACAATACCAGCATCCCATGAGCGTTCCTTTAAAGGATATCCCCTTTGTCGTTTTTGATCTGGAAACCACCGGATTTGATCCTTCGGCAGGAGATGAAATTATCGAGATCGGCGCAGTGATTGTTGAAAACGGAAAAATCAGTGAACATCATTTTCACCAGTTGGTAAATCCCGAACGTCCGATTCCTCCTGTTGTGAGTGAATTGACCGGAATCACCGACGACAAAGTTAAAGGAAAACCGTACATTCTGCCCGTGCTGGCTTCCTTTTTATCCTATATCCGACACTATCATCTCGTAGCTCACTGTGCTTCGTTTGATCTTGGCTTTATCAATAAGAGACTGAGAAAATACACAAAGCGCACGCTCCCGAACCGGGTACTGGACACAGCCGATCTGGCCATGATGATCGATCACCGACCTGCCTCATCTCTTGACGAACTGCTGGAAGCCTATAACATCCCGCAGACGGAACGCCACACCGCCCTGGGGGATGCACGCTTAACCGCTCATCTTTTCATACTGCTCCTGGAAGAATTGAGCGCCCGTAACGTAACCAGTCTAAGGGATTTGCACTATTTCACCCGTAATAATAAGATCATGTTGCGTGAAAAAGGCCTAAAGTAAAAAATAAAAAGCTGGATTTGATGCTGACCGGCCGAACGAAGTGAGGGAAAGGCAAATCAAATCCAGAATATTTTTTTGTTATTCGATACGTTCAATAATTGTGGCCGTTGACATACCATGACCGATACAGATTGTTAGCAGTCCGTACCGTGCGCGACGACGTTCCAACTCATGAAGCAACGTCGTCATTAATTTTGCCCCTGTAGCACCCAGCGGGTGACCGAGGGATATGGCTCCGCCGTTTACATTCACTTTAGCGAGATCCGCACCGATCGCCTTCTGCCAGGCGAGCACGACCGGAGCAAAGGCTTCGTTGATTTCCACCAGATCGATATCATCAATCGTGAGTCCGCTGCGCTCTAAAACTTTCTGTGTGGCCGGAATCACTCCGTCAAGCATCATGGTGGGATCAGACCCTACAACCACACGGTGCACTATTCGTGCACGCGGTCGCAATCCCCATTCTTCCGCACGTTTTCTTTCCATCAAAAGAACGGCAGCCGCTCCGTCACTCATTTGACTGGCATTTCCCGCAGTGATCACCCCGTCTTCCTGGAACACCGTCGGCAATTGGGCCAGTATCTGTGGCGACGTGTCGGGACGAGGCCCCTCATCCCGTGTTACCAGGATTGGATTTCCTTCCGTATCTTCCCCTTCAAGCGGTACGATTTCCCGATCAAATCGACCTTCCTTTTGAGCGGCAAGAGCCCGCTGATGGCTTTCGTAGGAGAAAGCATCCAGTTCCTCCCGGGTGATTCCGTATTTTTTGGCGATCAACTCCGCCGAAATCCCCTGATGAACGAATTCATATTTTTCATGGAGGGAAGGGGGAATCGTCTGGTCGTTACCATCACTCAAAATAGGCTCCCTCGTCATGCTTTCCACACCGGCACCGATCGTGACATCCATGTCACCCGATGCGATTTCCTGAGCTGCAAAATGAATTGCCTGTTGACCCGAACCACACATACGGTTGATCTGAACCGCAGGCACTTCAACGGGGAAGCCGGCCTCAAGCGCAGCCAGCCTCCCGATATTGTAACCCTGTTCCCCTTTCGGAGTAACACAACCCATCACGATATCTTCCACAACTTTTTTTTCGATCCCCGCCCGTTTCGTCACTTCATCCAGTACTTTCGACGCCATCATAACCGGATGAACATTGCGAAACACTCCCTTCCTCTTCCCGACGGGCGTTCTTACTGCTTCCACAATCACAACCTCGCGACCCATGGTTGTCAATTCCTCCTATTCCTTATTGTAGTCATAAAAACCTCTGCCGCTTTTGACACCCAAATGTCCCGCTTCCACCAGCTTACGCAAGATTTGCGGAGGACGAAAGCGATCACCATATGCTTCCACCATCCCTTCACTGGCAAACAAAAGCGTATCCAGCCCCACATAATCCGCCAGTTGCAGCGGACCCATCGGGTAATTGAGACCCAGCATAATCGCTTTGTCAATATCTTCCCGGGATGCAATCCCTTCTTCATAGATTCGCATACATTCAAGCAGATGGGCAGCGAGGGCGCGGCTGGTGACGAATCCCTGCCGATCCTTCACCACCACCGTCTCCTTGCCGGCTTCCTTTGCAACTTTTTCAATAAACTTCACCGTTTCCGCCGACGTATCCACTCCCGTTACAATTTCTACCAGTTTCATTACGGGAGCCGGGTTAAACCAGTGCATACCGATGACACGTCCGGGACTACGAGTAGCTGCCGCTATCGCCGTGATGCTCAATTCGGAAGTGTTACTGGCAAGCACCGTTTCGGGACCGGCCATTTCATCCAGTTTTTGAAACAGATCTTTTTTTAATGATAAGCTTTCCGGAACCGCTTCAATCACCAGTTCCGCTCCTTTAACCGTCGTCGTTAAATCGAGCGACGTTTCAATTTTTTGCATCGTCTGCCAGCGGGCTTCCTCTGTGATATGGCCTGCCTTAACGAACCTTGACAGGCTTTTATCAATCATTATCATCCCTTTGTTTATTGCGTCTGCGGAAATATCGTACATCACGACACCATTACCGGCCATCGCCATGGCCTGTGTGATTCCACTCCCCATCAGTCCTGCTCCGATTACTCCGATCTTTTGTGTCATCGAATCCATCCCCCGGATATTCAATATGTGGTCAGATGATCCTTATATTGTTCACGAAGGGCGCGTTTTAAAAATTTTCCGACCGATGTTTTGGGGATTTCGTCCATGAAAATGATGTCGTCGGGCAACCACCATTTGGCAAACTGCGGTTCGAGGAATGCATATAAATCTTCTTTTGTCACCTGATCCTTTGCCCCGTCTTTCAACACGACACAGGCGACGGGACGTTCCTGCCATTGTTGGTGAGGAACGGCAATTACCGCTGCTTCAAACACACCCTCGTGGGCCATCAGGGCATTTTCCAGATCGACGGAAGAAATCCACTCACCGCCGCTTTTAATCAAATCTTTGGTGCGGTCGACGATCTTGATAAAACCTTCTTCATCCACGATTACAACATCACCGGTGTGTAGCCATCCATCCTGAAACGCATCCTGAGTCCGTTCATCATAATAATATTCATCGGCAATCCACGGTCCGCGCAGCAAGAGTTCACCCATCTCTTCTCCATTCCAGGCGATATCCCCTTCCGGACCGACCACCTTCATTTCCACTCCGGGAACAAGGATACCCTGCTTGGAGCGGATTTCCAGACGCTCATCCTCTGGCAGATCCTGCTGATAACTTTTTAAGCGGGAAAGTACCACCAGCGGACTCGTTTCCGTCATTCCATAGGCATGAATGAACGGAATCTTATATTTAGATTCAAATGTATGAATCATTCCTTTCGGTGCCGCTGAACCTCCACAAATGACGGCACGCAAACTTGAAGTATCATATGTCCCCTGCTCCAATTCTTTAAGGAGTCCCAGCCAGATCGTCGGTACTCCGGCAGTCAATGTGACTTTGTACTCCTCAATAAGTTGGGCCAGAATCTGCGGGGTAAAAAACGGACCCGGCATGACTTGGGTTGTACCGAACCAGGCCGCAGCAAAAGGCAGTCCCCATGCATTGACATGGAACATCGGCACCACCGGCATGACAATATCCGATTCAGATAACGCCGTCGTATCAGCCAGTCCAAGTGCCATACTGTGCAAAACAGTACCGCGATGTGAATAAACAACCCCCTTCGGATTTCCGGTGGTTGCGGAAGTGTAACACATTCCTGCCGGCGCATTTTCATCCAGATCCTTAACAAATTGAAAATCGGGATCGCCCCCGGCAATCCATTTTTCATAGTGATATACCGGTTCCAGCGAGGTTTGTGGCAGTTCATCCTGATCGGTCATCACCACAAAGGCTTTCACCGTCTTCAATTGATCTTTCACTTTTTCGATCAATGGCAAAAAATCGTCATCAATTATCAGCACCTGATCTTCGGCATGGTTGATAATATAGATAATATGCTGCGGAGCGAGACGGATATTAATCGTATGCAAGACCGCACCGATACCGGGAATAGCAAAGTAGGCCTCCAGGTGACGGTGATGGTTCCATGCCAGCGTTCCCACCCGATTACCTTTTTCGACACCGATTTCTTTCAGCATACTGGCCAATCTTCTGGTACGTTCTCCGATTTCCCTGTACGTAAACGTCTGAATTCCGGATGAGGTTCTGGAAATCACCTTTTTTTTGGGAAAATATTGTTCGGCTCGCTCTATCATAACAGACATATTTAATGGAATATTCATCATGATCCAATCACTCCTCTTTCTTTTAACTTTTCAATTTCTTCCTCCTGAAAATTCAGGAGATCAGCCAGAATCCGATCAGTGTCTCCCCCCGTCTCAGGCACGTTGTTCAAGCCGGATGAACCCGTCTGAGTTCTGCGATCTTCTCCTTTCTCTAATTCGTCCACATCCAGTACCGGAGTTAAACAACAGTCCGTCTCCTCAGCAAATTTGGTCCATTCTGCAAAGGTACGGCTCTGAAACAGTTCCTTCATTGCCCGGTAAAACGGATTTGTATCCACGGTTCGTGTAAATCCGACAGAATACCATTCCGGATGATCAACCCCATCGCAAAATTGACACCAGAACTTTTCCTCCAGTGCAGCCAGGGCCATATATCGGCGATCACCTGTCTGGTAGATGTGATAACACAAGTAATCTCCCGTTAACAGGGAGACTCCCCGTTTTGTCCCCGCGCTCCTGTAGATGGAGAGGTGTCCTTCCATTAAATTTTTTGTAGCATCCAGCAGTGAAATCGATATGTGTCGACCTTTCCCGGTCCGTTCCCGCTGGAATAAAGCTGCCAAAATCGCTTCCACCGCCATCAACCCGCCGGTCAAATCAGCTATGGTTAACCGGGGAAGGACAGGCCGCCCCTCCGAGTCATTCATTTGCGACAACATCCCGCTCAGGGCCAGATAATTCAGATCATGGCTGCCCATCTCAGATTTTTTCCCTTCAATCCCATAACCGCGAATGGAACAATAAATCAGATCCTCTTTTTCCTCCTGTAACTGTTCATAATTAATACCCAGCCGTTGCATCACCCCCGGGCGAAAACTTTCCAGCACGACATCCGAATATTTGATTAATTTTTTTGCCAGCTCGACCCCCTCTGTTGTTTTCAAATTGATGGCGATACTTTTTTTCAATCGGTTGTAAGCAGAGTACAATGCTTCGCCTTCTTTTTTGTTCAATCCGGCTGTCCTGACAGGATCCCCCTGCAGGGGCTCGATCTTAATCACCTCAGCTCCCATTGCAGCAAGTCGCATCCCGGCAAACGGACCGGGAATATACTGGGAAAAATCAAGAACCCGCATCCCTCGTAGCATCGCAATCCTCCTTACTGATCACGGGGTCTCCTCTTATCTTCTATAATCCCATCTCTCTAGCAATGATGGATTTCATAATCTCATTACTGCCGGCATAAATGGAGGTTACCGCGATATCCCGATATCGACGGGCAATCTCATACTCTTCCATATAGCCGTATCCACCGTGTAACTGCATACACTCAGCTGCAATTTTTTTTGCGGTTTCAGTCAGACGCCACTTGGCCATAGAAACCTGACTTACCTGACTCTGACCGCTGATCTGTTGAGCAATCAGATGATCGACGAATGTGCGCCCCATCGCAACTTCCGTCGCCATTTCAGCCATTCGAAACTGAACGGACTGCAGGCTGCTCAACGGTTTCCCGAACGCCTGTCTCGACTTCACATACTCCAGGGTCTGTTCCAGCATCCTCTCGCAGGCAACCTGAGCTCCCAGCGCCACGATCAACCTCTCCTGTTGCAATTGTTCCATCAAATATCGAAAACCCTGTCCCTCCTCTCCCAGCAGGTTTTCCGCCGGTACCCGTGCATCTTCAAAAAACAATTCAGCCGTGTCCAGTGCATGTAAACCTACCTTGTCCAGTTTTCTGCCTTTCGAAAATCCGGGAGTATCTTTCTCGACCACCAGCAGGCTCATTCCTTTATGGGGCGGATCTGCGCGGGGGTTCGTTTTACATACGACAATCACAAGGTCTGCATGGATGCCATTACTGATGAACGTTTTTTGCCCGTTGAGGATATAGTGATTACCTTCCCGGATGGCTGTGGTTTGTATGGCTGCGAGATCGGAACCCGCCCCGGGCTCCGTCATCGCAATCGCCGTAATGAGATCCCCGTTCACACATCTCCTGAGCCAGCGATCCCGTTGCTGCTCATTTCCATATCCCGCCAGATAGGGAACAACAATATCACTGTGTAAAGAAACCCCGGCGAGGCTTCCCCCTGCCCGCTCCAACTCTTCCACCAGTACCGCAGAATAAGCAAAATCGCCCGACACTCCGCCATACTTCGGATCTGCCCACGGACATAAAAAACCCTGCTCACCGAGTTTTTTCCAGAAAGAGCGGGGAATGATTCCTTCCTTTTCCCAGGTCAAATAGAACGGCACAGCTTCTTTTTGTAAAAATTTACGCAGCGATCGCCGGAACAGTTGGTGTTCCTCACTCAAGTAAGCTGCTGTGGAATACGATGTTGTGGTTGATGCAAACGTCATTTGCCGGGACACACCTTCCTTTCATGCAGTATCATCGTTCAGGAGATTTCCGATTGCCTCGCGAATTGGCTTCGTAAAATAAACTTTTGAATTTTTCCGCTGGCATTGCGGGGAAGTTCATCGACAAACAGATATTCACGGGGGCGCTTATAGTTGGCCAGTTTTTCACTGTTCCTGCAAAACTGCTCCAGCTCATCCGCCGACAATTGCGGATTTTTGCGAACAACGAAGGCGACCACCTTTTCTCCCCACTTCTCATCTGGTTTTCCGAGGACCGCCACATCAAGGACCTCTTTATACTCATACAGGACATCTTCCACTTCACGGGGATAAATATTTTCACCGCCACTGATGATCATATCGTCCACACGATCGGCGACATAAAGATAGCCTTCATCGTCGACATAACCAAGATCCCCGGAATGATACCAGCCCTTGTACATCGCTTTCGCCGTTGCATCCTCCCTTTTGTAATATCCCATCATCATGCACGGTCCCTTCACAATGATTTCTCCCACCTCACCGGGAGGCAAGACGTCATCGGGTTCCGAGGGACCGTCTTCATTAGGACGGACGATGCGCAATTCGTGATTGATACAGGCTCTCCCCGCCGAACCGGCTTTGCTGATTTGCTCATCTTCGAATAAAAAGGTGACTGCGGGACCCATTTCCGTCATGCCGTATGCCTGTACCTGATCGATGCCCAGTTTTTCTTTACAGGCCTTAACCAGCACCGGAGCCATCGGTGCAGCTCCGTATAATCCCATGCGTAATGAGGAGAGGTCATACCGGGAAAGATCATGCTGCAGGATCATATTCCACATGGTGGGCGCGCCGAAGAAAATGGTGATTTTCTCATCCTGTACGGTTTGCAAGACCTGCCGAGGATCAAAGTGATGAATAATAACATTTGTTGCACCGATATGAACACGTGGCAGGAAACAACAATGAAGCTCGGCGCAATGAAACATGGGAGCCGTTACCAGCCCGCGATCCTTATCCGATAATTTCATGGCGGCAATACAAATCAAACTCTGCTCCATCATATCGCGGTGAGAATGCATGACGCCTTTGGGACGTCCGGTAGTTCCGCTGGTGTACATAATGGCATATAAATCATTTTCCGTAACACCGAAGTCCGGGAGAGAGTCGGGTGAAGAGGATTCCATCTGTTGATGATAGGAAATCGCGTAATGCGGAGTTTCCTCATCATCGATATACCAGAAGGAAGTCCCGGGAAAGTGATTAAAAATTGCATCCACTTCAGGCTTGACCGCCCGTTCAAACAGAAGAATTTTCGGATCGGCGTCCTCCAGGATGTAATGCAATTCCTGAGACTTCAGGCGAAAATTGATGGGATTGATCACCGCACTGATTTTGGCCGATGCAAAATAGGCCATAGCCAATTCACTGGTGTTAAAAAGAAAGGTAGAAATGCGGTCTCCCTTTTTCACTCCTGCCTGTAAAAAGGCCTGTGCCAGCCGGTTGACGTCCTCGTTCCATTGCGTGTAAGTCCAGCGTCGATTGCGATTTTTGTCGACGAGGGCCTCCTTGTGGGGATACTTGGAGACGGTTTGCTCAAAGGCGTTACCGATGGTGGCATACATGCCGTACATAACCTCCTTTTTATATCATTGTTATTTGTTGTTGAAACCGGTTGCAATTATTTGTATTTTCAGAAAGTACTCCACAAAAAATAAAAAGAGAGGGAATGAATGGATTGATCAGATTCTATTAACATCATATTTCAATAACTTCATCATTCATTCCCAAAAATCCTTTTAATTTTTTAAGTTGGCCCTGAATTATTTATCGGGGACCAGTTGCAGAACATGTTTCGTATTTTGGTATGCATCAGGGTTCACCCGGGTCAGATGGTATCCTCCCGTAACCCAGTCCGTCACCTGATCGTCATACCACGGACTGGCTGCATGACCGGATTGTCCCGGACCCACCACGTTCCAGTTTTTTTGCATGTCGGACAGGTCTGTGATTCCTCGCCATACAGCACCATGATCAACATAACCGCTCTCGGTATCCCATCCGGCAGCGGCAACAGTAATCTTACTTCCTCCCATCCCCGGTGAAGGAGGATTAAATAATAGATTTAGAGGTTTTACAGCCGCGAGGGGATGTTCAAATAAGACAGAATGAAACTTTCCCCAGCGCCATTTTTGCGGTTTTTCTCCCTGCAACTGAGACGCACGGTCCGTCGCTGCTGCAAAAGACTTGTACACCACCTGTTGCAGTCCGCCATTTTCTTCCATCCACAATCCCGGGTTCCCGTCATAAGCACGGCGAATTAACTGATCTACAGCCTGTGCTTTCCCTTTAAATAAAGGCATCATTTCATCATCAATCTGATCGGCAAACAACACATCGGAAATGGCTGCCATCCATAAATGGAAAACAAGAGGGGCTCCCTCATCGGGACGATCTGCAAAGTCCCACGCCTGTAACAATTGAAGCGCCTCCCGTTGCATTTCTGACAATTCCATGCCTTCAAGTTGTTCAAAGAAAATGGGCAGGAACTCTTGCGCCTGCAAGTTTTTTTGATCAAATTGAAGTTTCATCATATCTTCAATAGTAAATATATCCTTGCTGTTCAATACCTCACGGATTCGATTTTGCCGGTACGGTTGTGCCCAAGTTGATGTAATATGATAAGGATAGTCATCCCCTACAATTTTATTATTGGCAGTGGAGATAAACCCTTCGTCCGGGTTGACGATAGTGGGCAGTTCATCCCAGGGAATAAAGCCTTCCCATTCATACTCTCCACTCCATCCTGGAACCGGCAGCAACCCGTCTCCATTCTGACGAACAGGTATGAGGCCGTTCGCACGGTAAGCGATGGTACCATCTGTAGAAGCAAACACAAAATTTTGCGCTGGGGTATGAAAATAGGTAAGAGCCTCCTTAAACTCTTCCCAGTTGGTTGCGCGGTTGAATCGCAACACCGCTTCCAGTTCAGTTGAAGGGGCATGCGCCGTCCATTTCATCGCCAGAGCCGGAGCCCCTTCTCCCCTATATGCGGTGGGTTCCTCTTGATCACCTTCTTTTCCGGGCAGAGCAAAATCAGAAATCACCGATCCATGTCGTGTAATGACAATTTCATACTCGACCGGTTCGCCGTCTTTTACTTTGATCTGCTCGCGGATGACCTCGGCTTTTTCCCATTCTCCCTGATATTCAAAAAGATATGGATCGTCCGCATGCCGCTTTTCGATGTATAAATCCTGCACATCGGGGCCAACATTGGTAACTCCCCATGCAATATGCTGGTTCCGCCCGACTACAATTCCCGGAATCCCCGCAAACACCACACCGTTGACATCCAGATCCCCTGCTTTCAGATGGACTTCATACCAGATTGCGGGAGTTCCCAGGCCGAGATGGGGATCATTGGCTAAATACGGCGCTCCCGAAGCTGTCTTTTCCCCGGAAACAACCCAGTTATTACTGCCGTTCCACTCCGGCGGTGCATAGCGGGCTGCACGGGCCAGACCCGAAAGATCGAGGTCGATTTCCGACATTGCCTGAATGACGGTAGCCCCGTTTTCTGGATATGAAGGAAAAAGTTCAAGTGCCTTTTCTTTGGAAAATTTTTGCATTAAGTAATAGTGAAATGCCTGTTCACGCCAGTGATCACTTAAATCGTAAGCCATGTACTTCCCGATTGTGAGAGAGTCGACGCTACTCCAGGGTTCCGGTTCATAACCCAGCAGCCGGAATTCTACCGGTAATGTTCCCTTTTCCCGTGCTTGCTCAATATAGGCATTGACCCCTTCCGCATAGGCCTCCAGTATACGAAGAGTACGTTCCGGATACTGACTGAGTGATGCTTCCGCGGCACGTCTTAAACCGATTGTGCGAAAAAAGGCATCCCGTTCAACCGTTGCTTCTCCTACGACCTCACTCAAGCGGCCGGAAGCCTGTCTGCGGCTTAAATCCATTTGAAACATGCGATCCTGTGCCGTGACAAATCCCTGAGCACGATACAGGTCCAGCTCATTTTGCGCCTCAATATGGGGGACACCGTGCTCATCCCTGTAAACCATGACCGGATCTGTCAGCCCAGGCAAACGGATCTCCCCCTCTGTTTGCGGGAGCGGTCGCTGCAGTGCTGAATAACCCCAGATGGCCGTACCGGCTGCGATAACAATGAGCAATATTCCCAAAGTGAGCATGATACGCCAGCGCAGGCGCCTGGGCCACATCGAAAATTTTTTGCGTGATTTCGTTTCGCTTTGTGCAGATATATTCATATTAATTCCACTCTTTCTTTAATATTGAGTAAACAATATGATCGACAAATCGGCCATATAAACATTCATTGTCACGCAGACAGCCTTCCAGTGTAAATCCCAGCCGTTCCGGAATGGCGCGGCTCTTATGGTTATCGGTGGCACAGCGGATTTCCACCCGGTTGAGTCCTTCTACGTTAAATGCATAATCGACCATGGCAGAAACCGCTTTTGTCATTAGTCCCTTTCCTTGATACTTTTCCCCGAGCCAGTAGCCGATGCTGGTACTGAGATTTTGCCGGTTAAAATAATGGAAGCCGATCACACCTGCGATATTTCCCTGATACCAGATTCCCGCATGGAATCCGTCCCCTGCAGCAAACTGTTTCAATCCCCCGTCAATGAAGTTGCGGACATCATCCGGCCCTTTCGTCCCGTCAACAAATGGAAGCCACTCACGCAGATAGGCGCGCGATTCATGCAGCAGAGCATAAACCGGCTCCGCATCTAGGTGCTCCAGTATTTTTAAGTAAGCATCTCCTTCGATCGGATATGTAAACATCGCTGTCTGCCCCCTCTCTCATGATTTCTTCTTAAGCTAAACTTCTTTTTTGAAAAATGGGTTTGAAGTGACGTCCACCCATTCACTGGACTGTTCCAGCATGCCGGCCAGTTGAAATAATAGATCTTCTCTTCCTCTGGCAGCGGTAAATTGAACTCCGACCGGAAGCCCGTCAGATGTCTGATGAAGCGGCACCGACATGGACGGCTGACCTGTAAGATTCGCTAACTGGGTGAACGGAGTCCGTTTTAGATTTTCTGTGGCAATCTGATCGACGATTCCCATCTTCTTGAGGAGTCCTCCCGCTCCCAGTTTTCCGAAGATGCTGATCAAGATCTTTTCTGCCCCCTTCGGTGCCAGTTCACCGATTCTCGCAGGCGGATAGGCTGTCGTCGGAGTCAGATATACATCGTATTGTTCGTGAAAGTCTTCCATTGCATAGGCCGCGCGGTCCCATTCCCGTATACTTAAGACGAACTCTTCGGCAGTAAACGTCCGGCCGAGCAAGCCTAACAACCACGTGGTCGGCTCTACATCACTGTATCGGGCTTTCCGCCCAAGCACCTCCTGCAATGATGCAAGGGTGGCGGCGACTTCACCGAAATAGAGAGTGAGATAGCTTTTCGCGATTTTATCCCCATCAACGGGAGCTTCTTTCTCTTCCACGATATGTCCCAGAGCCTCCAGCATTTTTGCTGTTTTCTTTACGGCTTCCTGATGTTCCGGGTCGACGTCCGTACCGATTGGAGATTGAACTGAGAAGGCAATACGAAGCTGTTTTTCAAGGGGAGTCCGGGACAATTGCAGGTAGCTTCCTTCAAAAGGCGGGGCATGAAAAGCAGCTCCCTTTTCAAATGTTTTTAATTCATCCAGCATGGCAGCGCTGTCCCGTACCGTCCTCGTTAAAACATGATCCACTGAAGCTCCCTGCCAGTGGCGTCCCAGTCTTCTTCCCACCGGTGTCCTTCCTCTCGTCGGTTTTAAACCAAACAAACCGGTGTATGCTGCCGGGATGCGGATTGATCCACCCCCGTCGTTGGCACCGGCGATGGGAACCATTCCGGAGGCAACGGCAGCGGCGGAACCTCCGCTTGATCCCCCCGGTGTATGATCGATGTTCCACGGATTTCTCGTTGCTCCGTATGCAGCCGGTTCCGTGGCCGCCATCAGACCGAACTCCGGAACATTGGTGATACCCATGAGGATGACATCCGTCTTACGAAGTTGCCTTACAAACTCAGAATCCGCTGCGGGGCGGTAATTACGAAAAGCTGCCGAGCCGGAAGTCAGGGGTTCTCCTCCTATGTCCTGGTTGATGTTTTTGATCAGAATCGGGACCCCGGCGAACGGACTGCCCGCGCCCCTCTCTTCCGGATTGTAGGATCGGGAAGCGGCACGTGCCTTATCATACATATCGTAAACCACCGCGTTGATCTCCGGATTTAATGCTTC
>JAWLDF010000013.1:0-70165 GCA_041686735.1 Bacilli bacterium
GGCACCAGGAGCGCTTGCAGGAACTCAAAGAGCAGGTTCGTTCCGGAACCTATCATGTGGACAGTGATGTGCTTGCTCAAAAGATTCTCCAATACTGGAAAAACCAGTGGTAAGCATTTTATTTTAATAAAAGAGGGTGAGCCAGGTTGGAACATATTGCTGCACTGGGGGAAGTTTTTGCAGAATTAATCGGTCATCATCACCAGTTAATTGAACTGGGAAAACAGAAAAAGGATTCCCTGATTAAAGGAAAACTGGATGAATTGAAAAATATCATCGATCAGGAAACCGGCATCATTAAAGAAATTACTCACCTGGAAAATGAACGGCAAAAAACGATCGCCCTGATTTTGAAGAGTCATCACTGGGATCGGCAAGAAGAAATAACGATGTCCCGCCTGATCGATTTGATCGATGATTTTGCGCAGAAAAAGATGCTGCGTTCTCTTCAACAAGAATTATCTTCGATCATGCTTGAGTTACGCGATATTAACCAGCTCAATCGACAGTTAATTGAACAGTCACTGGAGTATGTCAATCAATCGATCGAATTGTTGACGGAAGCGCAGGAGCCCGCCACCTATGACCGTCCATCTTCGGGAAGCGACGGCAACCGTGACAAAAGAAGTGGCGGCAGTATTTTTGACACTAAAGCATAACACAGCATAACAGCCGAAAAAGGAGCGACGCAAAGTGAGATCAACTTTTCACGGCCTCGAAACGAGTAAGCGAGCTTTATATACACAACAGAGTGCCCTTTACACAACCGGTCATAATATTTCCAATGCCAACACGGAGGGATATACACGCCAGCGGGTGAACATGAAAGCAACCAATCCCCTCGAAAATCCCGCCTGGACCCGCAGTACAGCACCGGGGCAACTGGGAACCGGGGTGGATGCCGCATCAATCGACCGGATTCGGGAGTCATTTCTTGATGATCAATATCGCAATGAATCTCAAGCATTCGGTGACTGGAGTATTCAACGGGATACCCTTGAAAAATTGGAGTCGATCGTCAATGAACCCTCCGACACCGGTCTGAGAAAGGTCATCGAGGAATTCTGGAACGCATGGCAAACGTTGAGTCAGGATCCGGACAACCCCACTCCCCGCGGAGTGTTAAAAGAGCGGGCGCTTGCCCTTGCTGAGACATTTAATTACACAGCACAAAAATTAAGTGATCTTTCTGCGGACTTAACGAAGGATATCTCTTTAAAAACTACGGAAGCGAATACGTTAATCAGCCAGATCGCCGGATTAAACGATCAAATTTTAAAAATTGAAACCCTCGGAAGTCAGGCCAATGATTTGAGAGATCAACGAGACCTGCTTACAGACAAATTATCTGAAATCATTAATATTCGTGTGACGGAGACAAACCAGGGATATACCATCTCCATGGGTACGACGGAACTGGTGAACGGCAATCAAATCACCACTGTGTTGGACGCGGCAAACATGGTTAATTACGCTGCATCCGGTGACTTAATCGGAGGACAGATCCACGGCATGATTGTTTCCCGTGACCGTTACGTTGCTCAATACCAGCAACAGCTTGATACGATGATCCAAACCATTGCTACAGGAGAAGTTACAGTCACCCTGCCGAAAGGAACGTTACTTCCGATCGGCTCTGTAGTGAATGGAGTTACCATTGATGCCACCAATCAAGAATTGACGGCAGATACACAGGTCACCGTTGCGGGAATCAACGGTCTTCACAAACTGGGATATACCCTAGAGGAACCTTTAACAGCGGGAACAGAATTCTTTACGATCAAAACAGGGCATACCGGTTTAACAGCAGCCAGTGTTCAACTTAATCCCGACATTGGCGATAATGTCAACCTCATTGCTGCGTCGGCCCGCTTTTATACGGATAGCGGTGGAACACAGCATGTATTGAAAGGGAACAATGAACTGGCGCTGGCGATCGGCAGTATGCGTGATTTGAAATTTGATTTTGATCCTGCTTTAAGCGGAGGACTCAGTTCAGGAACAATTGATGAATACTTCCAGTCCGTCGTAGGTCAGCTTGGTGTACAGTCACAGGAAGCAAAACGCCAGGCCAGTAATCAGGAAATTCTGGTTGATCAAGTGGATGAACGTCGTCAATCGGTAAGCGGGGTCTCTCTGGATGAAGAGATGTCTAATATGATCAAGTTCCAGCATGCATACAATGCAGCTGCTCGGATGGTAACGACAATCGATCAGATCCTCGATAAAGTGATCAACGGCATGGGAGTAGTAGGAAGGTAGGTGTAATTAATCATGCGAGTGACACAAAAAATGTTGAATACCCAGATGTTACGTAATCTGTCTAACAATTTAGGACGTATGGACAAACTGCAGAATGATTACTCATCCGGTACGAAAATTCATGCTCCATCCGATGATCCGGTTGGAATCGGTTTTTCCCTTCGTTACAGAAGTGAACTGGCAGCAAACGAGCAGTATCAGAAGAATGTGGATTCGGCCTTGTCGTGGTTGGAGTATTCGGATAAATTAATGGGTCAAATAAATAGTGTAATGGATAGAGCGCGTGATCTGGCAGTTCAGGGAGCAAATGGGAGTATGACGGACATTGCGATGGAATCTATCGCTAAAGAAGTTTCACAGTTATACGAACAACTTGTTCAAATAGGAAACAGTAAGTTTAATGGGAAATATGTTTTTAATGGACAAATGACAGACCAACCCCCATATACCATAGCGAACGCACCTTTAGAACAAACCGATTCAGGTGAAATCATTTTTCAGATCGGAATTGGTGAGAATGTTCCTGTCAATTTAACCGGTGAACAAGTCTTTGGAAGTGCAGGTACAGCAGTAGTGCCAAATCCAACGAACATGTTTCAAATACTACAAGATCTTAGCTCAGCTTTAAATTCAAATGATCATAACCAGGTTAATAATATCATTGATACAATAGACTCCCGTGTAGATTCTCTTTTACAGTTGAGAGCGGAAATAGGAGCGAGAATAAATCGAGTAGAACTGGTTGATAATCGTTTGAAAGAGATTGCCGTCAATTTGCAAGGTTTAATTTCTAAAACAGAAGATACAGATATGGCAGAAACCATCACCAATTTAAAAACGCAAGAAAATGTATATCAGGCATCATTATCAGCCGGGGCACGAATTATTCAACCGAGTCTGGTAAATTTTCTAAAATAAAATGATCGGGGGGAATTTCTGTGTCTTTGCTTCCCCGTTTAGAAATCAGGCAAACATTTGCGAAAATTGGAGTGGAAACGAAGCGAGCCCAACTTGAGATCCAACAATTTATGGGGGAACAGTCTGTTCGTCAAGAGTCGGCAAAATTAGACATACATTCCCCGGAAGGAAGTTTAACAATTGATTCTACTCGAGCTAGGGATGCTTATGTCTTAGGTGGTGTTTTCCTATTAAATAGTCGTATAGCAAGTGAGTCTTATAAACAAAGCGTTGAGGCAATAGGTAAAATCGCGCAAAAGGGGAACCGATTAGCTGCTATACATCTAAACCAGAATCCAATTCCGGAAATGGCAGAAGAAGCTTTATTTGAACAATCTCATATTAAATATGCCGGTGAAGCGGGAATTGATAATGTTGATATTTCTTATCAACCACAAAAGCCGGTTATTGAAATAGAGATGGGTGAAGTAATTCATCAATATATTCCTCGCAAACCCGAAATAAAGTATAACAAGGGTATGATTGAGTTTTATTTGAGAGTAAAAAATCAAATTCATGTAAAATTTCATACTGTAGACAAAAAAGTTTAGAAAAAGCTATGGAATAATGGATTTCTATAGCTTTTTTACACAAAAAGGACTCGAGGTGATAAAATGATTGAAATAAATTCAACAAGGTTAGGGAAAATAAAAGTGGATGGGGACAAAACGATTACCTTTCCATGGGGAATACCCGGAATAGAAGATACTAAGAATTTTGTACTTATTCATTCTGATCCCAATTTACCGTTTCATTTTTTGCAAAGTATTGATAAAGGAGAGATATCATTTATTCTGACAAATCCATTTGTTTTTTTTCCGGAGTATGAAATTGTCCTTTCAAAAGATGTAATGAATGAACTTAATATCGAGTCAGAAAATGATGTAGGTGTTTATGTAATCGTATCAGTAATGGATAGCCTCGAAAATGCTACTGCTAATTTAATGGCTCCAATAGTAATAAATCTAAAAAACAGGAAAGCCAAGCAAGTCATTTATCACGACAGTAAGTATTCTTTAAAACACCATCTGTTTAGAGAAATGACAGGATTATCAAGGTAGGTGATTAAATGCTTGTTTTATCAAGAAAAAAAGGAGAAACACTCGTAATAGATAATAATATTGAATTGACCATTTTAGAAGTTGACGGCGAAAACATAAAATTGGGCATCAACGCGCCGCAAAATATCAAAATTTATCGTAAAGAAATTTATGAAGAAATACAGAAAGCAAATCAAGAAGCTCTTCAATCTCAAAAAATAAATAACAATGAGTTGTTGCAGTTATTAAAATCAAAGGATCAACAGAAAAAACGATAAAGTATCAAATATAAACTTTTTTATCATAATTACTAAAAATAATAAGATAAGCAACCGATAATAGTATTAGATACCAGGACACAAAAGCGGCCGCAGTGTATTTGGTATAATTAATTAACCACATGGATGTGGGAATATAACATTTCAAGGAGGAGTTTGTAATGAGAATTAATCACAATCTGGTAGCATTAAACACTTATTCATCTTTAAGACTTAACTCGACTGTTCAAGGAAAGGCCATGGAAAAGTTATCGTCGGGTCTTCGTATTAACCGTGCTGCGGATGATGCCGCAGGGTTGGCGATCTCTGAAAAAATGAGATCCCAGATTCGCGGTTTGCAGCAGGCTCAACGAAATGCTCAAGATGGTATTTCTTTAATCCAGACCGCAGAGGGTGCGCTGAATGAAAGTCATGCTATTCTGCAAAGAATGCGTGAATTGGCTGTTCAATCAGCTAACGGAACTTTAACATCTGCTGACAGAGGCAAGTTACAGGATGAAATGACACAATTGACCAGTGAATTGGATCGAATTGCTAGTACTACTGAATTTAACAAATTGGCATTACTTGATGGTACATTAACTGCTGCTACATTTTTGATTGGTGCTAATGCAGGTCAAACGATGACAGTACAGATTACAGCTTCTATGGGTGCTACTTCCATTGGTGTCGGTACTGGAACAATTAATATTATATCTGCAAATAAAGCCCAATCAGCGATTACGCAAATTGATTCTGCAATTAATACAATCTCTCAAAACAGAGCCTATCTTGGAGCTAACCAGAATCGTTTAGAACATACCATCAACAACCTTGCTGCAGCTTCCGAAAATCTAACTGCTGCGGAATCAAGAATTCGTGATACCGATATGGCTCAGGAAATGATGAATTTTACCAAAGCGAATATCTTGAATCAGGCAGCAACTGCAATGCTTGCTCAGGCAAATCAATTACCTCAATCTGTTTTACAATTACTAAGATAATAACCGGTTATATCAAAAATAATTTTGGAGAAGCCAGCCATCATTGGTTGGCTTTTTCAAAAAAACCCTTTATTGGGGAGGGGAAAATATGGATGTTACCAGAATTACAGGCTTAGCTTCAGGAATGGACACAGAGTCTCTTGTTCAAAAGCTGATGAAAGCAGAAAGACAGCCTTTGGATCAGCTTTTTCGCCAGAGACAATTACTAATATGGAAACAGGAAGATTTAAGGTCAATTAATAGTCAGTTACTTTCATTTAAAAACGCCGCTTTTAACTTAAGTTTGCAAAGTACATTTAATCAATTTAATGCAAACAGTACAGATAGTTCAGTAGCGACTGCATCCGTTAGTGGAAGCGCAAACCCGACTACGGTTAATTTATCAATCACCAACCTGGCAACTGCCGCTTCATCACAGAGTACGGTAACCGTTTCAGCAGATCCTGCAAACAAAATAAACCCGGATGATACTCTGGCGAATCAACAGATCAACTTTGCTACCAATTGGTCGAGTACAACTTTTACCATAACATCCTTTCATCAAGATGGGACATCTACGACAACTAATTTTACCTTTGATCCCAATACTGAATCATTAAATGATGTACTTAGTAAAATAAACAGTGACACGGCTTTAAATGTTTCCGCTTTTTACGATGCTCAGTCTGATAGAGTAGTTATCAGTTCAAACGAGACAGGAAACACCAATTCAACAGGAGCAGATTTGCAATTTACTGGTGATTTTTTAACGGGAACTCTGGGGTTGACTGATGCAGACGGGGTAGATGCACAATTTACGATTAACGGACTTGCTACGACCAGAAACTCCAATTCGTTTGAAATTAATGGAATCACGTACACTTTGAAAAATACTGGAAATACTATTATCACCACATCAAGGGACACGGAAGCTATATTCAACTCAATCAAAGACTTTGTTGAACAGTACAATTCATTAATTGATATAATTAATGGAGAATTATTTGAAGAACGATATCGTGATTACCCACCTTTAACTGATGAACAGAAGAATGACATGTCTGATAGTGAAATTGAAATATGGGAACAAAAGGCACGAAGTGGTATGCTCAGGAACGACTCTATGCTATTAAGCGTTGTAACGAGTCTACAAAATGATTGGGTGGATTTTGTTAGTGGAGTTCCTGCGGGAGAATACGATCAAATGTCAGACATTGGTATTAGTACAATTAGTTACAAAACGTATGGAAAGTTACAAATTGATGAACAGAAATTAAGGAATGCTATTGAATCTAACTCTGATCAGGTAATGAACTTATTTACCCGGGAGGCACAAACGGGAGAAACTCCCGAATACAATTACAATGGGATCGCTACACGGTTAAATAATTCAGCCAACCTGTTTATCGAGCAAATAACTGATAGAGCGGGTTCTTCCATAGATTTTAGCATGTTTGATAACAGTTCATTAGGTAAACAAATCCGAGAAAAAAATGAACAGATGTCCAAAATGGAACTAAGATTAATTGAAATTGAAGATCGATACTGGAGACAATTTACTGAAATGGAAAGAGCGCTTTCCATGATGAATGTACAATCGCAGTGGTTAATGCAGCAATTCGGATAGGCAGGTGAAAAGATGCATCCAATTACCAATCAGTATCAAAAGTATCAAGATGGTCAGATCATGACGGCTTCAGGTCCCGAACTAACTTTACTGCTTTATGAAGGAGCAGTAAAAAATTTAAAAAAAGCAAAGCAAGCTCTTTCAAATTCAGATTATGAGAAAGCGAACGAAAGCTTAATTAAGGTTCAGGATATTTATTATGAATTGATGGTAACTCTTGATGATAGTTATGAAATCTCACATTCCCTGAAACAATTGTATCAATTTTTAATTGAAAAGGTGCTTATGATTAACATTCGTAAAAATGCTAAGGAAATTGATGAAATCTTACCGATAGCACAGGAATTTGTTTCAACCTGGAAAGAAGCTATTAAATTGGCAAAACAACAAGGGTAGTTCAAATGAAGATATCAATTGATTTATTAAAAGAGAATCGTGTAAAAAAGATAAGCTTACTTAAGAAGATGGAAAGTTGCTTATCTGAAGTTTTAAGACGGGATGATCCATTAGATAAATTAACTGATCAAATAGTTCAAATAGACAAGTTAATCGAAACCATAAATGAGCTAGATTTAGAATATGGGTCCAAAATATTGCCAAGCAATGTAGATCGTTCAATAGTAGACAAAGAATTAGAGGATATAAATCAAAATTTAAATGACATATTAGTCAAAGTACAAAAGTTACACAAACAGTTGTATGATATTCTGGAAACCTCCTATGAAATGAAGAAGCAACAACTAGATGAAATAAAAAAGAAAAGGGAAGAATTTAAAATTCAAAAAAAAGTGGTTGAGAAATATTATCCTCGCTATCATCAATCCGCTTTTTTTGATAACAAAGGTTGATTTGGAGGTGTTAATTGATGAATGATGTTGAAGTATCAGATGTCTTAACCACCGGAATTGAATATATTGAAAGAGCAAATCGGAATCGAGCCTTAATAAATGACGCTTTTTACAGTGGGGATCAACAAAAAGCATCACAACTCCTGCTGGAGTTTATTGAAGGATTTAATTGGTTGGAACAAGTAACCATACTGACAGATTTGGAACGTTCCGAGGAGCAAAAAGAGATTTTAACTGAATTTATTAATAATCTTAATCTGTCACTAAAAAATAATGACTGGGTATCCGTTGCTGATGTGGTTGAATATGAAATCAGTGGGGTGCTGGATATTTACAAACAGATGTTTAAGAATAGTTTGGAGGCAAGAGAAGAGGGGAAATCATGAGTCTTATAGATAAAAATCTTGATGCTTTGATGTACCATTTAAATGAAAAAATAATTTATGAGATTTCTCATGCGTCTACGGACAAAGTATTTATTAAACCTAGTAAACTAAGTGATCATATGACTCTTTCTTTTGAAACAGAGAATGGTGAAGAAATATACATTCATAGCAAATATGATCCTGAAAAAGAAGCGAAAAAAATAGTGGAAGCAGTTCCTGAACATTCTAATGCGGATGTGATTTTTTGTCTTGGGTTTGGATTGGGATATCATATAGAGTACCTTCGTAGAAAGATAAAAGATAACGCGCGAGTTATAGTCATTGATACGAATTTATCGATATTAAGGAAGGTCTTAAGTGAAAAAGATTTCACTGAGTTATTTAATGATAGACGATTTATCTTTTTGTTTTGTAATGACAATATGTTGAATAATCAAATTTCAAATTTAGTCAATTCATTAAATGGAATTATACTTCATAATGCCCCTGTGATTTTTTTACAACCTATGGAAAGAATCACCCCAAATTTTTTTGTAAAAATAGTCAATGCTTATCAATTGGCCGGAAAGAATTTTTGGCAAAATATTGGTAATGATCCCGATGATACTCTGATGGGCTTTGAACATACTTTTCACAATATGAACCATATTTTGAAAAGTTATTCCCTTAAAAAATTAAAGGACTATTATAAAGGAGTGCCCGCATTTTGTGTTGCAGCAGGTCCATCATTAGAAAAAAATATCCATCAGTTAAAAAGAATTAATCAAAATGCTATTATCATTTCCTGTGATGCAGCTCTGGAAAGATTAAAACGAGAAGGCATACAACCGCATTTTGTTACTTCTATGGAGCGTACGGAAATAGTCTATAATAAGTTCTACAAAGATAAAGAATTAAATCCCAATACAATTTTGGTTGGGTTAAATGTTCTATTAAAGAAAGTATTTGAAGAATACCCTGGAAAAAAGATTATAGCAGGAAGATCTACCACTCCGTTTGAAGTTAAATTAGCTGAATTCCTTACCAATTTTTCACTGATAAACGGTGGTAGCAGTGTAGCTCATATGGCTTATTCACTGGCAAAAGAAATGGGTTGTGAACCAATTGTGTTAGTTGGACAAGATTTAGCATACGGGGAAGATGGAAGTACCCATGTTAAAGGTATTAAAGATCCTATAGCTGAGGAATACAGAAATAATGCTATGAGTAACGGCTCAGGTATTTATGTTGAAGGAATAGATGGAAAACCTGTATTAACGAATTTAACTTGGAGCAGGTTTCTTGAATGGTTTGAGATTGATATTCAAAAAACAGATAAATTAGTGATTGATGCAAGCGAAGGTGGAGCCAAAATTAATGGAACTGAAATAAAATCTCTTCAAGAGGTTCTTGATCAGTATCTTTCGGAAAAGAAAATTACAGATCCCAATGCTTTATTGGATAAGGAAGATATAGGATCTGAATTGATAGAACAAAATCTTACAAAATTAATCAATTATTGTGAAGAAGAAGTGCAAAAAATAAATAATGTTTATGAATTAATTAAAGGGTTAAAAAAAGAGATAAAGATTATAGAAGAAGCGATCTTGAAAAAGGATATAGACCGAATTTCAAAACATTTATCCATATTTGAGGATATTTTCGATGCTATTCCTCCAATTAGTTATATGTTTACTTTTTCTGTTCAATATCTTATTTACAAACATTATGAGTATGCAAATAAAAATGAATTTGAATCTTTCGCACAACTTAGTAGTTTAATTTCATATATGAAAGAATTGGCTGAAAAATATGAAGATGTCAATAGAAAATTGTATAGATTGTTTAATCACTTTATTAGTCAACAGAAAGAATTTCAAATAAAATAATAACCATATGTGAGGGTTAAACATGGAATTAATTAATAAAACAGTTTTGGTTACTGGTGGCACAGGTTCTTTCGGACAAAAATTTGTATCAAAAATTCTTCAATACGATATAAAAAAAGTCATCGTTTTTAGCAGGGATGAGTTAAAACAATTTGAGATGGCACAAAAATTTAGCGATCCTCGTATCCGGTATTTTATAGGGGATGTACGGGACAAGGATCGTTTATACAGAGCGTTTAATGGGGTTGACATCGTTATTCATGCGGCTGCATTAAAACAGGTTGGAGCTTGTGAATATAATCCAATTGAAGCGATTAGGACTAATATAAATGGTGCACAGAACGTAATTGAAGCGGCTATTGATAGGGGAGTTAAAAAGGTTATTGCTCTGAGCACCGATAAAGCAGTTAGTCCGATAAACCTATACGGTGCAACTAAACTTGCCTCAGATAAATTGTTTGTAGCAGGAAATTCTTATGTAGGTGATAAAGATACTAGATTTTCTGTTGTTAGGTATGGAAATGTTGTGGGAAGCAGGGGAAGTGTTATACCTTTTTTTAAAAAAATAAGGGAAACAGGCAAAATACCTATTACGGATGAAAGAATGACACGTTTTTGGATTACATTAGATCAAGGAGTCCAGTTTGTAATCGATAGTTTACAACGCATGAGAGGTGGGGAAATATTTATTCCCAAAATCCCGAGCATGAAAATTGTTGATCTAGCAGAGGCCATTGCCCCTGAATGTGAAATAGAATATGTAGGGATTCGTCCGGGTGAAAAAATACACGAAGTGATGATAACAGAGGATGATGCTCGTCATACTGTGGAGTATGATAACTATTTTGTGATTGAACCGGAATTTCCATGGTGGAGTAATGATATAATAACGGGACAGACCTTACCTGATGGGTTTCGTTATGCTAGTGATACGAATAATCATTGGTTATCTGTTGAGGAACTCAGGTTGTTATTAAATGAGTAGGATAAGCAGGTCAAAGTGGAGGAATTCCGATGACTTATTTTTTAAAAGGGAAAAAAGTAGGATTAAGAAACTTGACACAGGATGATATTTCAATAACATATCTTTGTTGGATAAACGACCAAGAAGTTACCGCTTTTCTTGAAACTGGTTTTTTTCCAGGCCATTTAGATGAATTGCGGAATTATCTAGAGAAAGAAAACCGAAGTCAAGATATTTTTTTGGGCATTTTTGATATAAAAAAAGATACACATATTGGTAATATTAAGCTTTCTTCAATTAATTGGATTCATCGAACGGCCGAATTGGGTATATTAATTGGGGAAAAAGCATATTGGGGTCAGGGATTCGGCGGAGAATCAGTTTCACTTTTGGTAAACCATGCTTTTCAAACATTAAACCTGAGAAAAATATACCTAGGAGTTTATGAAAATCACCAGGCAGCAATAAACTCCTATAAAAATCAAGGATTTGAAATAGAGGGAATTTTAAAAGATCATTATTTTTATAAAGGAAAGTATGTGGGTAAAGTATATATGGCGATTTATAACAAAAATGGTGAACAAAATGGATAATAATCATTTTAATAAACTTGGACTTGGAACAGTTCAATTTGGTATGCACTATGGAAGATTTAACAGTGATGGACAGCCACCAATTGAAGAAGTTACACAAATTCTACAAGAAGCCAATCAAATAGGTATACAATTGCTAGATACTTCACCTTCATATGGAGAAAGTGAAATAGTATTAGGAAAAACTTTACCTGAAAAACATTCATTTTATATTGTTACAAAAACCCCTATTTTTAAAAAAACAAATTTAAATGCAAATGATATATCAATGATACCAAGGAGTTTTTTGAACTCATTAGATAATTTAAAACAAAATTCTATCTACGGACTACTTGTACACCATGCCGATGATTTATTAACAAACGGAAGTGAAAATCTTTTCAAAGAAATACAGAATCTTAAAGATCAAAAACTCGTTCAAAAAGTAGGGGTATCAGTTTATACAAAAGAACAAATTGTAGAAGTCATTAATAGGTATCCAATTGATATCGTTCAAATTCCAATTAATATATTTGATCAAAGATTAATTCAAGATGGTACATTACGATGGTTGAAAGATCGAAAGATAGAAATACATGCTCGCTCTATATTTCTACAGGGATTATTGATTAACAAACCCGACAATATAGATTCTTATTTTGATTATTATAAATCACACATTCGAAATTATCATAGAAAATTGGATAAATTGGGGATATCTCCAGTTCAAGCTGCTTTAGGATTTATCAAGGAAATCGAAGAAATTGATTTTATGGTTGTTGGTGTAGATACATATCGTCAATTTGAAAATATTGTTTATGAATATAAAAAACCATGGAAACCTGTTTCATTTGAAGATGATTGTATTGAAGTTGAAAATATAGTAAATCCATCATTATGGAAAGTAGATTGATAAGGGAGAGGACTATGAATCTGGCGATTATTCAGGCAAGAATGTCATCGACCCGTTTACCGGGAAAAGTAATAAAATCTATTCTTGGTCAACCGTTATTAATCAGGCTGGTGGAAAGAGTTAAACGATCCAATCAATTGGATAATATTGTAGTAGCTACAAGTAGAGAAGTTACAGATGATGTTATCGCTGAGTTATGCGAGCAACATTCTATACAATGTTATAGAGGTTCATTAGAGGATGTATTGGATCGTTTCTATCAAGCTGCATCCTTATTTTGTCCCTCAAACATCATTAGAATTACTGGAGATTGTCCACTAGTAGATCCTGAACTTATCGATAAAATTATTCAATTTCATGAAGATGGTGGATTTGATTACACAAGTAATACGATTGAACCGACGTTCCCCGATGGATTGGATGTTGAGGTTTTTAAATATTATTGCTTAAAACAAGCATGGCAAGAATCAAAATTACCTTCTGAAAGGGAACATGTTACTCCTTTTTTTTATAATAATCCTCAGAGATTTAAATTAGGCAATTTTAAAGGTCAAAGGGACTTATCACATTTACGTTGGACTGTAGATAATCATGAGGATTTTATACTTGTTTCAAGGATCTACCAGGAATTGTATCCATCAAATTCTAATTTTACCACAAAGGATATTTTATCTTTCATAACAAAATATCCTGAAGTGAATAACATAAATTCCAATTTTCAACGAAATGAAGGATACTTAGTATCATTGAAAAATGATTTAGAAAACCAGGCATCCAAAATAAAGGAGATGTAACGGAGATGACATTGGGGAAGTTTTCAGAATCAGAAAAAATGTTAGAAAGAGCGTTAAAAACTATACCTCTTGGAAGCCAAACATTTAGTAAAAGTAAGGTTCAATTTCCTTACGGTGTTTCCCCATATTTTATTGTTAAAGGACATGGAAGCCACGTTTGGGATGTAGATGGGAATGAATATGTTGACTTTATAAACAGTTTGTTATCAATTACCCTAGGATATAATGATCCCGAAGTGAATCAAGCCGTTAATGAACAATTACAAGATGGTACAATTTTTTCTCTTCCTCATCCGTTGGAAATTGAGGTGGCAGAAAAAATTACCGAGCTAGTTCCTTCTGTTGAAAAAGTCAGGTTTGGTAAAAATGGATCTGATGCTACTTCTGCCGCTATTAGACTCTCACGAGCTTTTACTAAACGAGATCATGTGGCAATATGCGGATATCATGGATGGCAAGATTGGTACATAGGAGCTACAGTAAGAAATTTAGGAGTACCTGAGTCTACACAAAAATTAACTCACCAGTTTGTATATAATGATATTTCTTCATTACATCAAATTTTTAAAAGTTATCCTGAACAGGTTGCCGCTGTAATTATGGAACCTATGAATGCGGTTGAACCGGAACAAGGTTTTTTGGAGGAAGTAAAAGAAATAACTCACAAGAATGGTGCTGTTCTAATTTTCGATGAAACGATCACTGGTTTTCGTTTTTCAAAAGGAGGAGCTCAGGAATTATTTGGCGTTCAACCAGATTTAACGACATTTGGCAAAGGATTGGCAAACGGATTTCCCCTGTCTGCTATTGGTGGAAGAGCTGACATCATGCAATTAATGGAAGAAATATTTTTCTCATTTACTTTTGGCGGTGAAACTCTTTCATTAGCTGCTTCTAAGGCAACGCTTCAAAAAATTGAACGGGAACCCATATTGGAGAAAATAAGGGAACAGGGAGAAAAGGTTAAACAGGAAACCATAAGATTAATTAATAAATATTCTTTAAATGATATTATGAGTATTTCGGGTCATCCATCGTGGACTTTTTTGCATTTCAAAGATTCCAATGGATACAGTTTATGGGAGATAAAAACTTTATTTATGCAAGAAGTTATTAAAAGGGGAATATTATCCTACGGAACTCATAACATGAGTTATGCTCATAGTAATGAGGATATTTCTAAATTAATCGCTGTATATGAACAAGTATTTCCTATAATTAGAGATGCTGTAGAAAACCAGAAATTTAATGAATTTCTAAATTGCAAACCCCTTGAACCTTTATTTAAAATTCGTTAACTATAATGAGGATATTACTATGAAGAACATGGTATTCCGGGTAGATGCATCTTACGAAATTGGTACGGGTCATGTCATGAGATGTTTAACGCTTGCTCAAGAATTAAAAGAAAGTGGGGTAAAAGTTCACTTTATTTGTAGGGAACTTGATGGAAATTTAAATGATCTTATAGAAGATAGAGGGTTTATTGTTTACAGACTTAAACATACTCGACATCAACAAATACCCCAGAAAACTATGCATTCAAATTGGCTGGGAGTTCCATGGGAAGTAGACATGGAAGAAACAAAAAGTGTATTACAAAACATAGACAAAAAAATAAATTGGCTTATTGTTGATCATTATGCAATAGATGCCGACTGGGAGAATAAACTACAGCCATACGTGGAAAATATCATGGTTATAGATGATCTGGCAGATCGAAAACATGACTGTGATTTATTGTTAGATCAGAATTATTATAAAAACGAAAAAAAACGTTATAATAGTTTAATTCCTAAATCATGCAAGCAATACCTGGGTCCTAATTATTTGTTGTTGAGAAAGGAATTTATAAAAGTTCAACAAAAAATGAAACAGAATCGTGAAAATATAAATCGCATATTTGTATTCTTTGGTGGATCGGATCCAACTAATCAAACAGGTAAAGTTCTAAAAGCAATTAAAGGACTAAACAATAATTTATTTGTTGTAGATGTCGTTGTAGGAAAAAACAATCCTATCAAAAAAACGATTGAAGAAATATGTGAATCAATGCCTAGTGTTAATTATTATAATCAAATAGATAACATGGCAGAATTAATGCTGAAGGCTGATTTAGCTATTGGAGCGGGAGGAACAACTTTGTGGGAAAGATGCTATCTAGGATTACCCTCAATAGTAATAATAGTAGCTCAAAATCAGATTGAAATGGTTAGGGATTTAGAGGAAAAAGGTATTATTTTTAATTTAGGCTGGCATAAAAAAGTTAACAGTAAAATGATAAAAGAAAAAATAAATCAACTAATAAAAAATCCAGAGGAAATTAAAGTGGTAGAAAAAAAATTAATGGAATTCATGCAAAAGTTGCATAAAGTTGAAGTCCATCCAGTAGTTAAAAGTCTCTTAGGAGATGAATAATATGAAGATTAATGATTTTTCTATTAGAAAAATAGAAGAAAAAGATTTGGGGGTAATTCTTAAATGGAGGAATTCGGACCGTATCAGAAAAAATATGTATAATGATAAGACTATCACGTTAGATGAACATCTAAATTGGTATAGAAATTGGTCCAAAGATAACAAGGATATTTATTTTCTTTTTTTATTTGAGAAAGAACCGATTGGAGTTATATCTTTTAATAAAATAGATGAAGAAAAACATAAATGTTATTGGGGTTTTTATATAGGGAATAAAAATAGACCATTAAATTCCGGTATGATTATGGGGTATCTCGGCTTAGAATATATTTTTTACAAACGTGATATTCTACAAGTTTTTGGTGAAAGTTTTGTTTTTAATGAAGCTAGTATTAATTTTCACAAAAGATTAGGATTCAAAGATGAAACTATTATGAAAAATTACATACTTAAAGATGGAAAATATCAAGATGTTGTAAGATTTTGGTTAAGGAAAAGAGATTGGGAAGTAAACAGGCAAAGGGTAAAGAATTTAATAGAAAATTCCTTAATGAGGTGTCGAGATGAATGAAATCATAATTTCTGATAAGAAAATTGGACCTAATCATGCCCCTTTTATTATCGCTGAAATGTCTGCCAATCATAATCAATCATTAGAACGAGCTCTTCAAATTGTTGAAAGAGCAGCTAAATCAGGGGTTCATGCTTTAAAACTGCAGACATATACACCTGATACAATAACACTTGATGTAGAAAACAAAGATTTTTATATCAGTAATCTAGATTTATGGGAAGGACAATCCTTGTATAAACTTTATCAAAAAGCATATACTCCTTGGGAATGGCACAAACCAATATTTGATAAATGCAGAGAATTAGGGATAATTCCATTTAGTTCCCCATTTGATGAATTAGCAGTTGATTTTTTGGAAGAATTAGAGGTTCCTGTCTACAAAATTGCTTCATTTGAGAATAATCATTTACCCCTTATCAGAAAAGTAGCTTCTACTGGAAAACCCATGATTATTTCTACAGGTATGGCAACAGTCTCCGAGATAGATAAAGCAGTTACTACGGCTAGAGAATCTGGTTGCAAAGACTTAATTTTATTAAAATGTACAAGTACTTATCCAGCATCACCTCAGAACTCAAATATTAATACCATTCCTCATATGAGAACATTATTTGATTGTCAAGTAGGTCTCTCAGATCATACTTTAGGAATTGGTGTAGCTGTTGCTAGTATAGCATTAGGAGCGACTGTCATTGAAAAACATTTTACTCTTTCCCGTGAAGACGGAGGGGTAGATGCTGAATTCTCTTTAGAGCCTCAAGAAATGGAAATGTTAGTAAAAGAAACAGAAAGAGCATGGAAGTCCCTGGGCAAGATACAATATGGACCTACAGACCAAGAAAAGGAGTCTTCAAAGTATCGCAGATCATTATATATTTCAAAAGATATGAAAAAAGGCGAAAAATTAACAACTAATAATTTAAAAATTGTTAGACCCGGATATGGTTTGTCACCAGAGTATTATGAAATTATTTTGGGAAGAGAAATAAAACAAGATGTAAAGAAAGGAACTGCTTTAACTTGGGATCTCATATAAATAAAGGGAGGATAAATATTGGATAATGAAAAATTAAACACTCCTGTTAGAAACAATTTCCTTCCCTATGGTCAACAGTGGATAGGAACAGAGGAGATTGAAGAAGTAATAAAGGTATTAAAAGCAGATTATATCACTCAGGGACCTAAAATCGTGGAATTTGAAAATAAAATAGCTAACTATGTAGGGGTTGAATATGCTGTTTCTTTTTCAAGTGGCACAGCTGCTTTACACGCCGCATGTTTTGCTGCAGGTATTCAGAATGGTGATGAAGTGATTACCACTCCCCTGACTTTTGCGGCTACTTCAAATAGTATCCTTTATCAGCAGGGGAAACCTGTATTTGTGGATGTAAATAAAAAAACATTTTTGTTGGATATAGAACAAGTTAAAGAAAAAATAACATCGCGAACAAAAGCCATTATTCCAGTAGATTTTACCGGTCAACCTGTAAATATGGAGCTGTTCAAGGAATTTGCAAAAGATAATGGGTTAGTTTTTATACAGGATGCTGCCCATTCTCTAGGCGCATCATTTAATAACCAAAAAGTAGGAAAAATTGCAGACATGACTATATTTAGTTTCCATCCTGTAAAACCAATTACCACGGCTGAAGGAGGGGTGGTTGTCACAAATAATAAAGGATACTTTGAGAAGCTACTTCTTTTTAGGAGCCATGGAATTACAAGAGATTATAATTTATTAACTAACAAAGAAGAAGGTCCATGGTACTACGAAATGTTAGCGCTGGGTTATAATTATCGAATGACAGACATACAAGCTGCTTTAGGACTTGCTCAACTTTCAAAACTGGATCAGTTTATCGAGAGAAGAAGACAGCTTGCACAAAAGTACCACGAACTTCTATCAGACTTAGAGAGAAACGAATTAATAACCAGACCTTATGTTCAAAAAGGAGCATTATCTGGTTGGCATTTATATATTATTCAATTACAACTGGATGCTTTAAGAGTTAATCGTAAAAAAATATTTGAAGCTTTGCATGCTATGAACATTGGAGTGAATGTACATTATATTCCAGTTTACTGGCATCCTTATTATAAAAAGTTAGGTTATTCAAAAGGGTTGTGTCCGGTTGCAGAGAAATTGTACAATTCATTTATTACCCTACCGCTTTTTCCCAAGATGACAGATCAAGATGTAGAAGATGTGGTTGAAACACTTCACTCCGTATTATATTACTTTAAAAAGTAATTGAATAATGAAAAAACTTAACAAAATTCATTAATTTGCCGATATATTTTATAAAATAATTATTTCGGGGAAGTGATGGATAATGGAAATTCGTCGCACTGATATTAATAATTTTAATACTACAAATGAATTCATACAAAGAAATAATTCTAGTAATAAAGAAATAAATGTTGAAGAAGGTTCTGTTTTAAAGGTTCCAAATACTGAGAACGAGATCAAAAAAGTTGTTGAAACATTTAATCATATGTTTGAAATTACACAAACACATTTAAAATTCTCCTATCATGACAAACTCGGGAAATATTATGTTAAGGTTGTAGATGACAAAACTAATAAGGTGATTAGAGAAATTCCTCCTGAGAAACTACTTGACTTGATTGCGAAAATGCAAGATTTTATGGGAATACTGTTCGATAAAAAAGTATAAATTTTTGTGAATATGTGGATAAACGAAAATAATGCGTAAATATACTGGCTTCAACGAGAGTCCAGTATATTTTTTTGTGGAAACTGTGTATAACCCTGTGGATAACATGTAGATAAACCGTGGATGAATTGTTGAAAAAATTCGAGCATTGTCGAATCGGTTGAAATGGCAGCCACTTCTATGTATAATTATCGTGTATTGCGTATAAAACATAAATTTACACACAATTGCATCAAATCTTTCAATTTTTTATCTTAAAAAGGGGGCAAAAAATTCATGAAAATGAACAAGAAATGGATGTTGGGTCTGCTTGTTCTCATTATGGCCGTATTTACGGCAGCATGTGGAACATCTGAGAATGCCGGCGGTCAGAATGCAGCTGGAGATGCACTGAAAATTGTTGTTGGAACCGACGCAGCTTATGCACCGTTTGAATACGTTGATTCCAGTAATAACATCGTTGGTTTTGATATCGATGTATTCAACGCCGTTGCCGAAGCAGCTAACCTTGAAGTCGAGTACAAAAATACGGCATGGGACGGAATTTTCCTCACACTTGAAAACGGAGAGCGTGATGCGTTGATTTCTGCAATCACCATTACTGACGAGCGTAAAAAGACCATGGACTTTTCCGAACCGTATTTTGAAGCCACTCAATTAATTGCTGTTCCGCAGGATGCAGATATCACCAAGTTTACTGATCTGAAAGATAAGGAATACAAAGTGGGTGTCCAAAACGGAACCACAGGGGATATCGCCGTATCCGAATTACTCGGAACGACCAGCAAGAATGTCGCTCGTTTCGATACCACTCCGCTGGCATTGAAAGAGATGCAGAACGGCGGGGTTGACGCGGTAGTTGCCGATAATGCGGTTGTGCTTGAATACATCAAAAATAATCCTGATGCTAACTTCAAATCCGTTTCCGATGAAAACTTCCCGAAAGAATTTTACGGCATTGCTGTAAAGAAAGGAAACAGCGAATTGCTTGAACGAATCAATGCCGGTTTGAAAGAGATCCGGGAAAACGGAACCTACGATGAAATCTTCAACAAATATTTTGGTGAATAATCCATTCACTTAAAACTCGATCAAATACAAATAGGTCAGACTTAAATGCGCCTTAAGCGCACCCGAGGGGCTTCCCCGGAAGAGTCCTTAAAAGCTCTCTGGCGGACAGCCCCTTTCTTTGATATGATTATGGGGGTATTTTACTCTGTCATGATAAAGCTCAGATAAAGTAGGTGGGATTTTGGACTTTTCAATTATTTATGATTATCGCTGGTTCTATCTTGAAGGGGCTTTATACACGATTATTGTTACATTCATATCCATTATACTCGGAACGATTGTCGGTCTGATTTTCGGATTGTTTCGTTTATCAAAGTCTTCTGTTTTACGTTATCCCTCTCTGTGGTATATCGATGTGATTCGGGGGACACCCTTGCTCGTTCAGATTATGATCATCCACTACGCATTGATTCCGCAAATATTCGGCCATTCCCTCGGGCCGTGGGTATCTGCCATTTTTGCCTTAACCATCAACAGCGGAGCCTACATTGCCGAGATTTTTCGGGCGGGGATCCAGTCGATCGATAAAGGCCAGATGGAAGCGGCCCGTTCCCTTGGCATGAAGCATGGACAGGCCATGTGGTACATCATTCTACCCCAGGCTTTTAAACGAATGCTTCCACCGCTGGGAAATGAATTCATTGTTTTGCTGAAAGACTCGTCATTATTAATGGTCATTTCCTTCTACGAATTAATGTATGCCGGAAAAACCATTCTGGGTGCGACCAGCCGTGCATGGGAAGCCTATATTCCTGTGGCGGTCATCTACCTCATCATCACCCTCGGACTCAGCCGCATGGTGCGCTGGATGGAAACCAAGTTTAAATAAATCGTGTATTTCGACCTCGTGTCGAAAATGGGCGATACAAGTAAGAATACCACTAAGTTTGCAGAATGCCCATTATTTATTTGACTTGCCCCTTTTGATCGTATATATTCAAAATATGAGATGCAATCTCAAAGTTTATTTTAGAAAGGAATGTATTACATGCAAGGGAAAGTAAAATGGTTTAATGCAGAGAAGGGATACGGCTTTATCGAAAGAGAAGACGGAGATGACGTATTCGTACACTACTCTGCAATTCAGTCCGAGGGCTTCAAAACGTTGGAAGAAGGACAATCCGTAGAATTCGAAATCGTTGAAGGAGCTCGTGGACCTCAGGCTGCGAATGTTATCAAGTTATAAGCAGTAGCCGTACCATTCCAAAGGTAAGTGCACCATTATAATTTTGATAACAACCCCCCGGATCGAAAAGACCCCGGGGGTTTTTTATAGGAAATATATATTCTCCAATTTTCACAAAAAATTAAGACCTTCCGCAATTAGGGGAGGATTTTCACCCATGAAATCGAATATAATGTATATATAAAGAGAAAGGAGGTCTCTTCGGTGAACTATCAAATTAGAGGACAAAATTTAGAAGTGACTCCGGCACTGAGGGACTATGTCGAGAAAAAAATCGGGAGACTCGAAAAGTATTTTGACACAATGCTGGGTACCGATTGTTATGTCACGATGAGAGTGATTCGTGACGAGCAGACTGTTGAAGTGACCATTCCTTTAACCGGCCTGATTTTAAGGGCGGAAGAAACGAACACGGACATGTACGCAGCCATCGATCTTGTCGTCGAAAAACTGGAACGTCAGATTCGCAAGTTCAAGACCAAGGTTAATCGTAAATCCCGTCAAAACGGAAGCATTAAAAATCTGAACGAGGAAATCAATTATGATCCCGATCTCGAAGGGGAGCTCGAAGGAACGGAAGACGAAGGGATCGAAATCGTACGAACCAAGCGGTTTAATCTTAAGCCGATGGATCCGGAAGAAGCCATATTGCAAATGGATATGTTGGGACATAACTTTTTCGTTTTTTCCAATGCGGATACCGATCAGGTAAGCGTGGTATACCGGCGCAAGGATGGACGTTACGGTTTAATCGAACCGGAATAATCGTCCGCGCCTGACGCCCGGATCAGCGGATGACCTGAGGATATACAACTTTTTCATTGTGAACCGGGGGACTTGACATCAAGTCCCCTTTTATTTATAAAGAAACATTGATACAATGTTACATTGGGAGCCATGTGGGTGAGTATCAGGAAGGAGAGGACCCATGATGTTGAACTTTGTGAAAAAAGTGTTTGGCGATACGAATGAACGAGAAGTCAGGCGGCTGATGAAACGTGTGGAAGAGATCAACGCCCTAGAAGCGGAGATCAGCCGATTAAGCGATGAACAACTGCAAAACAAGACCACCGAATTTAAGGAACGTCTGGGTAAAGGCGAAACCCTTGATGATCTGATGAATGAAGCCTATGCCGTCGTGCGTGAAACCTCGAAACGTGTGCTGGGCATGCGCCATTTTGACGTGCAGATTTTGGGGGGGATTGTACTCCATCAGGGACGCATCGCCGAGATGAAGACGGGGGAAGGGAAAACACTGGTTGCCACACTCCCGGTGTATTTAAACGCGCTGGAGGGAAAAGGGGTTCATGTGGTTACGGTCAATGAATACCTGGCCCAGCGCGACAGTGAAACCATGGGTCAAATTTACCGCTTTCTCGGACTGACAGTCGGACTGAATGCCCACGGCTTATCCTCCGCAGAAAAACGGGAAGCCTATCAGGCGGACGTCACTTACGGAACCAATAATGAGTTCGGTTTTGATTATCTGCGGGATAACATGGTTTTATATAAAGAACAAATGGTGCAGCGCCCGCTTCATTTTGCGATCATCGACGAGGTGGACAGCATCCTCATTGATGAAGCGCGCACACCACTCATCATTTCCGGACAGGCGAAAAAGTCGACGGAATTTTATTATGTGGCCGATCGCTTTGTCACCCAGTTAAAAGCGGGTGAGGATTATACCGTAGATGAAAAAGCCCGCTCCGTTGCATTGACGGATGACGGTGTTTCCAAAGCGGAAAAAGCGTTCAATATCGATAATCTCTATGACCATAAACATGTGGCCTTAACCCATCATATCAACCAGGCCCTCAAAGCCCGCGTCATTATGAAGCGGGATGTGGATTATGTGGTGGAGGAAGGGGAAGTTATTATTGTCGATGAATTTACCGGACGTCTGATGCAGGGACGCCGGTACAGCGACGGGTTGCATCAGGCGATCGAGGCCAAGGAAGGCCTTAAGGTCCAGAACGAGAGCATGACCCTGGCCACAATCACGTTGCAAAACTACTTCCGAATGTATAGAAAACTTGCCGGGATGACCGGTACCGCCAAAACCGAGGAAGAGGAATTTAAGAAGATTTACGGGCTGGATGTGGTGGTCATCCCCACCAACAAACCGATGATCAGACAGGACATGCCCGATATCATTTATAAAACGGAGAATGCCAAGTTTCGCCATGTCGTTGAGGAAATTGCCCGCCGTCATGAAAAGGGACAGCCTGTTCTTGTCGGTACGATTTCCATTGAAAATTCGGAACTGCTTTCCGATATGTTGAAAAAGCTTGGCATCCCCCATAAGGTACTGAATGCCAAACATCATGCCGAGGAGGCGGAGATCGTGGCACGTGCCGGGGAACACGGTGCCGTCACCATCGCCACCAATATGGCCGGTCGCGGTACCGACATTGTTCTCGGCGACGGTGTTCCGCAAACAGGTGGACTGCACATTATCGGAACGGAGCGCCATGAAAGCCGCCGCATCGATAACCAGTTGCGCGGACGTGCGGGACGTCAGGGAGACCCGGGCTCATCTCAATTTTTCCTATCATTAGAGGATGAACTGATGCGTCGTTTCGGTTCGGAAAATATCATGGGCATGATGGACCGGCTCGGTCTGGAAGAGGATCAGCCGATCGAGAGCAAGATGGTATCGCGTGCCGTTGAGTCTGCGCAGAAGCGGGTGGAAGGCAATAACTTTGATATGCGTCGCATCGTGTTACAGTATGACGATGTCATGAATCAGCAGCGTGAAATCATTTACAGGCAGCGGCGCGAGGTATTGGAATCCGACAACTTGAAAGAAATCGTGATCAATATGATCATGTCCTTCGCCGAGCGGCTGATCGAGATTCACTGTCCCAAAAGTGAGGTTCCGGAGGAATGGGATTTAAAAGCGTTACTTGATCATGCCAACGGGACTTTCCTGCACGAGGGAGACATCACGGAAAAACAGATCTGGGGCAAAGAGCCTGAAGAAATCATTGAGGTTTTCCGTGAAGTGATTCACAGAAAGTACGAGCAAAGAGAACAGCAGATCGGCGAGATGATGCGCGAATTTGAAAAAGTGGTCGTCCTGCGCGCGGTGGACAGCAAGTGGATGGACCACATCGATGCGATGGATCAATTGCGGCAGGGCATTCATCTGCGTGCTTATGCCCAGACCGACCCGCTCAGGGAATATCAGCTCGAAGGTTTTCAAATGTTTGAAGAAATGGTGGCACGGATTGAAGAAGAAGTGTCTACCTATATAATGAAGGCGGAAGTTTCACAGAATATCCAGCGGGAAGAAGTGGCGCAGGGAGAAGCGGTCGACCCGCAGGCAACCGCCGGTGGTGGCGGCAAAAAAGAACGTAGACCGATTCGCCGCGAACAAAAAGTGGGACGCAATGAACTGTGCCCGTGCGGCAGCGGCAAAAAGTACAAACATTGCTGCGGCAGTTGATGTTGGTGCCTGTCACCGACAAAGATCGACACTCGTAACATGAAATACAGAGGAGGAAACGTAACATGGCACATCATGATGTCAGCGAATTGAAAAGTCAATTAAGCGAAATCAGCGACAAATTAAGCGAAATAAGGGGGTCTCTTTGACCTCGAAGGGAAGGAAAAACGGATTGCTGAACTGGACGAAGTGATGACCGCTCCTGATTTTTGGAATGATCAGGCGGCTGCACAAAAAGTAATCAATGAAGCCAATAATCTGAAGGATCTGGTCAAAACGATCCGGGATCTGCAATCGTCATATGACGATGTGCAGGTCTTGATGGAACTGGCTGCGGAGGAGAGTGAGGAATCCCTCTATCCTGAAATCGATGAAGGGATCCGTTCTCTGAACAAAAAACTGGCCGATTTTGAACTGCAACTGATGCTCAATCAGCCCTATGACAGAAACAATGCGATTCTCGAACTGCACCCCGGTGCCGGCGGGACGGAGTCGCAGGACTGGGCATCGATGTTGCTCAGGATGTATACCCGCTGGGCGGAGGATCACGGGTACAAGGTGGAAACGCTCGACTATCTGCCCGGAGATGAAGCCGGTGTCAAAAGTGTCACCCTGTTGATCAAAGGATTTAACGCCTATGGATACCTGAAAACGGAAAAAGGGGTGCATCGCCTCGTTCGCATTTCCCCATTTGATTCGTCCGGTCGTCGTCACACTTCTTTTGTTTCATGCAATGTGATGCCGGAAATGGACGATGATGTGGAAATCGATATTAAGCCGGATGAACTTAAGGTGGACACTTATCGTTCCAGCGGTGCCGGCGGACAGCACGTCAACACCACCGACTCGGCGGTGCGGATCACCCACATTCCCACCGGGGTCGTCGTTACCTGCCAGTCGGAACGTTCGCAGATCAAAAACAGGGAAAAAGCGATGAAAATCCTGAAGGCCCGTTTATATGAAAAGAAACGGGAGGAGCAGGAGAAAGAGCTTTCCGAAATTCGCGGAGAACAAAAAGAGATCGGCTGGGGAAGTCAGATCCGGTCTTATGTATTTCATCCCTACAGTATGGTAAAGGACCATCGAACCGGAGTGGAAATCGGCAATATCCAGGCGGTGATGGATGGGGACATCGATCCTTTCATCAATGCTTATCTGCGTCAGATGATGAAGTGATGAACGATGAAGATACAGATGCATAAAATCCGCGAATTCATTTTACTCATTACCGGTGCTTTTCTCATCGCTGCGACCTTTAATATGTTTCTCAATGATTTTGACATAGCCTCCGGGGGTGTGAGCGGGATCAGTGTTATCGTTGAAGACGTTTTTGCTATCCGTCCCGCTTATACCCAGTGGACACTCAATATTCTGTTTGTCATATCCGGCTTTTTTTTATTGGGTAAACAATTTGGTATGAGAACCATTGCCGGCACGCTAATTTTACCCTTATTTGTTTTGCTTACCGAGGACCTGCAGTCGATCACCGATGAACCGTTACTTGCCGCACTGTTCGGAGGTGTCGGCCTCGGCCTCGGTCTCGGACTCGTTTTCAAAGGAAATGCTTCTACCGGCGGGACTGACCTTGTGGCCCAGATCATTCATAAATTTACGGGATTAAGTCTCGGTGTAGCCATTTTATTCATCGACGGTCTCGTCGTAACGACTGCGGGGTTAACTTACGGACCCGAACAGGCCTTATACGCCATTATTGCTTTGTTTGCCATGGGAAGAACGATCGACATGGTTCAGGTCGGTCTCGGATATGCCAAGCTGTGTTTTATCATTTCCGATCGGGAGCAGGACATCCGCCACGCCATTTTATATCATCTGGACAGGGGGGTGACCCGCCTCACCGGATACGGCGGCTATACCAACCAGAGCAAATCCGTTTTATTGTGTGTGGTCAATCAGAGCGAAATTACCCGGCTTAAAGAACTGGTGCACCGTAATGATCCCGATGCTTTTGTGATCGTTTCCGACACGGCGGAGGTCATGGGGGAAGGATTTCGCCGCTATTAAGGCTGTTGCAGATGCTGAGCTCATTTTAATAGATCGACGTCATGTCAAAATAAGGAGGAAAAATGATGAGTCAAGATTCCAGATTAGAACAAACCTGTATCAATACCATCCGTACGTTATCGATTGATGCCATTGAAAAAGCCAATTCCGGACATCCCGGATTGCCGATGGGAGCAGCGCCGATGGCGTTCGCGTTATGGAGCCGATTTTTAAAACACAATCCGGCCAACCCGAAGTGGTTCGACCGTGACCGCTTTGTTCTGTCGGCTGGTCACGGATCCATGTTGCTGTACAGCATGCTTCACCTAAGTGGATACGATTTGCCTCTCGAGGAATTGAAGCAGTTTCGCCAGTGGGAAAGCCGCACGCCAGGGCATCCGGAATTCGGACATACACCGGGTGTAGAGGCGACCACCGGACCGCTGGGACAGGGTGTGTCGATGGCGGTCGGGATGGCGATGGCTGAGCGCTTCCTGGCAGCTACATATAACCGCGAAGGTTATGACATGATCGACCATTACACCTATGCCCTTTGTGGCGACGGGGACCTGATGGAAGGGATTTCTGCAGAAGCGGCATCCTTCGCCGGTCATCTTAAACTGGGCAAATTAATCTTATTGTATGATTCCAACGATATCTCCCTTGACGGAGAAACGAAACATGCCTTTACAGAGGATGTATTAAAACGCTATGAAGCTTACGGCTGGCAGGTTCTTCGTGTAGAAGACGGCAACGATGTCGATGCGGTTAGTCGTGCCATCGAACAGGCAAAAGCGGATGATCAGCGACCGACCTTGATTGAAGTACGCACCGTCATCGGTTATGGAAGTCCCAATATGGCGGGAACATCAAAAGTACACGGTGCTCCTCTGGGGGCGGAGGAAGCAGGGCTGACCAAACAGTCTTACGACTGGACCCATGAACCCTTCCATGTTCCGCAGGAGGTTAAGCAGTATTTTGCGGAGTTGAAGGAGCAGGGTGAGAAAGCGGAAGCTGCATGGAAGGAAAAATGGGAACAGTATCAAAAAGCCCATCCGGATCTGGCAACTCAGCTTAAACAGGCAATGGAAGGAACTTTGCCGGAAGGATGGGATCAAAATCTGCCGGTATACAACAGCGGAGACAAGGCAGTAGCGACCCGCTCCACTTCCGGAGAAGCGTTGAACGCGATTGCATCCCGTGTTCCGTGGTTTATCGGCGGTTCTGCCGATCTCGCATCTTCCAACAAAACCGAATTGAAAAACGGCGGCGTTTTTCAAGCTGATGATTACAGCGGACGCAACATTTGGTTTGGTGTAAGAGAGCATGCAATGGGCGCTGCCCTTAACGGAATGATGTTGCACGGAGGGGTTCGCGCATTCGGAGCGACATTCTTTGTGTTTTCAGATTATCTGCGTCCGGCCATCCGTTTGTCAGCATTAATGAAGCAGCCGGTTATCTATGTATTTACCCATGACAGTATCGCTGTCGGAGAAGACGGTCCTACCCACGAGCCGATCGAGCAACTTCCCTCCCTGCGCGCGATGCCGGGACTGACGGTGCTTCGTCCGGCCGACGCCAATGAAACTGTACAGGCCTATCGTTATGCGATGGAGCAAAACGAGGAGCCGGTCGCACTGGTGTTAACCCGTCAAAATCTGCCGATCCTGGAAGGGACGGAGAATATGGCCCGGGATGGTGTGGCCCGCGGAGCCTATGTCCTGAGTGACCCGGCAGATGGTTCTCAACCCGAGGTGATTTTGATTGCCACCGGATCGGAAGTGAGTCTGGCTGTAGAAGCTCAAGAGACTCTGGCGGAACAGGGTGTACCGGTACGCGTGGTCAGCATGCCCAGTTGGGAATTGTTTGAGCGCCAGTCCCGGGAATATAAAGATTCTGTGCTTCCCTCTGATATTAAAAATCGTGTGGCGATTGAGATGGCCCATCCGCAGGGCTGGGAAAAATATGTGGGTGATCGCGGTGTCATTATGGGAATCGATACCTTCGGTGCGTCCGCTCCCGGATCGGTGCTCATGGAAAAATTCGGTTTTACAAAGGACCGGGTTGTAGCGGTTGTCACAGAAATGTTAAACTCCAATTCATAAAAATGTCATAACTCATGAGGATAATATTGGGTTGATTTTGGTATACTTTCCTTATAGGAGATATAGTACTTAGTTAGTTCTACAAGGAGGGTTTACAATGAAATGGAGTGGCTGGAAATTGTTCGCGGTAGCCGCTGCAGCCGTTCTCGTGATTTCCGGTTGTGGAGCTGCCAATGATCAGACGGAAGACCCCGCAAATGATCAGAATCAGGAGACTCCTGCAGAAAATGGCGCAGCTGACGGAAATGGCGATACTGCTGCCGGGGATTTTGATCAAGCAGCAGCTGAACAGGTTTATCAGGCCAGTTGCCTTGCCTGCCACGGCGCTAATCTTGAAGGAAGTGTCGGTCCGCAATTGACTGATGTCGGAGCCCGTTTGAGTGTGGACGAGATTGCCGATATCATTAAGAATGGACGTAACACCATGCCCGCACAGGCTCAGTTGTCTGATGAAGAGGTTCAGAATTTATCAGCATGGCTGGCAGCCAAGAAATAAATCGAAAAAAATAACAATCTGGATTTGATTTGCCTTTCCCTCACTTCGTTCGGACGGTCTGCATCAAATTCCAGATTGTTATTTTTTTTGGCCTCTTTTTTAAGATATTGTTACTTTACGATGCCTTGATGATTCTCGAAGCAGAGTCGGTTCTTCCCTTGCTCGATGTGGGATCTTCTCTCCATCTCACACCTAGATGTAGAAGACTTCCTTCGAAACATCCAAAAAATAAATAAACCGGATTTGATGCTGACCCGCCGAACGCATTGAGGGAAAGGCAAATCAATTCCGGTATTTTTATTTTTCCCACATAAAAAACGGTTGAATTAATATACTCAAAAACGTATAATAATACACAACTAAAAAGACAGATCAATCGGAGGAGAAACATGAAAGTCTCAATCATCGGAACAACGGGCTACGGGGGAGCGGAACTGATACGATTTTTACAACATCATCCTCACCTCCAGATAGCAACCCTTTACGCCCATTCAAAAGAAGGAATGAATATCGCGGAAGTTTTTCCCCATCTGAACGGCGTTCGCCGGGAATCACTGCAGGCCATTGATGTCGATCGCATTGCGGAAGAAGCGGATCTTGTTTTCTTTGCCACGCCTTCCGGAATCAGCAGTCAGCTTGCCCCGCAAATTCTCGACCGTGGCGTCAAAGTGATCGATCTTTCCGGAGATTTTCGTTTGCATACACAGGAGATGTATCAAAAATGGTATGGGAAAGAGGGAACCGATTCTCCCTGGTTGCAGAAAGCGGTATACGGTCTGAGCGAGTGGGCGCGGGATCAGGTCCGTGAGGCGACCCTGATCGCCAATCCCGGCTGTTATCCCACCGCAACGTTGCTCGGGTTGATTCCCCTGCTTAAAAAGGGGATCATCGATCCGAACACGGTAATTGTCGATGCCAAGTCCGGTGTATCCGGTGCGGGCAAGGGTCTCTCGCAGGCCACACATTTTTCCGAAGTCAATGACAGTATCTCTGCATACAAAGTGGGCCGCCATCAGCACATTCCGGAAATGGAACAGGTGGCAAGTGAGTATGCAGGGGAGAAGATGACACTTTCCTTCACTCCCCACCTCGTCCCAATGACACGCGGAATTTTATCCGTAATCTATGCGTCATTGACCGAGGGAATCGAGGCGAAACAATTGCAAAAGTGGTACGAGGAGGTCTATGCCGATTCTCCTTTTGTCCGAATTCGTGAGGCGGGCAGCCATCCGAAAACAAAAGAAGTGTACGGATCCAACTATTGCGATATCGCCGTTCATGTTGAGGAAAGAACGGGCAGGGTCATCATCCTGTCTGTGATCGATAATCTGGTCAAAGGAGCGGCGGGACAGGCGATTCAAAACGCCAACCTCATGCTGGGCATCCCCGAAGAGACCGGATTGCCGATGGTACCGATTTTTCCATAAATGAACTCAATCGGATGGTGCCGGAGAAGACGGGAAAAGCCCGGCGTCCGATCAATCAGATAAATGAAGAAGTGACGGGGCGGAGGGAAACCAGAATGGATAAAGAGATTGTGGTGATCAAATGTGGCGGAAGCACACTCGATGCTCTGCCGGATTCTTTTTATGAAGAAATCGCCGCGTTAAGGGAGCGGGGCGTGGTACCGGTGATGGTGCATGGCGGAGGACCGGCCATATCCGGCATGCTGGAGCAAATGAACATCACCCCGCAGTTTGTTGACGGGATGCGTGTGACCGATGAAGTGACGCTGCAGGTGGTGCAGATGGTGCTGATCGGGCGGATCAATAAACAGATCGTCGTCCGTATGCAGCAGGCCGCAGCCCGGGCGACAGGCGTCAGCGGGATTGACGGGGGAATACTACAGGCCGTGCCACTCAATGAATCACTCGGCTATGTTGGACGAATCACGCAGGTTAACCCGGGCCTGATCCATGACCTGATCGATAAAAATTACACTGTGGTCGTGTCTCCGCTGGCCTGTGATGGCGGGGGACAGGTGTACAACATCAACGCGGATACCGCAGCCGGTGCAATTGCAGCTGTCCTGGGGGCGCGCCAACTGGTGATGGTGACCGATGTGCCCGGGGTGATGAAACCGGACGCGGAGGGGAACAAACAGGTGTTGTCGCTCTTGTCCGAACAGGAAGTGGAATCGTTGATCGCAGACGGAGTGATTTACGGCGGTATGATTCCCAAGGTGAAGGCAGCGCTGGACGGTCTCAACCAGGGCGTTGCTGAAGTGGTCATCGTCGACGGTAAAGAGGACGGGATTTTAACGCAGGTGGTAGAACGGAAGCCTGTGGGAACACGGATTGTAAAGGACGGGGTGACGATATCATGACGACAAACGAAAACCAGAATCAGAACCAGCAGAACAAACAGAGCCATTTGTTTTCCAACTATGCCAGATGGCCGCTGGCCATTGTGCGCGGCGAAGGACATTACGTCTGGGATGAGCAAGGCAAAAAATATCTCGATTTTGTGAGCGGGATTGCCGTAACTTCCCTCGGTCATGTGCCTCCTGCTGTAAAAGCAAGAGTCCAGGCGCAACTGGATACGCTGTGGCACAGTTCCAATCTGTTTCAACACCCGCTGCAGGAACAACTGGCAGTGGAACTGTGTGCCCTGAGCGGCGGACTGGACCGTGTGCTGTTCGTCAACAGCGGAGCCGAGGCCAATGAAGCGGCGATCAAACTGGTACGAAGATATATGCACAGCATTCGCGGACAAAAAGAGCGATATGAAATCATCACTTTTGAGCAATCTTTTCACGGACGGACGCTGGCCACACTGACCGCCACCGGTCAGGCCAAAGTAAAGGACGGTTTTGCCCCGTTGCCTGAAGGATTCGTGACCGTTCCCTATCAGGATATGGAGGCGCTCAAACAGGCGATCACCCCCGGGACCGCAGCAATTATGCTGGAACTGGTTCAGGGAGAGGGCGGCGTCAATCCTGCCGATGCAGACTGGATCAAGCAGGTCAAGGAACTATGCGGGCAGCATGATCTTCTCTTAGTGATCGATGAGGTGCAAACCGGCATCGGCCGTACGGGAACATGGTTTGCATACCAGCAGTACGACATTCTACCGGATATCGTCACCATCGCTAAAGGATTGGGAAGCGGTTTTCCGGTGGGAGCGATCATGGCGCGGGAGTACCTGGCGGAAGCATTTTCGGCCGGGACCCACGGCACCACATTCGGCGGCAACCCGCTGGCGATGGCTGCCGGGCTGGGAACCCTGGAAACCATACGTGATCAGGAAATCCTCGATCAGGTACAGCGTACCGGGACCTATTTTATGCAAAAATTATCCGAGCTGAAACAGCACTCCCCGCTGGTAAAAGATATACGGGGGAAAGGACTTCTTATTGGAGTGGCCATGGCAATGCCGGTGGCCCGGGTGATTGAACTTGCGAGGGAAAAGGGTGTTCTATTGCTGTCGGCAGGCACGAACGTGTTAAGGATTCTGCCTCCTTTAACGGTTACCACACAGGAAATCGATCATGCCGTAGGCGTGCTGGCATCGGTTCTGGAGGAGGTACAAAAAGAAGCGGAATCCAACATCGCCGGCGGTTCGGAGGAAGTGAAGTCACCGGTCCGGTAAGATGGGTCGATCAAGGGGTGGAGAGAGATGAAGAAAGAAAAGGCAAACGGATATTTACTGTTAAGCACGGGAGATGTTTTTGAGGGAAAATGGTTCGGAGCTCCGCCGACAGGTGAGGCGGTTGAAGGGGAAATGGTGTTTAACACGGGGATGACCGGATATCAGGAAGTGATGACCGATCCGTCCTATGCCGGGCAGATCGTCACTTTTACCTATCCGCTCATCGGCAACTACGGTATCAGCGACCTTGATTTTGAAAGTGTCCGCCCTGCCCTGCATGGGATTATCATCAGTGAACTCTGCGAAGAACCGAGCCATTTTCAAGCGCAGACATCCCTGTCTGAACTGGCTGAACAGTTCGGGATTTCCGGACTTTATGATATCGATACACGCGCCCTGACCCGCCTTATCCGACAACACGGGGAATTGTACGGCAAAATCACGATTGACCCGCAGGAAGCGGAACGCTGCAAAGTAGACGGAGGGTTTGAGGCAAAGTGGCGCACGGATTGCGTGGCGTCCGTGTCCGGTCGCGTGATCCAAACGTTTGAACCTGCTTCCGTCGGTTCGGCGGATGCCGGTGCGGTCGCAGTTGACGTGCCCCATGTGGTATTAATTGATTTCGGCCACAAAAAATCGATTTGTGATGCGCTTTTGCAGGAGGGTTGTCGCGTTACGATCGTTCCTTATGATACCACGGCGGAACAAATCGAGGACCTTGCGCCGGACGGGATTGTATTATCCAACGGACCGGGGGACCCCAAAGATGTTTCGTTTGTTTTGCCGACCATTCAGGCTCTTGCTGATCACTATCCCATGTTCGGAATCTGCCTTGGTCATCAGTTGATCGCTCTTGCCCATGGATGTGATACGGTGCGGCTTCCCTTCGGACACCGCGGCAGTAATCACCCGGTCAAAGAAGTGGCAAGCGGCAAAGTTTATATCACATCGCAAAACCACGGTTACACCGTGCATGAAGATTCCGTGCCACCGCAGGAATGGGTGGTTTCCCACCGCAATGTGAATGACGGCTCGGTGGAAGGGATCGAACATCGTATTAAACCTGTGTCGGGTGTGCAGTTTCATCCGGAAGCCCATCCCGGACCGCAGGATACCCATCATTTGTTTAAACGCTTTATCACGCAATGTATGTCCACGGGGGAGAAGAGTTATGCCTAAATTTGAACATATTAAAAAAGTGCTCGTGATCGGCTCCGGGCCGATTGTGATCGGGCAGGCGGCGGAGTTTGATTATGCAGGTACACAGGCCTGCCTCGCTCTCAAGGAAGAGGGCGTGGAGGTGGTACTGGTCAACAATAATCCCGCCACGATCATGACCGATCACGAGATCGCCGATCGTATTTATATGGAACCGTTAACCGTCGCTTCCCTCTCCCGTATTATTGAGAAAGAACGACCAGACGGGATCCTGCCTACCCTGGGCGGGCAAACGGGGTTGAATCTGGCGGTTTCTCTCTCCGACGCGGGGGTGCTGGATAAGTATGACGTGATCCTGCTGGGGACTCCGCTGGAAACGATTCGAAATGCCGAAGATCGGGAAGCGTTTAAATCGATGATGCAAAAAATCGGTGAGCCGGTACCGGAAAGCCAGACGGTGAACACGGTGAAGGATGCACTGGAGTTTGCGGACTCAATCGGATATCCCGTGATTGTGCGCCCCGCTTATACCCTGGGTGGAGCCGGCGGCGGAATTGCTGCTGATGCGGGGGAACTGCTGGCGGTAGCCAAACGGGGAATTGATGCCAGCCCGATCGGACAGATTTTGGTGGAACGAAGTGTAAAAGGGTGGAAAGAGATCGAATATGAAGTGATGCGCGATGCCGGGGATACCTGCATCATCGTCTGCAATATGGAAAATATGGATCCGGTGGGCATTCATACCGGCGACAGCATCGTAGTCGCCCCCTCACAGACGCTGAATGACCGTCAGTACCAGATGCTGCGGTCGGCAGCTTGTAAAGTGATCCGATCCCTCGGGGTGGTGGGGGGCTGCAATATCCAGTATGCGCTCGACCCGGAGAGTGATCAGTATTATCTGATCGAGGTCAACCCGCGGGTGAGTCGTTCCAGTGCCCTCGCCTCCAAGGCGACCGGTTATCCGATTGCACGGATCGCGGCCAAACTGGCCCTCGGTTATCATCTCGATGAAGTGACCAATCCGGTGACGGGCCACACCTACGCCAGTTTTGAACCGGCGATCGACTATGTGGTGGCGAAAATTCCGCGCTGGCCCTTTGACAAGTTTCCGCTGGCTGACCGCCGCTTAACCACACAGATGAAGGCGACGGGAGAAGTGATGGCCCTGGCCCGCAATCTGGAAGCGGCTCTGTTAAAAGCGGTACGTTCATTGGAAATCGGCGCTGATCATCTGTGGCTGCCCCATCTTTCCTCGCTTTCCCATGAGCATTTAAAAAAGGGACTGGTGGATGCGACGGACGAACGACTTTTTCTGCTGGCGGAAGTCTTTCGCAGGGGCTGGAGAGTTGCCGACATCCACGGCCTGACCGAGATCGATCCCTTTTTCCTGCAAAAAATTGCCCGCATTGTTGAGCTGGAGCAGGCGCTGGCCACTTACACCTGGGAGGATGTGCCCCGGGAATTGCTGACGGAAGCGAAACAGAGGGGATTTTCCGATGCCTGGCTGGCGCGCAGTTTTTCCGTATCGGAGCATGAGGTTCGCTCGAGATGGCGTGAGTGGAACCGTGCTCCCGCCTACAAGTTGGTGGATACCTGTGCCGCGGAGTTTGATGCGGAGACGCCTTACTACTATTCGACCTGGCAGGGACTGGATGAAGTCGAGGTCTCCCAGGCGGGAAAAAAGGTGCTGGTGATCGGCTCCGGTCCGATCCGGATCGGGCAGGGGGTTGAGTTCGATTATTGTTCGGTTCACGCCGCGCAGTCCCTGAAGCGAAACGGGGTGGAGGCGGTTGTGGTCAACAATAATCCGGAAACGGTCAGCACCGATTTTGAAACGGCGGATCAATTGTATTTTGAACCGTTGACGGCGGAAGATGTGATCCACATCGCCGATAAAGAGAAGGTAGACGGTGTGATGGTTCAGTTCGGCGGCCAGACAGCGATCAATCTGGCGGCTGCCCTGGCCGATGCGGGACTCCATCTCTACGGAACACCGCTGGTCAGTATTGACCGCGTGGAAGACCGCGATTTGTTTTATCAGATGTTGCGGGAACTGGGTATTCCCCATATTGCGGGAACAGGGGTGCATACGGAGGCGGAGGCCCTTGCAGCAGCAGAGGAGATCGGTTATCCGGTGTTGATTCGTCCTTCATATGTGATCGGCGGTCGCGGCATGGTGGTTTTGTACGATGAGCAGCAGCTGCGACAATATCTGAGTGAGTTGCAACAGTGGGCAAGTGTGGAGCAATTGTTTCCGCTGTTGATTGATAAATATGTGGCAGGAAAAGAAGTGGAACTGGATGCCGTTTGTGACGGAGAGGATGTATTGATTCCGGGGATTTTTGAGCATGTGGAACGGGCCGGGGTTCACTCGGGTGACAGTACGGCGGTATTCCCGTCTCCTTCCTTGTCGGATTCGCACAAGCAGATGATTGCGGATTACACACGAAAAATTGTGCGTGAGCTCGGTGCGGTCGGACTGATTAATATCCAGTGGGTGTGGGATCAGCAGGCCGATGTTATTTATGTGCTTGAGGTGAATCCGCGTGCTTCGCGAACGGTTCCGATCGTAAGCAAAATCACCGGTATTCCCATGGTTGATCTGGCGGTACAGTGCCAGCTGGGACGGTCGTTACGGAATTTGATGATGGAGTTTGAAGGTGGTCCGGAAGCTGAGGGGGCCGTTGGAACAGTCGGGTACGAAGATACTCTCGGATTGATGCCGGATATTCCTTACTATGCGGTGAAAGCACCCGTTTTTTCGACGGTGAAGTTGAATGGCGTAGATCCGGCGCTGGGACCGGAGATGAAATCAACCGGCGAGAGTCTCGGGCTGGGATTGACGGTTGAGGAAGCGATGAGCAAGGCACTGCACTGGAAAGAGGATGTCAACCCGCCGTTGCAAAAGGGAGATGCCATATTTTTATCCCTGTCGGATGGAGATAAGGCGGATGGCGAGGAGATCGTTTCTCACATTAAGGTGTTGGAACTGGAAGTGAGTGCGACGAAGGGAACGGCAGCGTGGCTCGAGCAACAGGGAGTGGAGGTGCAGCGAATCATTCATGATGTGGAGGAGTTACGGCAGTGGATTTCGGAGTATCCGGAAAAACCTCCGCTGCAAATGATGTGTATTACGCCTACCCGCGGCAATGATGCGAAAAGGGCAGGTTTTGCGTTGCGACAGTTATCGCTGCAGTATCAGATTACCTGTTTTACGGCGCTGGATACGGTGAAGGCATTTCTTGGGCTTTCTGCCGCTGCGGCTGGTATTGCTGAAGTCGGTGGTACCACTGGTGCCAGGGAACCTCAACCGCGAGAATTGATGGAATATGGTCGTTTGGCTGAAAAAAATCGGGAGAAGGAAGGTGCTCACATATGAGTGTGGAAGTGGTGAAGATGGTAACGGCGGATCTGGATAAAGAACAGCGGATCAAGGAACAGTTGAAGGGTCGTGATTTTTTGACGCTGGCCGATTTTGACCGGGAGGAACTGGCCTACCTGCTCGATCTGGCTGCGCGCCTGAAGGAGATCCAAAAATCGGGTGCAACCTATCATCCGTTGAAGGGGAAAACGCTGGGCATGATTTTTGAAAAATCCTCCACTCGTACTCGGGTGTCGTTTGAGGTGGGGATTTATCAGCTGGGCGGACAGGGGATGTTCCTCAGTAGTCGCGACCTGCAGATCGGACGTGGCGAGCCCGTTTCCGACACCGCGAAGGTGTTGTCCCGTTATCTGGACGGCATCATGATCCGGACTTTCTCCCATGAGGGTGTGGAAGAGCTGGCGGCCAACGCGACGATTCCGGTGATTAACGGATTGACGGACATGTTCCATCCCTGTCAGGTGATGGCCGATCTGCAGACGATCCAGGAGCAAAAAGGGGAGCTGCAGGGGCTGAAACTGGCATTTGTGGGTGACGGAAACAACATGGCTCACTCGTTGTTACTTGGGGCAGCGATTTTTGGGATGGATATTGCGATTGCATCGCCTAAGCAGGATCAGCCTGATCCGGTTGTCGTTGCGCGGGCGAAAGAATTTGCCGCTGAATCCGGCAGTCAGGTTGTGATTACGGACGATCCGGTGGAAGCGGTGCAAGGTGCTGATATCGTCTATACCGATGTATGGGCCAGCATGGGGCAGGAGGCTGAGCAGGCTGAGCGGGCGAAGCGTTTTGCTCCGTATCAGGTGAATGCGGAACTGGTGCAGCATGCGAAGAACGATTATATTTTTATGCATTGTCTCCCGGCCCATCGCGGTGAGGAAGTGAGTGCAGACGTGATCGACGGGGCTCACTCCGTTGTGTTTGACCAGTCGGAAAACCGTCTCCATGTGCAAAAAGCGATCATGGCGGCGTTGATGGGGTAGTTTGGACGTGGGATTTGTACTGAGATTTGATTTTTGAGGGGATGTTTTAAGGGTATGATGGGGGAGTCGGCATCTCTGGTCGGTCAGGTGACCTCAGGTTGGATCGTATGTTTGCCGGGATACCGGCTCCGCAGGATCTCCCATAGTTGAGTGGTAATGGTGAATGACTCAATTTACCGTAAGATTTCCCTTGCGTGATTGTTGGGGTATGGTGTATTCTATGTAGTGTTCACCGTTGTTCAGGTGTCTTTGATTGAGTGTTAGATTGTTTGTGCCCGGGTGGCGGAATTGGCAGACGCACAGGACTTAAAATCCTGGGTCTCGTGAGAGACGTGGGGGTTCAAGTCCCCCCCTGGGCACCATCTTTATCTGCGAGACAATTGTAATTTTATAACATGAAACTTTCTTTCGCTGGGTGGAACTGTTATGAAAAGAGAAAGTGACCGGTAATAAATTAAGACGAAAAAAAACACCCTATTTAACGAAAATTGCTCAAATCGCTAAATTTAAGACGAAAAATTCGTCTTAATTCATTCCTGATGTTCTCGTAAACCTCGACCCAAATTCTGGTCCCATCAAATTCACCCTGTCACTTATCAATGAACCCAAAAATCAGTAAAAATGTTCATCATCCCAAGTCTTGTAAAGCCGTTTCAAACGTGGTATCATACCTTTTGTAACGGTTGGAAGCATACTATATTGCATCATTCATTCCGCAGTAGCTCAATGGTGGAGCAACCGGCTGTTAACCGGTAGGTTGCAGGTTCGAGTCCTGCCTGCGGAGCCATTCGGAGGAGTACCCAAGTCTGGCTGAAGGGAGCGGTCTTGAAAACCGCCAGGGCGTTCACGCGTCGCGGGGGTTCGAATCCCTCCTCCTCCGCCATAATAGAACTCAATGAAACGCAAAGTAAATAAACCGGCAAGAGTAAAGCAGGGATTTGAACCCGCTCTCCGAGGAGAGAAGGGGTTCATTGGAAACACGACGAGGACAGGGCCGAAGGGCCGTGCCGAGTCGATGTTGGATTCCGGAGACGAGCCGATGGAATCGGCGAAGGGAAGGTATCCCTCCTCCTCATATTATGGAGAAAGGTTGAATTCCCACGATGACTAAATTACCACGAAGGATAAAGTTGGCTCATCAACCGACACCGATAGAAAAACTTGACCGGTTGTCGGATTTGCTTGATGGACCGGAAATATATATTAAACGGGATGATTTGACCGGGAGTGAAATATCCGGCAATAAGATTCGCAAACTCGAATTTTCCCTTGCCGAAGCATTGGATCAGGGCGCCGATGTACTGGTTACTTGTGGAGGAATACAATCAAATCATGCACGGGCTACAGCCGTTGCGGCTGCAAAGCTGGGTATCTCATCTTGCTTGATTTTATCGGGAACAGGACGTGAACAACTGACCGGAAATTATTTTATTGACGTTCTGGTCGGCGCCAAAATCAAACTGGTCACCCCCGAGCGGTACCGCAATGAAATAGACGCTGTTTTTGCTGAAACAAGAGCTGAACTGGAAGAACAAGGGTATAAACCTTATCTCATTCCCCTGGGTGCCTCCAACGGAATTGGAACCTTTGGATATGTTAATGCCATGAAAGAGATAAGCCAGCAGGAAAAAGACCTGGGAGTGAGTTTCAATAAGATTGTCATTGCTGTGGGTTCGGGAGGTACTTATGCAGGACTGCTTTTAGGCAGCAAACTGATGGGCCTGGAAAAAGAGATATATGGTATGAACGTTGCGCATAATGCTGACTACTTTACAAACAGGATTGAGGAAATCCTGATCGAAGCAGTGGATTACATGGAAGACAATGTAAACATCAGCAGGGATGAAATTCACATTTTGGACGGATATGTAGGTCCCGGATATGGGCTTAATAATCAGGAACAAATCGAAACTGTAAAAAAGGTGGCCCGGTTGGAAGGAGTCGTTCTAGATCCTGTGTATACAGGCAAGGCCATGCATGGACTGATTGAAGAAATATACAAAGGTCGGGTGTTCAGCAAAGAGGACAAGGTGCTTTTCATTCATACCGGTGGACAATATGGGTTGTTCCCCTTTGCAGACAGGTTTGAAGAGTGATATTAATAATCGTTGCATAAAGCTTCCCTCCGTTAAGTCGTGAGGGATTTTTTTACATATTGTATTCGGAAATTTGAATAAATATGCGTCACAACTGCAATAAACAACCACTTGTCTGTTTTTCAGATCAAATCCGTAGTGGAACATATTGTCGTTCTATTTCCACCGATTTACTCAATGTCGTAACGACTCATTACCCCGGCCCACATTCGACAAAATTATTTCACTTACAGGTATTGAATTTTTATTAATAATATTGCATAATTATTTCATGCTCATTTTCATGCTTATGCTCTTTTTCACCTTGCACATGTTTCGCATCAATACCAAACTATTGTTCCAATCATTATAATCGTGATATGAAGATAAAAGGATTTAATCAAAGGAGAGGAGTAGTACCATGGCTAAAGAAAAAGTGGTTCTGGCGTACTCGGGAGGTCTGGATACCTCCGTTGCCATCAAGTGGTTGCAGGATACTTATCATTACGACGTGATTGCGGTCGCAGTAGACGTCGGGGAGGGAAAAGACCTCGACTTTATCAAAGAAAAGGCGCTCAAGGTGGGAGCAGTCAAATCCATCGTGGTGGATGCACGTGAACTGTTCAGCAAGGAGTACCTTCTGCCGGCTTTAAAAGCCAACGCCATGTATGAAGGAAAATACCCGCTGGTGTCTGCACTGTCGAGACCGCTCATTTCAAAAATCCTGGTGGACATTGCCGAGAAGGAAGGCGCCGTGGCTGTCGCACACGGATGTACGGGGAAAGGGAATGACCAGGTCCGTTTTGACGTGTCGATTACCGCACTCAACCCCAACCTCAAAATCGTCGCTCCCGTACGGGAATGGGCAATGTCGCGTGAAGAAGAAATCGAATATGCGAAAAAGAACGGGATTCCCATTCCGATCGATTTAGATAACCCGTACAGTATTGACCAGAACCTGTGGGGACGCAGCTGCGAGTGCGGCGTGCTGGAAGATCCGTGGGTCGAGCCGCCGAAAGGAGCCTACGATCTCACCAACCATCTCGAGGATACACCGGATCAGCCGGACGAAATTGAAATCACTTTTGAAAAAGGGGTACCGGTGGCTCTGAACGGTGAACAGAAGCCGCTGTACGAAATCGTTGCCGACCTGAACAAGGTTGCTGGGAAGCACGGCGTGGGACGGATCGACCATGTAGAGAACCGTCTAGTCGGGATCAAATCACGTGAAGTGTACGAAGCGCCGGCAGCGATGACACTGATCCTGGCCCATCGCGAACTGGAATCGATTACCCAGCCGCGGGAAGTGGCTCAGTTTAAACCGATTATCGAACATAAAATCTCTCAAGTGATATATGAAGGTCTGTGGTTTTCGCCGATCATGGATGCCCTGCAGGCTTTCGTCGAGGAAACCCAGAAGCACGTGAGTGGAACAGTGCGTGTCAAGTTGTTTAAAGGTCACGCCATCGTGGTGGGGCGTAAATCGGATCATTCGCTTTATAGCTTTGAGCTGGCTACCTATAATCCGGACGATCAATTTGACCATAAAGCAGCCCTCGGGTTTATCAAGCTGTGGGGACTGCCAACCGAAGTTTATTCCAAGGTCAATCCCGACCAGCGCAACAAGGGTGGCAAAGCAGTGATTGTCGACGAAAAGGAAGATGTGAAAGCATGAAGTTGTGGGGCGGACGTTTCACCAGAGCAACCAACGAACTCGTAGACGAATATACGGCCTCCATCTATTTTGATCAGCAACTGGCCGAACAGGATATCACCGGCTCACTTGCCCACGTGAAGATGCTGGGTAAGTGCGGCATCCTGAGCGGGGAAGAAGTGGAACAGATTTCACAGGGCCTCAAAACGGTAGCGCAAAAGATCGCTGCCGGTGAGGCTTCTTTTACGGTAGCCAACGAAGATATTCATATGAATATCGAAAAAATGCTGATCGATGAGATCGGTCCTGTCGGGGGGAAATTACACACCGGCCGCAGCCGCAACGATCAGGTGGCGCTGGATATGCATCTTTACCTGCGCGAACAGGTGCTGGAGCTGATCGGACTATTGATCAATCTGCAAAAGGCGTTAATCAAACAGGCCAAAGAGAATCTCGACACGATTCTGCCGGGCTACACCCATCTGCAACGGGCCCAGCCGGTTTTGTTCGCCCACCATTTGATGGCCTATTGTGCCATGTTTCAGCGGGATATCGAACGCCTGCAGGATAGCTGGAAAAGAATCAATGTCATGCCCCTCGGAGCCGGGGCCCTTGCCGGAACCACTTTTCCGATCGACCGAGAGTATGTGGCCGAATTGCTCCGTTTTGATGAGGTTTATGAAAACAGCATGGACGCGGTCAGTGACCGTGATTTCATCGTGGAGTTCTTATCCCATGCTTCCCTGATCATCGCCCACCTCTCCCGTTTGTCGGAGGAGCTGGTACTGTGGTCGAGCCAGGAGTTTTCTTTTATTGAACTGGACGATTCCTTCTGTACGGGAAGCAGTATTATGCCGCAAAAAAAGAATCCCGACGTTGCCGAACTTGTGCGGGGAAAAACGGGACGGGTGTACGGCAACCTCATCGGCATGTTGACGGTCCTGAAAGGGTTACCCCTCTCATACAACAAAGATATGCAGGAAGATAAAGAGGGGATGTTTGACACCGTAAAAACGCTGCACGGGGCGCTCTCCCTGTTTGCGCCCATGATCGAAACGATGCAGGTAAGAAAAGAGAAAATGGCGCAGGCGGTCAAACAGGATTTTTCCAATGCGACCGATCTTGCCGATTACCTGGTGAACAAAGGGATGCCATTCCGTGAAGCCCACGAAGTAGTGGGCAAGACGGTGTTATACTGCATCCAAAACGGGAAGTATCTGGCGGATATGAGCTTTGAGGAATACCGCCGCTTTTCCGGTTTGTTCGATGAGGATATCTATCAGGCGATCGATATCACCACCGTCGTCAACGCGCGCAATGTGCAGGGCGGGACGGCACGTCCACAGGTGGAAAAACAGATCCGACTTGCAGAAGAGAAGCTGATCGGACATAATCAATGGTGGCAACAACATGTCGATAAGATTAAAATCGACCTGTAACTGAAATCAAATAATGAAGGGAATGTAGCCATCATGAAAAAAGGAAAGATTGTACTCGAGCGCGGCGGGGAAGTGGAGATTCAATTTTTTGATGAGGATGCTCCCAACACCGTTGCAAACTTCGAAAAGCTGGCCAATGACGGTTTTTACGACGGCTTGACTTTTCATCGGGTGATTCCCGGATTTGTCGCCCAGGGAGGATGTCCTGTCGGAAACGGAACCGGGGATGCCGGATATACGATTCCCTGTGAGATCAACCCGAACAAGCATGAGCGCGGTGTGATCGCCATGGCCCATGCCGGACGAGATACGGGCAGTTGCCAGTTTTATATCACCTATGAGCCCCAGCCTCATCTAGACGGACACCATACCGTCTTTGGCAAGGTGATCAGTGGCATGGAGCATGTGGATCAGATTCTTCAGGGTGATCGAATGAAAGAAGTCAGGGTGTGGAACGAAGATTAATCTTTCAAAAAAACCATCTGGATTTGATTTGCCTTTCCCTCATTTCGTTCGGCCGGTCAACATCAAATCCAGATGGTTTTTTTGTGGATTATTATTCATTTTTCGCGGTACACATTTGACGTGATCCCACCAATTTAAATGAATCGCATAGACGATTACGTGACTAACCCGTAACACGACGCGCTCCTGTAAGAACTTTATTTCTTTTAAACGATTCAATTTCCGATTTAACTTTGTTGTTTTGGGATCTTCCAACTTGTGAATGAGAGATAAAGTGGATGCAATGATTGATACTCAATAATGCCATCCCCAGCCATACAATAGATTAATCCGCTCTTCTTTTGACATAGAATTTCCTACCAAACATCCAAAAAATAAAAAAGCTTGATTTGATGCAGACCGGCCGAACGCAGTGAGGGAAAGGCAAATCAAATCAAGCTTTTTTATTTTTGCATATTTATACGAAAAATTTTTAGTGAATTATTGAATTTTTCTGAAAACGGTGTATAATAGGAAAAAAGAACTCGACAAAATAAGCGCATCTCTTCATCAACTGACATCTTCTAGCATTTTTCAATGATCATTCGGAACGATTGACCTCCTTCAACGGGCGCAAAATTTGTTCTTATTCACTCCTTTATAGTCCTAAAGCCCTATAAAAAAATGTTGAAAATAGGAATCCTGCCCCATGACAGCACGACAAAAACTGAGATATAATGACACATAATTTTAAATGCATTAATAGATGAAGGATATTGGCCAGTGGATTGCTGTCGAATTTTCGTTTTTTCCGTTGCTAAAACGGAAGAAAGGAGGGTGTGTATGATTCAGACAAGTTCTTCACTGGAACGGATTTTAGAAGAGATTAATGATCTTAAACTGTATATGTATGAAATCAGTCATCAGGTCGACAATCTTGCTCATCCGTTACTAGTTGAGGTCAGTCAGTTGTTGGATCAGAAGTTAAATCAACATCAGCAAATGATCAGTCAGCGGTAGAGATATCAAATATGCAAGACGCACATGTTTTCGGTTTTGATTACATTAAAAATCTTAAGAATTAGCTCTTATGCCAATATACGTTAATTAAGAAGAAAATCGCTTTTCTATAAACAGAAAGGCGATTTTTTTGTTACAATATAGAAGACTTATTTAATTATTGCAGGTTAGCCGGATGAGTCGGTGAGGAGAGGATATCTGTTGAAATGGGAAGAACAGGATCGGCATTTAACCCTGTTGACTGATTTTTATCAATTAACGATGATTTCGTCGGATGATATCAATCCCGATCAGGAGGTTGTATTTGATCTCTATTTTCGCACTGCACCGTGTGATGGACAATATGCCATAGCAGCCGGGCTTGAACAGGCCTTATCCTATATTAAAAATCTGTCCTTCACTGAAGAAGATATTCATTTTTTGCGTTCGACAGGAATGTTTGACGAATCTTTTCTGGAAAGATTACGCCATTTCAAATTTTCATGTGATGTTTATGCAGTTCCTGAAGGAACTGTGGTTTTCCCCAACGAACCGATGATGCGTGTTCAGGGGTCCTGGTTCGAAGCGCAGTTTGTGGAAACGGCACTGTTACTTATTCTGAACCACCAAACCCTGATTGCCACCAAAGCCCATCGTGTCATGCAGGCAGCTGCCGGCGATGTTGTTCTGGAATTCGGGACGCGCAGGGCGCAGGGAGTCGATGCTGCTCTCTATGGATCGCGGGCCTGTTACATAGGGGGTTGTCACGGAACGGCCAACGTTCTTGCAGGTCAATTATTCGGCATCCCGGTGAGAGGAACCCACTCTCATTCCTGGGTCCAGCGTCAAAAATCGGAATTGGAATCATTCAGGCTCTATGCGCGTAGGCACCCGGACAATTGCATTTTGCTTGTTGATACTTACGATGCCATTCACAGCGGCATCCCCAATGCCATTCAGGTCGGAAAAGAATTGATGGAGCAGGGCTATCAGTTAAAAGGGATACGTATTGATTCAGGCGATCTCGCATACTTATCGAAAAAGGCACGGAAGATGCTGGATGAGGCAGGACTGAATCAAACGAAAATCGTCGCTTCCGGCGACCTCGATGAATTTTTGATTCGGGACTTAAAGGCGCAGGGTGCGGCGATCGACATGTGGGGAGTCGGTACCAATCTGATTACCTCCAATGATTGTCCGTCCCTGGGTGGCGTATACAAATTGGGGGCGATTTGGGAAAACGGGGAGTGGAAACCGAAAATCAAAGTATCGGAAAACCCTCGTAAAATCACGAATCCAGGCGTAAAAAAAGTGGTTCGTCTTCATGATAAAGAATCAAATCGGGCCCTGGTCGATTTGATCATGCTTGAGCACGAAACGATTGATCCGGATCAACCGCTTGAAGTATTCGATCCGGTGGATACCTGGAAACGGAAAATCGTCAAAAATTTCACAGTGCGCGAATTACTGGTTCCTGTTGTGGAAAAAGGGAAGATCGTCTATACATCCCCCTCCCTTGATGAAATCAAAAAACATGCAGATCAGGAACTGTCCGCTTTTTCCGAAGAACAGAAGAGACTGGTGAATCCTCACAACTACCACGTCGATCTGTCGGAAGAGTTATGGAATCTCAAACAAAACATGATTCGAGCATACCGTCATCCGAGAGGATAACTTCACAAAAAGTTCGAACCGGATAAAAGTATTGCATACGGGTTGTCCCGGCTCCGTTCACAAAGGGGACAACCCCTTGTTTTTTGTCATTTATATGTTGTTTTTTCGATAAAAAAGTCATTTCCGGGGAAATAATGCAGCAGGAATTTATCCGTCTGTGTCGAAGAGAAGATGATATAGCAGAGAACTGTTATCATTTACAAAGATTTTCACTGATATTGTCATATTCTATCACCGGACGTGAGTTACACGGCTATATTTGGACAAGTCAATGGCGAACAAATACGAACAGGGTGATTACAATTGATTGAAATGCAGGATGTTTGGAAGACGTATCGAAACGGATCGAACGCGCTGCAAGGGGTCAATGTCAAAATCGATAAAGGCGAATTTGTCTATGTCGTTGGTCCCAGCGGTGCGGGCAAATCGACATTTATAAAGTTGATGTACCGGGAAGAAAAACCGACAAAAGGAAAGATTTTTTTAAACGGTTTTGTACTGGACAAGTTGAAAGAACGACAAATCCCCAAAATTCGTAGAGGAATCGGGGTCATATTTCAGGATTTTCGTCTCCTTCCGAGAATGACTGTCTATGAGAATGTCGCTTTTGCCATGGAAGTGATCGAGGCTCCCAAAAAATCCATTAAACCTCGTGTCATGGAAATGCTGGAACTGGTGAAGTTGAAGCACAAGGTTCGCAGTTTTCCCGATGAACTGTCGGGGGGCGAACAACAGAGGGTCGCTCTCGCAAGGGCACTGGTGAACAATCCCAATCTTGTCATAGCCGACGAACCCACAGGAAACCTGGATCCCGATACTTCATGGGAGATCATGGAGCTTTTTGAGCAGATCAATTTAAAGGGAACCACCGTGGTAATGGCCACACATAACCGTGAAATCGTGGATGCGATGAGAAAGCGAGTCATAGCCATTGAGAACGGCAGGATCGTCCGCGATGAGGAAAGAGGGGAATACGGTTATGAAGATTAGAACACTGGGGCGGCATGTCAATCAGGGCTTCAAGAATCTTGCGCGAAACGGTTGGATGACTTTTGCCTCGGTCAGTGCGGTCACGATCACGTTGTTTATCCTCGGTGTGTTTCTGTTGCTGGCAATGAACGTCAATCATATCGCCAACATCGTGGAGGATCAGGTTGAGATCAATGTGTTTCTGGACCTGACCGCCGGTGATGAAGAGATTGAAAGAGTTCAAAATGAATTGCAAAAAATCCCCGAAATTGATTCGATTATCTACGTTCCGAAAGAGCAGGGATTGATGGAGTTTAAAGAAGGGTTCGGCGAGAAATCCGATCTGCTTGATGGACTGGAAGAAGAGAACCCGCTGCCGGACAAGTTTATCGTTAAGACCAGTGTTCCTCAGCAAACAGGGATGGTGGCCGATCGAATCGAAAAAATGCCGCATGTTTCTGAAGTCAATTACGGAAAGGATACGGTCGACAAATTATTCAAAGTGACCAATACTGTCCGTAATTTTGGTCTGGTATTCATTGTAGGACTGGCCTTTACTGCAATGTTCCTCATTTCCAACACCATCCGCTTGACCATTGTAGCGCGGCGAAATGAGATCGAAATCATGAAACTGGTCGGGGCGACGAAATGGTTTATTCGCTGGCCGTTTTTTGTGGAAGGTCTGTTGATGGGAGTCATCGGAGCCATCATTCCGGCCGTGTTGCTACTCGTGGGATATTATGCACTTCTGCAAGTAATGGAAGGGGATTTCCTGTTCATTTCGTTACTTCCATTTAACCCTTTATCCTATCAGATTGCCGGAATCTTACTCGGCATCGGGGCTTTTATCGGTATGTGGGGAAGTATGATGTCGGTCCGGCGTTTCTTAAAAATTTAATTTCAGCGAAATATCAGTGTTGTGGGAAAGGATGAGAGAGGGGGAAACGATTGATGCGCAGATTTATTGTTCGCTTCCCGCGGAAAGTCGTTGCGGTACTTATTACAACGATGTTATTGTCGATGGCGGTGGTTCCGGGATGGGTAGAGGGGAACAGTCGTCTAGATGAGTTAAACAGGGAAATTGAACGTATTCGCCAACAGGAAGCACAACAACAACAGCAGATCAAAAATATGGAATACCAGTTGTCTCAGATTCGCCAGGAAAAAGCAGAGGTTGAACAGGATCTGATGGCGATCGATTTAAAGATGAACGAGACGCAGAACCGCATTGATGCGCTGCAGAATGATATCGACAAAACCACAGCTGAGGCTGAAGAAGCAGCGCGCGAACTGGAAGCTGCCGAACAACGTGTTGCCGAAAGGGATCAGCTTTTAAAAACACGTGTGCGTGTAATGTATCAGGTCGGAGAAGTTTCATATCTCGAAGTATTGCTCGGTTCCAAAGGCTTCGGTGATTTTATCCAGAGACTGAAGGCAATTAAATTAATTGTCGATCAGGATACGAAAATCCTCGAAGATAACAAATTTGACCGGGATATGATCGCTCAAAAGAAACAGGAAATTGAAGACCATCTTTCCACATTGCAGGGACTGTTTGCGGAAGCGGAACAGTTGAAAGCCGAATTGAAACAGCAACAGAAGCAGCGTCTGGTGGTCATCGCCGAATTGGCAGAGAAGGAAGGAGAAATTGAATCCGTTCTTCATGAAATGGATGATTACCTGAATGAGCTTGCGAATAAACAGAAAAAATTACTGGCCGAAAAGAATCAACTTTTGCTTTCGCAAGAATATAAGGGCGGGATCTTTGCCTGGCCCGTTCCGGACAGTTACCGCATCACTTCTGAGTTCGGATATCGCAAGGATCCTTTCACCGGAAAAACTTCGGGGCATAACGGAATGGATATCGGCGCACCCCAGGGTACGACTATTGTCGCTGCTGCAGACGGTGTCGTCAGTGTCGCCGGTTATGTGAGAGGATATGGAAATACTGTCATGATTGAACACGGAGGAAATGTTCGCACGCTCTATGGCCATATCCGAAATGGTGGTATAATGGTGAAGGTAGGCGACAAAGTGAAGAAGGGGCAAAAAATAGCTGAAGTCGGTTCTACCGGACGTTCTACCGGACCCCATTTGCATTTTGGTGTATACAAGAACGATCAAGCAGTCAATCCACGAGATTATTTAAAATAATGATATCATTTGCCGCCCCGACATATACTAGACATATACCAATGGACAAGAACCCTGAAATGGAGCAAAGGTGGTGACTGTGCGGTAATGAAAAAGCGTACGGCTGTATATCTGGTGATTCTGTCGATGATCCTCAGCAGTATGTTGACCCTTACCGTTGTTTCAAACGACGGCCTGTTCAGTCAAGTAGCGGGTCAAATGACAAATCCTCCGCTGACGGATAACAGCGATCAGAGCACCGAGGACAATACAGCAGAGGATACGGATCAAACGATCAGTTCGACAGATTTTGCGAAAATTAAAGAGGCTTACGACATCATCCAGAAGTCTTATATGAAAGATGTAGAAAAAGAGGTACTGATTGAAGGAGCCATCAAAGGAATGCTGGATGCGCTGGGTGACCCGTATTCCGTGTACATGGATCCGGAACTGGCCAAACAATTCGAGGAGAGCATGGGCTCTTCTTTTGAAGGGATCGGAGCCGAAGTCAGCATGCAAAACGGCCGTGTGACAATCGTTTCGCCGTTCAAGGATTCACCGGCGGACAGAGCGGGATTACGGCCCCATGATCAGATCATCAGTGTCAATGGCGAAAATATCGAAGGAATGGATCTGTACGAAGCGGTGCAAAAAATTCGTGGTCCCAAGGGAACCAGAGCAACACTGAAGGTGATTCGCCCCGGGGTTACTGATCCTTTAAAAATTGTGGTCATCCGGGACATGATCCCGATTGAAACGATTCACTCCGATGTCATTGAACAGAACGGCAAAAAAATCGGAAAGATTGAAATCACCAATTTTATTGAACACACGGCAGAGGACTTCCGTAAAGCCCTCGAGGAATTGACCGATCAAAACGTACAGGGAATCATCATTGATGTGCGTGGCAATCCGGGAGGTTATCTGAAGAGTGTGCAGCAGATTGCCGACATGCTGGTTCCGAAAGATTCCACCATTTTGCAGGTGGAATATAACGACGGAAACAGGGAACTGCTTCAATCCACCAGCGAGGGAGTCGATGTTCCGATCGTTGTTTTGATTGATAAAGGAAGCGCCAGTGCCTCCGAAATTCTGGCTGCGGTTCTTCAACACAACGGACACAAACTGGTCGGAAAAACTTCATTCGGAAAAGGCACGGTTCAAAGTGTGGAAAAAATGGCGGACAATACCGAAATCAAAATCAGTATTGCCAAATGGCTGACTCCTTCGGGTGATTGGATTCATGAAAAAGGAATCCAGCCTGATGTTGAAATTGACCAGCCGGAATACTTTTATGCAATGCCTCTTCCAAGTGATCAGGTGTTGAAATATGAAATGGTCGGTAACGATATCAAGAATCTGCAGTTGTATCTTGAAGCGCTCGGGTTTGATCCGGGTAGAAAAGACGGTTATTACAGTATGCAGACGGTTCAGGCAGTCAAACAATTTCAACAGCAACATGATCTCGAAGTAACCGGTGAGGTCAATGAGGAAACGGCACAAAAAATCAATGAAATCATGTTCTATCAGGTGAGAGACCCTGAATATGACTTCCAGTTTAAGAAAGCCGTCGAAGTTTTATTAAAAGAGATAAAATAAAAATTGGAAGCAGGAACATGTCCCTGAAATGTAGAAATTGTAACCACGGCAAGTTGAGTGGGATCATCCCTTTCACTTGTCGTGGTTTTTCATTAGTGATTAGTAAAACGAAGAAAATCGGAGGATGTCAGGAATGGAAGAGTGGATAAACGGTATGGGATCGATGGGGATATGGATGGTGTATCTGTTGTTCAATCCGTTCCTTTACATATTTTTAATCATGATTTATCTGCATTATAAAAAAACGATGGAAGTCGAACGGCAATTGTTTCACATCAAATTGCATTCTCCCGGTTTGCAGACATTGATATCCCTCGGGTATGGACTGCTCGGAGGATTTTTGTCCTCAATCATCATACTGGGACTTGGCATTGTTCTGAATCCGTCTGATTTCTGGATCTTGCTTACCGTTGCCCTCCTGTTGTCGCTGTTCCATGTTAAATACCTCTGTTTTGCCTATGCCGCAGGGCTGGTCAGTGTGATATCCCTCTTTTTACAGCAGATTGCCCAACCGGTCTGGGCACAATCGGGGGTAATCGCCCTCATCTGGCAACAGCTCATTCAACTGAACATCCCTTCTTTGCTCGCTTTTGTGGCGGTACTTCATTTGATCGAGGCGATCCTTACCCGTATGCAGGGGGAAAAGAACGCCAGTCCGATTTTCTTGCAAAATAAACGGGGACGTATTATGGGGGCCTATCGAATCCAGCCTTTCTGGGTGGTTCCGGTGATGTTTCTCATTTCTCCCGGTGCGGGGGGCGGTTGGATGCTGTCCCAACCGGACTGGGCGAGGTGGTGGCCGCTGTTTCAACATCCCTGGGATCCGTCAGCCGGTGCAGGATTTATTATGCTCGCAGTACCGGTGGCACTCGGATATGCCGATATGGCTATCGCAGGAACACCGCGGGAAAAAGTGCGGTTTTCTTCGCTGCTTCTTTTTATCTACAGCGGCATTTTACTGGGTCTGTCTGTTGCGGCAATGCTGCTGGATCATCCCCTGTGGATGTTGCCGGCTGCCCTGTTTGCATTCATCGGCCATGAGTGGATGATCTGGCTCGGACACCGGCGTGACTGGAATCAGCCTCCTCTGTTTGTACAGAGCGGGGAAGGACTGCATGTTCTCGGGATCGTACCGGGAAGCCCTGCGGAAAAAATGGAAATTGAACCCGGAGATACAATCATCAAAGTGAATGATATGACGGTGAACAGGAAAGAGGACCTTTACCCGGCCATTCAGCGAAATCCGGCTTTTTGCAAGTTACAGGTTAAAAATGTGTATGGTCATATCAAACTTGTTCAGCGTTCTCTTTATGCGGGAGAACACCATCAACTCGGGGTGATTTTGTCTCCCGATCAGGATGCCCCCTATGTTGCGGAGATGAAGAAAAGCGGGCTGCTGGGCATCCTTCGTTTATCAAAAAAGAAACGGCGGGACAGTGACATCGACAAAACGGCCTGACCGCGTACCTTGAAACGTCTTCATGGCATCTTTTTCCTAAAAAGCAGGAAGGGGTGTTTGACGGAGACGTTTTTATGTTATAATAAAAAGAACATATGTTCGTAACTTATAAAATTTGTCTGTCCTGTGATATAATGTAATGATGAACATGAGAAGGTGATAAACAGTGGATCGATTTAATTTGAAATCGGAATATGAACCCCGCGGCGATCAGCCACAGGCGATCGAAAAACTGGTGCGGGGGATTCAACAAAATAAAAAACACCAGACATTACTCGGCGTAACCGGATCGGGAAAAACATTCACGATGGCGCAGACGATTGCCCGCGTCAACAAGCCGACCCTGGTCATCGCCCACAATAAGACACTCGCTGCCCAGTTGTGCAGTGAGTTTCGTGAATTTTTCCCGGAAAACGCGGTCGAGTATTTCGTCAGTTACTATGATTACTATCAACCTGAGGCTTACATTCCACAGTCCGATACCTACATCGAAAAAGATGCCAGCATCAATGATGAAATCGATAAACTGAGGCATTCCGCCACCAGTGCCCTTTTTGAGCGGCGGGACGTGATCATTGTGGCCAGTGTGTCCTGTATCTACGGCCTGGGTTCTCCCATGGAGTACCGTGACCTCGTACTTTCCCTTCGGGTGGGAATGGAAAAAAACCGGGATGAAGTGTTGCACAAACTGGTCGACATTCAGTATAACCGCAACGACATCAATTTTGTACGGGGTACCTTTCGCGTGCGCGGGGATGTGCTGGAAATCTTTCCCGCCTCCCACAGTGAACAGGCGGTACGGGTTGAATTTTTCGGCGATGAGATCGAGCGCATTACCGAGATCGATGTCCTCACCGGAGAGATCCTGGGACAGCGCGATCACATCGCCATTTTTCCCGCGTCTCACTTCGTAACCAAAGAGGAAACGATGCTGCGCGCCATCCGTTCCATCGAGAAGGAACTGGAAGAACGACTGGCTGAACTGCGTGCACAGGGAAAATTGCTGGAGGCGCAGAGACTTGAGCAACGGACGCGCTATGACCTGGAAATGATGCAGGAGATGGGCTACTGTTCCGGGATTGAAAACTACTCCCGTCATCTGACGGGCAGGCCACCGGGATCGACCCCGTATACGCTGCTTGATTACTTTCCCGATGATTTCCTGATGATCATCGATGAGTCCCATATGACCCTGCCGCAGATCAGGGGAATGTACAACGGAGACCGTGCCCGCAAATTGACCCTGATCGATCACGGGTTCCGGCTTCCATCGGCCGCGGATAACCGTCCGTTGAAATTCGATGAATTTGAAAAACATATCAATCAAATCGTCTATGTTTCGGCGACTCCGGGTCCCTACGAACTAGAGCATGCGCCGGACGTGGTGGAACAGGTGATACGCCCGACGGGACTGGTGGATCCCAAAATCCATGTGCGCCCCATTAAGGGACAGATTGATGATCTGATCGGAGAAGTCAATCAGCGGGTGGAACGGAATGAACGTGTGCTGGTGACGACTCTCACCAAAAAAATGGCCGAGGATCTGACCGATTACCTGAAGGAAGTGGGTATTCGCGTTCGCTATCTTCACTCCGATATCAAGACGATCGAACGAATGCAGATATTAAGGGATTTGCGCCTGGGAGAATTTGATGTGTTGATCGGTATCAACCTGTTGCGGGAAGGACTGGATCTGCCGGAAGTCTCCCTGGTGGCGATTCTCGATGCGGACAAAGAGGGATTCTTGCGGGACGGACGCTCCCTCATTCAGACAGTGGGCCGTGCCGCCCGTAATGCCAACGGTGAAGTCATCATGTATGGCGACCGAATCACCGAATCGATGCGTTACGCCATCGATGAAACGGAACGTCGCCGCAAGATCCAGACGGAATTCAACCGGGAACACGGAATTGTTCCGCAGACGATTCGCAAACAGGTGCGTGATGTGATCGAGGCCGTTAAGGTGGCGGAAGATCAAGAATCGTATCTGCCGCAAAAAGAGTACCAGAAGATGAGCAAAAAGGAACGCAGGGCTTTGATTGAGCAACTGGAAAAGGACATGAAAGCGGCTGCGCGTTCGCTTGATTTTGAGCGGGCGGCGGAACTTCGTGACCTGTTGATCGAATTGAAGGCCGATGTATCTTAGTAAACACTTGAATTGATATGAAATGAGAGGATGAGGCAAATGCCGCAGGACCATATTGTGATCAAGGGTGCACGAGCCCATAATCTGAAAAATATCGATGTCACCATCCCGCGCGATCAATTTGTCGTGTTGACGGGGCTGTCCGGATCGGGAAAGTCATCGCTCGCTTTTGACACGATCTATGCCGAAGGACAGCGGCGCTATGTGGAATCATTGTCCGCATATGCCCGTCAGTTTTTGGGGCAGATGGAGAAACCGGATGTAGACTCGATCGAAGGGCTTTCTCCGGCGATCTCCATCGATCAGAAGACAACGAGCCGCAACCCCCGCTCGACGGTAGGTACGGTAACGGAAATTTATGATTACCTGCGTCTTCTTTTTGCCCGGGTGGGACGGCCACATTGTCCCAAACACGGGATTGAAATTACATCGCAGACTGTTGAACAGATGGTCGATCGAATTTTACAATTTCCCGAACGGACCCGTCTGCAGATTCTGGCTCCGGTGGTTCAGGGGAGAAAAGGGGAATACAGCAAGTTGTTCGAGGAGATCGGCAAACAGGGGTTTGTCCGCGTTCGTATTGACGGCGAAGTCAGGGAACTATCCGAATCGATCAAACTGGAGAAAAACAAAAAGCATTCGATCGAAGTGGTGGTAGACCGCATTGTTGTGAAAGAAGGGATTCAATCCAGGCTGGCCGATTCGATCGAAACGGCGCTTTCCATGGGTGAGGGCAGGGTGCTGATTGATGTGGTTGATCAAGAGGAGTTATTGTTCAGTCAAAACCTCGCCTGTCCGGAATGCGGCTTCAGCATTGATGAGCTTTCTCCGCGCATGTTTTCCTTTAACAGCCCCTATGGTGCCTGTTCCAAATGTGACGGGCTGGGACATAAACTGGAAGTGGACCCTGACCTCGTTATTCCCGATCCCGGGAAAACCATCGAGGAAGGGGCAATCGAGCCATGGGCAGGAATCTCTTCTACCTATTATCCGCAGCTGCTGGCATCGGCCTGCCGTCATTTCGGGATCGACATGCGTACTCCCGTAAAAGATCTGCCTGAAGAACAGATCCATCTTCTTTTATATGGAACCAAAGGGGAAAAGATCAATTTCCGCTATGAAAATGAATTTGGTCAGGTACGTGAAACGCAGGTGGTGTTTGAAGGGGTCGTTCACAATATTGAACGGCGCTATCTGGAGACGACTTCCGAGTATATTCGTGAACAGATGATCGGCTACATGAGTGAAAAACCCTGTCCGGCCTGTAAGGGGGCGAGATTGAGTCCTTCTTCTCTCGCGGTAACGGTGGGCGGTAAAAATATCGCATATATCACCGGACTGTCGATCAGCGAGGCCCTTACATTTTTTAAAGAGTTGCAGCTTTCCGAGAAAGAAATGAAGATCGCCCAACTGATTTTGAAAGAAATTCAATCCCGTCTCGGTTTTCTCAATAACGTGGGACTGGACTATCTCACGCTCAGCCGTTCGGCGGGGACCCTGTCCGGAGGGGAGGCCCAGCGTATCCGGCTGGCTACACAGATCGGATCCAGTCTGATGGGTGTGCTATATATTCTCGATGAGCCCAGTATCGGGCTGCATCAACGGGATAATGAACGTCTCATTCATACCCTGCAAAAGATGAGAGACCTGGGAAATACCCTGATCGTGGTGGAACACGACGAAGATACCATGCTGGCCGCCGATTATATCATTGACATCGGACCCGGTGCCGGTGTACACGGAGGAGAGGTTGTAGCTGCCGGAACTCCGGAAGAAGTGATGAACAACAAGAATTCGTTGACGGGACAATATCTTAAAGGGGACAAATTTATCGCCATTCCCCTGGAGCGTCGCACTCCCAACGGAAAATGGCTGGAAGTGATCGGAGCCCGTGAAAATAATCTCAAAGATGTACGGGTGAAAATTCCGCTCGGTGTATTTACCTGTGTAACCGGTGTTTCGGGGTCCGGAAAAAGTACGCTCATCAATGAGATCTTGTATAAAGCGCTGAAACGTGAACTGTACAAGAGTCGATTAAAACCGGGTGAACACAAAGAGATCAGGGGGATTGAGCATCTCGACAAGGTGATCGATATCGATCAGTCTCCGATCGGACGGACGCCGCGCTCCAATCCTGCCACCTATACCGGAGTTTTTGACGACATCCGCGATGTGTTCGCACAGACCAATGAAGCCAAAATACGCGGATACAAAAAAGGACGTTTCAGTTTTAATGTCAAGGGCGGGCGCTGCGAAGCCTGCAGAGGAGACGGAATTATCAAGATCGAGATGCATTTCTTGCCCGATGTCTATGTTCCCTGTGAAGTATGCAAAGGGAAAAGGTATAATCGTGAAACGCTGGAAGTGAAATATAAAGGGAAGACGATTGCCGATGTACTGGAAATGACAGTGGAAGATGCCCTCGAATTTTTCAAAAACATTCCCAAAATTAAGCGCAAGTTACAGACGCTTTTTGATGTGGGACTGGGATATATCAAGCTGGGGCAGCCAGCGACCACGCTCTCCGGAGGGGAGGCGCAGCGGGTGAAGCTGGCATCGGAGCTCTACCGGCGCAGTAACGGAAGATCCTTATATATTCTGGATGAACCGACCACGGGTCTTCACATCGACGATATCGACCGTTTGCTTAAAGTATTGCACAGACTCGTGGAACAGGGGGATTCCGTGCTGGTGATTGAACATAACCTCGATGTCATCAAAACGGCCGATCATATCATTGATCTCGGACCGGAAGGAGGAGACAGGGGAGGAACGATTGTGGCCGAAGGAACCCCGGAGAAAGTAGTCAAGGTCAAAGCTTCTTATACCGGACAATTTTTAAAACATATCTTGCAGCGGGACCGGGAGCGTACTGAGAAGAAACTTAAATCTCTGACCAGGGCAGCCTCCCAGTAGGACAAATTCCCGGCAAACATGTTACAATGAACGGGTACGGGAAAAAACAGTCTCAAAAGGGGAGAAAGAACAGAGTGAGAACGCTTGTCAAAGACGTGGTTGAACAATTTCAACTGAAAGTCGTAAGCGGACACGCGGGGTTAACACGGGAAATCACGGTGAGTGACATCAATCGCCCGGGCCTTGAGATCGCCGGCTACTTCACCTATTATCCGGCCGATCGCATTCAATTGCTGGGTAAAAGTGAATTAAGTTTTTTTGAGACACTCTCCCCTGACATTCGCAGGGATCGGATGGGAAAATTGTGTGATCCCGACACGCCCTGCATTCTGGTTGCCCGGGATCTGGAAGTCCCGCAGGAATTGATCAGCGCATCCGACGAGTCGGGCGTACCGGTTATTCATTCTACCCTTACAACCACAAAATTGCTCAGCCGTCTCATCAACTATCTCGAAGAACGATTGGCTCCGATGACGACGATGCACGGGGTGCTCGTGGATGTGTATGGTGTGGGGGTATTGATCATCGGTAACAGCGGGATCGGAAAAAGTGAAACGGCACTGGAATTGTTAAAAAGGGGACACCGCCTGATAGCGGATGATGCTGTGGAGATACGACAGGTTCATGATAATCAACTGATCGGCAGTGCTCCGGAATTGATTCAACACCTCCTTGAAATCAGAGGGCTGGGGATCATCAACGTGATGACCCTTTTCGGAGCAGGAGCTGTTCGTAACTTTAAGAAGATTACGCTTGTCATCGAACTGGAATTGTGGAATCCGCAAAAACAATATGATCGTCTCGGTCTGGATGAGGATAAATTTAAAATCATGGATACGGAATTGACCAAGATCACCGTTCCGGTAAGACCGGGTAGAAACCTGGCCGTGATTGTGGAAGTGGCCGCAATGAACTACCGTTTAAAGCGGCTCGGACACAATGCTGCCGTCCATTTCAGCAAAAGGTTAACGGATTCAATAGAAGAAGCAGATGACATGTAATGATCACAAGCCATCGCGGGAAGGAGTATGAATAGAATGATCGATGCAATCGCTCCCCTTGATCCGGTTGCCCTTCAATTGGGCCCGCTCAAGGTACACTGGTATGGAATCATTCTCGGAACCGCTGCTCTGGTGGGGCTTTTACTGGCGATACGAGAAGGAAAGCGGGTCGGGATTCATCCGGATACGTGGATGGATCTGTTGTTATATGCCGTGCCGGCCTCTATCATCGGTGCCCGTACCTATTACGTTATTTTTCAATGGGATTATTATGCGGCCAACCCCGGCAAAATCATCGCAGTCTGGGAAGGTGGACTGGCCATCCATGGTGCCTTGATCGGTGCGATTTTAACCGCGTTGATCTTCACCAGAAAACGTAACCTCTCTTTTTGGCGGATGGCGGATGTGGCCGCCCCCAGCCTGATTATCGGTCAGGCGATCGGACGCTGGGGAAACTTTATGAACCAGGAGGCCCACGGCGGAGAAGTGACGCGATCCTTCCTGGAGAGCTTGCATCTCCCCGAGTTTATTATCAATCAGATGTATATTGAAGGGACTTATTATCATCCGACATTTTTATACGAATCAATCTGGAATCTTATTGGATTTTTCCTGTTGATCGTTCTTCGCAGACTCCCCTGGTTAAGGCGCGGAGAGTTGTTCCTCAGTTATTTTATCTGGTATTCGATCGGACGATTTTTCATCGAAGGAATGAGAACGGACAGTCTGATGTTGACGGAAACTCTGCGGATTGCCCAGGTGGTCAGCATCGGTTTGATTGTGTTTGCCGTCGTGGTGATGATCTACCGCCGCATAACGGGACAGGCGCATGCCCGTTATGGTGAATAAATCTTCTGAACGTAAAAGAGAATGGGCAGGGAGGTCCTGCCGATGCGGGTAAGATAGAGACAGAGTGATTGACTGAAGGGATGGGAGAGCATTGATTACCCGTAACACATGGAAAACCGGATTTAAAAACGGGCTGGAAACCAGCTGGACGCTGGGGAAAATTATTTTTCCGATTACGGTGATCGTTTCGATTATACAGTTTACACCGCTGATCGACTGGGTGATTCTTCTGTTCACCCCGCTGATGAAGATATTCGGATTGCCGGGTGAAGCGGCGATTGCACTGGTTCTTGGGAATATACTGAACTTATATGCGGCCATCGGAGCTATTTTATCCATGGATTTGCAGGTAAAAGAAGTGTTTACACTGGCTGTCATGCTCAGTTTTTCTCACAACCTGCTGGTCGAGACTGTGGTTGCCCGTAAAATCGGGATCAAAGCATGGGTTGTGGTGGCCGTTCGGCTTGGACTTGCCGGGATATCTGCAATATTCATCAATCTGATCTGGCAGGGCGGAACTGAAAAAGCGGTCTACGGAATGATTCCGGAAAAACAGGCTGTACCCGACGGTATCTGGGAGATATTGTTTCAGTCCGTGGAAACGGCGGTCGTCGGAATCCTTCAATTGACGGTGATCGTCATCCCGTTGATGATGGGGATTCAATTGTTGAAGGATATAGATGCCATCCGCTATTTGTCGAAAGGGATGGCGCCTTTTACCCGCATGCTCGGGGTATCTGCCAATACTTCCATCACCATCATGGCCGGATTGTTGTTCGGAATCGCTTTTGGTGCGGGTGTGATTATTCAAACCGCAAAAGAGCAAAATTTATCAAAAAGGGATCTCTATTTACTGTCCATTTTTTTAGTGGCGTGCCATGCCGTGGTGGAGGATACCCTGCTCTTTGTTCCGCTGGGCATCAATGTGCTGCCGTTGCTGCTGATACGTCTTGTGGTCGCCTTTTTGATTACCATGCTGACATCCAAAATATGGGATCGCTATGAATGGCGGTTGAAAACGGAAAAGGAAGGACAAACAGTATCATGAGATATCAAACCGTATTATTTGATTTGGACGGGACCATCCTCGATACAAACGAATTGATTTTACAATCTTTTATGTATACACTGGAGCGGTTTTTTCCCGGGCAATATTCACGGGAAGATGTGATTCCTCACATGGGCGACACCCTTTATAATCAGATGGCACGTTTTTCCCAGGAAATGGCGGAAGAACTGGTGGATGTCTACCGCGAACATAATGAAAAAATTCATGATGAGTATGTACAACTCGTTCCCCATGTGATGGAAACCGTGCAGGAACTTGAAAATATGGCTGTAAAAATGGGTGTGGTCACGACCAAACAACGGACAACGGCGGTCATGGGACTGAGACACTATGGACTGGAGCAGTATATGGGTACCATCATTACTTTTCAGGATGTAAAATATCACAAACCGCACCCGGAACCGGTGTTGAAAGCAATGGAAGATCTAGATGCAGATCCTGCGAAGACGGTGATGGTCGGAGACAGTTCGTATGATATCCGGGCGGCAAAGGAGGCCGGCATCGATGTAGCTGCCGTCAAGTGGAGTTTAAAAGGTGTGGATTATTTGAAAAAATATCAACCGAACTATTTGATCGATGATATGAGGGACCTGCTGGATATTGTGAAGTATGGACAACACCATCAGGATTAAAAAGGATTGTTTTTTTAGGAAACGGGAAAGGTGAATGTCAAATGCGAAAAACCACGCGTTACCCGGTCAAAGGGACAAATTCGTTATGGCAACTGTATAAGACGGTCAGCATGGCAAAAGTGATGAAAAATTTTATCGTGATCCAGCTGTCCCGTTATACGCCGTTCATCCCGCTCAAGAACTGGATGTATCGCACGTTTCTCCGCATGCATGTTGGAGAAAAAACGGCAGTAGCACTGATGGTCATGTTCGACATCATGTTCCCGGAGAAAATCCATATCGGTCGCAATTGTATTATCGGTTACAACACCACGATTCTGGCCCATGAATATTTAATCGATGAATATCGGCTGGGAGACGTACATATCGGTGACGAGGTAATGATCGGCGCCAACAGCACCATCCTTCCCGGTATCACCATCGGAGATCGCGCCGTGGTGGCAGCTGGTTCGGTTGTCAACCGGGATGTGCCGGCGGGTGCCTTTGTGGGCGGCAATCCGATTCGGATTATCCGCACGGCGGAGGAACAGGAAGAAATACAAAAAGAAGAGGGGGTCAACTAAAGAGCCCCCTCTTTTTTGGCGAGATAGTCAAGAACATCATCGATTAAAAAATCATTTTCGATGGTCGCTTCCTCGATTTCGACGACTTTTCGATCTCTATAATAATTTACCTTCGAGAACGGGTCGTTTTCCACATATTCCACGGCTTTCTCTTTTGTCGGAGCGTCGATGATCATCAGAGCGGTTCCGTCTGTACAGGGCCCGCAAAAGGGCAAGACGCCTTTCTTTTTGAGCGACTTTAAATATGCCGCGTGCGCAGTAATCAATTCTCTCGTCATAAGCTCTCTTTGTTTGCTTGAAAGATGGACAACGAATTTTTTCATAGAACTCCTCGCCTCCCCCCGGATTATAAATGTTGATTCAATGATTGAATTGCTTTCATAATGTTGCTTAATTCACCATCAAGTGCATCGTTCAGATCGCTGTCAGCTTTTTGCAGACCCGACAATGCATCGGATAAAATTTGCTTACCCTGATCGGTAAGATGAACTTCGATTGACCTCCTTTCTTTTCCCGGCATACGGTTGATAAAGCCGTCTCTTTCCATTCTTAAAAGCAAATTGCTCACGGTAGCCCGCTCCAGCTCCAGACTTTCCGCAATTTTTGTCAAACTGCAGGGACCGTTGTCTTTAATCACCTCCATCACATAAACGTAAGAAGTATTCAGTCCCATGGAATTTAAATATTGCTCATACCACCTTTGAACTTTTTTGCGAGCCAACCCTAACTGAAAAGCCAGACAATTGATGGTAACAGATTGATCTCTCATAGTTAGTATACTAACATTTAGCATACTAACTGTAAAGCTATTTTTAATCTGAGTTGCTCTCATACGCTTTTTTATGATAAAAAGTTAGAAAAGCGTGAACATTCACAGGCTAGTTGACGGATAAGTATGGGCATGATAGACTACACTCAATACACATCACTTTAGTTTGGTAGCAGACTAAAGTGCCCTGTTATCATGAACGTTTAAATGAGGTGGACATGATGCCGAAGCCGCTGGGTTTTGAAAAACCGCTTGGCATGAGGGATATTTTACCTGACCTGCTTAAAAAACAAAGATATATTGAATCAGAATTACGCAAATGTATTGAGCAGTGGGGTTATGAGGAAATCATGACGCCCACGCTTGAATATTACGATACTGTCGGCGGAGCCAGTGTTACTCTGGACGAAAAACTGTTCAAGCTCCTCGACCGACAGGGTAAAACGGTAATTTTGCGCCCCGATGTGACGGCGCCGATTGCACGTGTGGTGTCATCCCTGTTAAAAGGTGAGCCGCTGCCGCTGCGTCTATATTACCACGCCAATGTATTCCGCACCCAGGAAAAGGAGGCCGGACGCGATGCTGAATTTTTCCAGACCGGAGTTGAATATATCGGCGAACATGATGTCAGTGCCGATGCGGAAATGATTGCCCTTGCCGTTGCATCGTTGCAAGCGGCGGGACTGTCCAAATTTCAAATCGCCGTCGGACACATGGACTTTTTACATGGTTTACTGGAAGAAACTGTGACCGGCGAGGAGGAGCGGGAAGAGTTGATCCGCTACCTGGAAGAGTTTAATTTTGTCGGTTTTCGCCAGCTCGTCTCGGAATTGCCGATTACGGACAAAGACCGAAAACGGCTGCACGCCATTTCCCATCTGCGTGGCGGAGAGGAAAAATTAGATGACGCTTTTGCATTGACCACCAACGGCAGAGCGAGAAAAGCCGTGGAAAACCTGAAGGAATTGCTTGAAGCACTCAAAGCGTATCGGGTCATGGATCATGTTATTTTTGATTTCAACCTGGTCAGCAACCTCGATTACTATACAGGAATTCTTTTTGAAGGTTATGCAGAGGACCTGGGTTTTCCCGTTTGTAGCGGGGGGCGGTATGATTCTCTGCTGGCCAAGTTCGGCCGTCCCGCGCCGGCCACCGGTTTTGCGCTCAAGCTGGACCGGCTGGTACAGGCCTCCTCGTTGCAGCCGCAACAGACGCAGGAACGAATTCTTGTTTGTTTTGATGCCGACCATAGAGAAGAAGGATTGCACCAGGCACATAGTCTGCGGCAACAACACAGAGATGCGGTGGTGGTGACCCGCCTGATTCCGTCCGCACAAATGGAGCAACTGACGGAGATCGAACGGCAATATGACCGGGTTGTCCGCCTGTTTGCAAAAAACGAAACGGGAGCGGATGGAGGTGAGCGGGCATGATCAAAGGGGAAAGTCTATATCTGACCATGGCCATGCCGAAGGGACGGATATTTGAAGAGGCGGCGGATTTGCTGAGAAAAGCGGAACTTCCCCTGCCGCCGGAGTTTGAGGAATCGCGCAAACTGATTATCGACGTGCCGGAGGCAAACCTCCGTTTTATCCTGGCAAAGCCGGCCGATGTGCCCACCTATGTTGAGTACGGTGTGGCCGATCTGGGTGTGGTCGGAAAAGATGTGCTTGTAGAAGAAGAACGGGACGTTTATGAATTGCTCGATCTCAACATCAGCCGTTGTCACATGGCTGTTGCCGGACTTCCGGACTGGAAGCCGACGCATACGCCGCGGGTGGCAACCAAATATCCGCGTCTTGCTTCCCGTTATTTCCGGGAGCAGGGACATCAGGTGGAAGTCATCAAACTGAACGGTTCGATTGAACTGGCTCCGCTCATCGGACTGGCGGACCGTATCGTAGATATTGTATCCACAGGGAGAACGCTGAAGGAAAACGGTCTGGTGGAACTGGAGTACATCATGCCCATCACCTCCCGCCTGATCGCCAATCGTGCAAGTTATCGCATGAAAAGTGCGGCGATCGATCATATTTATCAGCGTTTCACTTCAGTGATCGATAAGGAGGGAGAGGCATGATCAAACGTGTGAGTGCACAGGAATTGAATACGAAAAGAAACGTGGATCAGGGCACGGAAGAACAACGTCGCGCCGTACTTGAGATCCTCAATCGTGTCCGTCTCGAGGGGGATCGCGCCTTAATCGAATTCACGCAAAAATTTGACGGAGTCACGCCGGAACGGTTGATGGTTACGGATGAAGAAAGGGAGCAGGCAACAGGGAAGTTGGATCCTCAAGTGCTGGAAGCTCTCCGGGTAGCGGCTGAAAACATCCGCAAGTACCATGAAAAACAAAAGCGGACGTCATGGATCAGTACCGAAGATTCGGGTACGATTCTCGGACAGTTGATTCGTCCACTTCAGCGGGTGGGAATCTATGTACCCGGCGGAACGGCAGCGCTGGCTTCTTCTGTGTTGATGACAGCCATTCCGGCCCGCGTTGCCGGGGTGGAAGAAATCGTGATGGTCACCCCTCCGGGAAAAAACGGACAGGTGGCGGAAGGGGTTCTGGCTGCGGCGCAAATTGCCGGTGTGAATGAAGTTTATCAGGTGGGAGGAGCCCAGGCGATCGCCGCCCTCACCTATGGAACGGAAACGATTCGTCCGGTCGATAAAATCGTCGGTCCGGGAAACATCTACGTCGCTCTCGCCAAAAGAGAAGTGTTCGGCCTGGTGGATATCGACATGATCGCAGGCCCCAGTGAAATTGTGGTTCTGGCCGACCATACCGCTGCGCCCGCCTATGTTGCGGCGGATATGCTGTCTCAGGCAGAACATGATCCGATGGCATCAGCTGTACTGGTCACTCCGGATTCACGACTGGCCGAAGAGGTTCAGGCGGAACTGGTCAAGCAGCTTCACGTTCTACCGCGACGGGATATTGCCCGTGCTTCCCTTGAACAGTACGGTGCCATCTGTGTCGTCAAAGACATGGAGGAAGGATTTGATGTGGTGAACCGGCTCGCCCCGGAGCACCTTGAACTGATGATCGAACAACCGATGGAGCAGGCGGGTAAGGTGAAGAATGCCGGAGCCATTTTTATCGGCCCCTACAGTTCGGAGCCTGTCGGTGATTATTTTGCGGGACCCAACCACGTCCTTCCCACAAATGGAACGGCCCGTTTTTCATCCCCGCTCAATGTGGATGATTTCGTGAAAAAATCGAGTTTAATTTATTATCATCGCGACGATCTCCATCAAAACGCCGCCAAAATAGCAGCCCTCGCCCGTCTCGAAGGGCTGGAGGCCCACGCCCGTGCGGTCGAGGCTCGCCTCGCGGCAGATAAGGATGTGCAAGTCGGTGAAGAGGGAGGAAAAATCGATGGATAATCAACAGCGTTCCGCAACGATAAAGAGAAAAACCAATGAAACGGACATTCAGTTAACATTTTCGATCGACGGGGAAGGAAACAGCCGTCTCGATACCGGAGTCCCCTTTTTATCCCACATGCTGGACCTGTTTACCCGTCACGGACATTTCGATTTGGAAGTAAAAGCAATCGGTGATACGGAAATCGATGATCATCATACGGCGGAGGATATCGCCATCTGCCTCGGACAGGCACTGCGTGAAGCGCTCGGTGACAAAAAAGGAATCAGCCGTTACGGCGATGCACTGATCCCGATGGATGAGGCACTGGCCCAGGTCGTGATTGATCTCAGTAATCGTCCGCACCTGCAGTACCATGCCGATTTTCCGTCGCAGCGTGTAGGGACATTCGATGTGGAACTGGTGCATGAATTTTTGTGGAAGCTGGCACTGGAGGCCCGTATGACCCTGCATGTGCGTGTGCTCGACGGTCAAAATACGCACCACATGATTGAAGCGGTGTTCAAAGCACTGGGGCGCGCACTGGATAAAGCAACGATGATCGATCCCCGTGTCAAAGGGATTCCATCTACGAAGGGAATGCTATAGGATATGATCGGCATTATTGATTATGGAATGGGAAATTTGCATAGTGTAAGTAAGGCGCTGGAGCGGCTCGGTCACTCCTACCGCATTATCGATCATCCCGGGGACCTTGCCGGTATGGACGGCGTGATTCTCCCCGGCGTCGGTGCCTTCGGCGATGCGATGAAAAATTTAACGGAGATGAACATGGTCGCTGCCATTCGGGATTATGCAGGGAGCGGAAGGCCGTTTCTCGGGATCTGTCTCGGAATGCAACTTTTATTTAATGAAAGTGAAGAACATGGGATTCATGAGGGACTGGGGATTCTGCCCGGACGCGTCGTTCGCTTTCGCGGCGATTACAAAATTCCCCACATGGGCTGGAACCGGCTTGAGTTTTTGCGGGACGTGCCGTTGTTTGAAGGTGTGAATGAAGGGCATGTCTATTTTGTTCATTCTTATTTTGTTCAACCTTCCGATCGCGAAGTATTGTGGGCGGTGACCGATTATTATCAGGAAGTGGCTGCCGTGGTCGGACTGGACAACGTTTGCGGTATGCAATTTCACCCGGAAAAAAGCGGTGAGGTCGGGATGAAACTGCTGGCTAATTTTGCAGCACAGTGCAGGAGGGAGACATCATGAGTTTTACCGTATATCCGGCAATCGATATCCGCGGCGGAAAATGTGTCCGACTTTTACAGGGAGATTATAAGCAGGAGACAGTGTACGGCGATCCCCTGGAAATGGCGAAAAAATGGGAAAGTGAAGGGGCCCGGTGGCTCCATGTTGTTGACCTCGACGGTGCCAAGGAAGGAACGCAGGTCAATCGTGAATTGATTATAAAAATGGCGCAGGCCGTCGGTATTCCGGTTCAGGTAGGCGGCGGACTGCGGACAATGGAAGCGGTCAGCGATTTATTGCAGGGAGGCGTTTCCCGTGTGATCATCGGTACTGCTGCAATCAAGGATCGTGATTTTACGGAACGTGTACTGGCTCAGTATGGTGATCAAGTGGCGATTGGAATCGATGCCCGCAACGGCTATGTGGCCACCCACGGCTGGTTGGAAACGTCCGAGGTGAAGGCGGAAGAACTGGCCCGCGAACTGGCGGCAAAAGGTGCGGGTACATTTATCTATACGGATATTTCCCGTGACGGAACGTTGCAGGGCCCCAATGTGGAAGGTAATGTGAATCTGGCGCGGGAGGCCGGTGTGAATGTAATCGCTTCTGGTGGTGTCAGCAATCTGGACGATATTAAAAAACTGGCTTCTTTTTCAGGCGAAGGGATTTCCGGTGTGATCGTGGGAAAAGCGTTGTATACGGGGAATGTTTCGTTAAAAGATGCGCTGTCTTTGTGATCACAGGTAGTAAAGAGCTGATTTCGGCAGCAGGATGAAATTGGTTAAGCTCAATAAGAGGGTATCGATTAAACAATGGCAGACGGCAGACTGAGATATATAAGGAGGCGGCAACGTGATAACGAAAAGGATTATCCCCTGTCTGGACGTAAAGGACGGACGTGTGGTTAAAGGGGTGCAGTTTGTTAATCTGCGCGATGCCGGGGACCCGGTGGAACTGGCGGAGTTATATAGCCAGCAGGGAGCGGATGAACTGGTATTTCTCGATATTTCGGCGTCCCATGAAGGGCGTGCAACCATGGTTGAAGTCGTGGCGGAGACTGCGGCCCGGGTAACCATTCCCTTTACGGTGGGGGGCGGCGTTAATAGTGTGGAGGATATGCGCAGGCTATTGCTGGCCGGGGCTGACAAAATCTCCATGAATACAGCGGCGGTAAAAGATCCGGGGTTGATTTCCGCGGGTGCGAAAATTTTCGGGAGTCAATGTATCGTAGTGGCCATTGATGTGAAGTACAACGCTGATAAGGGCGGATGGGAAGTTTTTACACATGGGGGAAGAAACGGGACGGGACTGGATGTGCTTGAATGGAGCAGGAGAGTGGAAGAACTGGGTGCCGGAGAGATCCTGTTGACCAGTATGGATACGGACGGAAAAAAAGATGGTTTTGATCTTCCGCTGACCCGGGCAGTTTCGGAAGGGGTCCGGATTCCGGTAATTGCCTCCGGTGGTGCTGGAAATAAGGAGCATTTTTATGATGCTTTTGTGGACGGAAAAGCGGATGCATCCCTGGCTGCCTCAATTTTTCACTATAAAGAGACATCGGTAGAGGAAGTAAAATCGTATTTAAAAGAAAGAGGACTCAACATTCGCTGATCGATTGGTGTGGACAAAGATTTGGATCATGCCCTTTTTCAGGTAAAACGGGCAATAAAAGAGGTGTATGGGGATGGACAAAATTCAGTTGGATCAAATTGCATTTAACAAATATGAGGACGGACTTGTGCCGGCGATCGTTCAGGATGCCCAGAGTAAAGAGGTTTTGATGCTGGCCTATATGAACCAGGAATCTCTTGAGAAAACGCTAAAAACCGGAGAAACGTGGTTCTGGAGCCGTTCTCGCGAGGAACTGTGGCATAAAGGAGCAACTTCAGGCAATACGCAAAAAGTACAAAGGATTTCTTACGACTGTGACGGGGATACATTGCTGATCCACGTTGTTCCTGCAGGTCCTGCATGCCATGAAGGGACCTACAGTTGTTTTTCCGGACGGGATTTGTATGAAGAGGATGGCGATCAGAATCGTGAGGAAAAGGACTCCAAGAACCGCTTCGACATTCTTAATCGTCTGGAAAAGTTGATTGCAGAGCGTGAAACGGAAATGCCTGAGGGATCGTATACGACCTACTTGTTTGAACAGGGCGTGGATAAGATCTTGAAAAAAGTTGGTGAGGAGTCGGCAGAGGTGATTATCGCGGCCAAAAATCGCAGTCACGATGAATTGAGATATGAAGTAAGCGACTTGATTTTTCATTTGTTTGTCCTGCTTCGTGAGCAGAAATTACCGCTGGATGATGTATTGACCGAATTGCAATCAAGATACAAATAATACCATCAAAAAATCCAAAAATAACATATTGATTTGCCGAATGAAATGTGGTAGATTAAAAAATGTCGCTGCGAAACGAAAGGGCTCAAACGAGAGCCTGATAGTGTGTGGCGATGAAAAGGAAATGAGCCCTGATTGCGGGCATCGATATGTTCCTTGCACACAAAGTGCACAGGTAACGCTAAGGCGCTAAAGCGCCAAGATGTTCCTTGAAAACTGAACAGAAGAAACGTCCAGCTTTGTGCGAGCACAAGTTGATTTGAAGAAAGTCAAGGAAAGAACTCAAAATATTT
>JAWLDF010000014.1:0-69514 GCA_041686735.1 Bacilli bacterium
ACGTTTCTTCTGTTCAGTTTTCAAGGAACATCTTGGCGCCCTGAATCGGGCTCATTTCCTCTTTTGCCGCTTTCCGTTCAGGCTTATCCATCAGCCCTTTCGTTTCGCAGCGACGTTTATCAATATAACACGGAGATCAGATTCATGTCAACAGTTTTTTATTATGATATCATTCCCAGTTTTCATAAATAATTATCCACTGTTGTTGTGAACCAATCTTCCATTCAAATGTCTGTAAAATCACGATTTGTGACACAGACAATTGCTAATATAACATGTATCCCTGAACGAGGTCAATTGTAATTTTTAACTTTATGTTGTGTTTTCAATTATTCCAAATGTTAATGTTTTAAAACTATATTGGTTAAAGTATATGATTCGCCCCTATTATTAAAAAAGTACCATGTTACCAGTCTTTTTCATATGAATCTCCGCCCATTTAACCACACACCAGCTGATTAAAATCATTACGCTTAAAATACAACTTAATAAAGCAAGCTGTGGAGCGATATCGATCAGAGTTGCTTTTTCCATAAGTAGCCTTCGAATAATATTCAGGGCATATGTTAATGGAAATATAAGTGAGATCAATTTAGCCCAAAATGGAAATGCCAGTGGAGGAATCCTCACCCCTGAAAATATTAACATTGGTTCGTCCAATATCGTGTACAGAAACGATGCATCACGGGAAAACAAAAATACAGCATTTAATAACCCTCCCCATACAACAGAGGAAACGGACAAAATAATAAAGGCTAAAGGTGCACTCCACCAGGCATACATGTCAATTCCATCCACAAAAAATAATGTTAACAACACAAAGCTCAGAAACAACCATGCACCTTCAATCATGGCTGAAAAAGACCTCCCGTATATAAAAACGACACGGTTAACCGGACTTAGAAAAATCATTTCAAGTGTTCCTGAGTGTCGTTCAAAACTCATTCTCCATGCAGATTGAACCAGACACCAGAAGAATATATATCCCAGATATCCGGTCAAAAGGAACAAAATAAGATGATCAGGATTGATCAGTCTGGACAGGGGCGAACTTTCACCTAAAGGAAACGGTTTGAATGAATAATAAGCGGTGACAAAACTGATCACCGGCCAAATCAATAAGGAAAAATATATAAAATAATTATGAAATTCGTTTCGATGTTCCTTTTTTAATTCTGCCCATAAATAATTGAGCCAGTTCATCTACGCACTCCTCCTTCCAGCCAGATGAAGAATAACATCTTCCAGTTTCGGTTACTCAGCAGTGATTTTTATGACAGACAGATAATACATAGAGATAAAATCCAAAACAGGCGAAGTAATATCCATTTCACTGCGAATCAACAATTCACTCTGACCATTTTCATAACATAATTGCAGTTCTCCCCTGTATCGCTGCAGCATTAAACGTAATTTACTCAAAATATCATCAGATACTTTCTGGATTGTGACTCGTAAATGGTGTTGTTTAAAAATTGATCTTGCCAAATTCTCCGGTGAATCATGGGCAATTAATTTACCTTTGTCAATAATAAGTACCTCATCACAAAGCTCCTCTACTTCCTGCATATAATGACTTGTAAGCAGAATCGCTTTTCCCTGTTCACGGGCCATTTTTTTCACGTATTGCCGAAGATGTTTCGCTATGGGAGCATCAAGACCCAGTGTAGGTTCATCAAGAAAAATATATTTAGGATCGTTAATCAGACCCCGAGCGATCTGCAAACGTTGTTTCATCCCCTTGGAATACCGTTCAACCGGAACATCGGCTGCTTCTTCAAGCTCTACATCATGCAGCAATTTTTTGATTTGCTCTTTTGTCTGGCTATTGTTGAGTCCATACAGACTTGCAAAATACTCTAAATTTTCCCGTCCTGTCAATCGCCAGTACAACATGCGCTCTCCGCCTGCGATCATGTTAACCAGGCCTTTTATTCTTATATCGTCCTTTACCGAATCCAACCCGTCTACCTCAATTCTTCCGGAGGTCGGTTGCAGGAGCGTAGAACACATCTTGATTGTCGTTGTTTTCCCGGCTCCGTTAATCCCTAATAAACCTAATATTTGCCCGGGCTTGAGTTCAAAAGATAATTGATCTACTGCCCTCACTTCATTCCACTTGCTGCGTAATAATCCTTTTTTTACTTTTGTCTTATAAACTTTACTTACCTGATCTACAATAAGCATTTGTTTATTCCCCCTATCCAAAAATGGTTTCAATTACCCTTTTTTCCATGCGACGGATCGAAATACTTCCAATCATGAAATAAATGAGTGATAGTAGCAATAGATGAGTAATCTGAGACATATTATCCATCAGACTTTGACCAGAAATCACACAATTACGAAAAGCCTCGAGCGCAGGAGTAAGTGGCATGATCATACTGACCGGCTCAAGCCAATCGGGTAAATATTGAATAGGAAAACTGACTCCGGATACAAATGCCATAATGACAAATAAAGTATTTTGTGAAATATATGTATCACGAAATCGAAGCATAATACTTCCCAAAAGGAGGGCTTGACAGAAAAAACCTGCAATCGCTAATGACCAGATGATCAGACCGCTTAACCAGTTCATATTATCCAGATTTAGACCAAAAAACAGTCCAAACATCATAATGACCGTAAATTCCAGGGAAGTTATCATAATTTGCTGGGTGACATTGCCCAAAAAATATCCCTTTCTTAAAGATGGTGTCAAAAGCAGGGCTTCCAGTGTTCCCTCCCTCAACTCAGTAATTAAAGCCCGACTAACATTCATCAATGTGGATACGGCAAAAGAATAAATTGCTCCACCCAAAATGACATAGGTCAAATAATCACCTGAACCGGTATATTGAACAAATCGACTGTCCAGTTTTTCTTCAAATGCATAGTGATAGGCAAAATAAGCAAACAAAACGGTATAGATTGCGGATAAAATATGCCCGATAAAAAACGACCATGGATATGCCCTAATCATGGAAATCGTATTTCTAATAAACGTTGCCCTGGCTACTGAAAACATCGTTTTCACTCCTTCGAATTTTTATAGTGCGGCATATCAATAAATTGGTGTAACTCAACTGTTAACATTTCCAGACGAGATTGATCCCCGTGATAAAAAATGTAGTACCCTCTTCTCTCACTCCATACAAGACCTGTTTCCTTCAATAATTTGATATGCTTTAACACAGCTGGCTCACTGATCCCATGAAGATCTGAAAGCTGTTGGATACAATAAGGATGATGCAATAAAGACTTTAAAATCGCTGCTCTTGTTGGATCGCTCAACGCCTTCATCACTTTAATTAAATCGTTGGGAACAGTGAATTTTTCTGTATTCCCCGGGGTCTCAACCGGATAACCAACGCTGATTGATTCATCAAAAATTCCCAGCAATAAGTGAGGATAGACAAATGTCGAAGGAATCACATAGATTTTTTGAAGATCACTATACGAAAAACGATAATTTTTCGCCTTATGAAATTCGACATAAGTGTCTTTAACATGGAATCGGGGGTGAATATTTGAAACAAACGAATACGGGTCTTCGGATAATTTCTCCTGTATTTCATGGACTGAGCGGATAATCCATGGTTCAAATCGGCGTTGCTCCTTTGAAAAGTAAGGAAGATAGCTGAATAAAAATTGCATAAATTGACGTTTTGTTTTCTCAGGTTGTTGCAAAAGCAGTCTCTGTTCCTGTTTCAAATATTCAAGCAATCCCTGATCCGCTCCCGTTAAACAACGTTCGATAAATCCACGATCATAATCTATGCCCAACATGTAATGAACAAAATCTTCTGTTGATAATTTTTCGATTAATTCCAGACCGGCCTCTACTGATGATGAGATCGAGTGATTTCTGGGACTAAATAAGTCCATGATCGTTAAAAATTCTTTGGTCATCACATGAAATTTGTTAATGTTCTGAACCAGATTTGCCGGTACATTTTTGAGGTGTTCCTGAGCCCAGTTAAGTCGATATGTATGATGATCGGGGCGACCAAGGACATGAAGACTTAGGAAAAACTCATAGACCGGGACATAAACCGGAACGACATTTTTTTGAAACCAGACTTCTAAATCATACAGTTCATCTCACTCCTATCTAATTAACCATTTAGTTAATTAAATTTTAACACAAAGAAAATTTTTCAAATTATAATGCCTACAAGTCAACCGTGTCAACAGCATAATACAAAAACGAATGATAAAGGTCGCCAATATATGGCGACCCCGCTTCATTACTTACTATTGTTCTATCGTTTTCCTTTAGTTGATCATCGATCATAAGGTCTACACATCAACAATCTCGTCAATTTTATACTTCGGTTGTTCCACAAGATTGACAAACCGTTCATAAACCTGAACCATTGGCCGGGTTGGATTGTTTTTATCGATAAAAACAATTTTCCCTACTTCACCATTGTTTAAACGAACATGATAACCCTGATACAACGGCATAATCCCCTGAACAAACGTGTAAACAAGTTGTGGATCCAATTTACCCAAATTTTCTTTCAACAGGTGATCTGCCACAATAAATGGGGACATTGCACTTTTATATTCCCTTTCTGAGATCATGGCATGATAAACTTCAAGGATGGCAACCACCCTGCTGTATAAGTGTATCTGTTCACCTTTCAATCCAAGAGGATAACCGCTGCCGTCCATCCGTTCATGATGTTGCAATGCTGCAAATGCCACACCTTCATTTAATCCGGCCGTGGTTGTTAAAATATAGTATCCGTTTACGGTATGCGTCTTCATTTCTTCAAATTCTTCCATCGTAAGTGTTCCTTTTTTCGTGGTGACTCTTGGATCAACCTTAACCTTACCGATATCATGAAGCAATCCGGCAAGAGCCACCTGCATGTGCTCATTCTCCGGAATTCGGGCCCATCTGGCCAAAAGCCCTGCCAGTAACCCGACAATCACAGCATGTTGGGCATCGTACATTTGACCTTTTGCTAGGGTTTGAAGTTTCACCATAAGACCCGGTTGAGCAAAGACTTTCTCCACGAGAGGTTGAAACAATCTGCGCACGTTTAATAACGGGAAATTTCCTCCGCCTTTAACCTGCAAAAATGCTTTATATACTTCCTCAGATAATTTGTAGAACTCTATTTCAACAGGGGATCTTTTCGGTTTGATTTCTTCCTTTCGTTCATCAGCACTTGTCCCTTTTTTGCTCCCGTCATCCTTTTGTTCCACAGTCACTTGTTGAATTTGAAACCCTTTTAAAAATGCGATGTCTTTTGGCCCTACAACTTTTCCTTTTTTCATGATGAGGCCGCCTAAAGCACTATGTACATCTTTGGCAATCCGATCTCCTTCAGATAATTCGTTAATGGATTTTAATACTGCCACTGGACAGTCCTCCCCCTTGCTCCCGCTTTAAGCTATACTCTTATTTTACAGTTTGTTCACACGAAAGAACACAAAAAAAGAGGAAAGTTTTATTAAAAAACTTTCCTCTCATTAAACCTTCCTTTATCCGTTTGCTTTATCATCCTCATCATGAATCTCTACTTTTGCCACCGTGGAAACTTCTTCATTGTTGTCCAGGCGGATCAACCTCACACCCTGCGTATATCTGCCCATCCTTGAAATTTCATTGATGTGCATACGAATGATCACACCACTGGCGGTAATCACCATCAAATCATCATCTTCCCGAACAACGTTGAGTCGTACAATATGCCCGTTCCGCTCTGTGACATTCAGCGTTTTAATTCCTTTACCACCGCGTGTCTGTATGCGATATTCATCTTCAGGGGTTCTCTTACCGTAGCCTTTCGCCGTTACAATCAGCACATCGGCACCCGGTTGGACGATATCCATTCCGACAACTTCATCACCGCTGGAGAGACTAATTCCTTTTACCCCTGTAGCGGTTCGACCCATGATGCGTACATCATTTTCATGGAAACGAATGGACATCCCTTTTTTCGTACCCATGATGATTTCCTGATTACCATCCGTTAAGTGAACAGCGATCAACTCGTCATCTTCACGCAGATTGATGGCGAATAACCCACCTTTTCGAATGTTCTCATATGCACAGAGCTGAGTTTTCTTCACAATGCCACTTTTGGTGGCGAAGAAAAGCGTATGAGTTTCTGTAAATTCTTTTACAGGTATAATGGCGTTGATGTATTCACCCTGCTCGATTTGAATTAAATTGATGATCGGAGTTCCACGGGCCGTACGGCTCATTTCCGGTACTTCATAGGCTTTCAGACGATAAACTTTCCCCTTGTTCGTAAACAGGAGGACATACTGGTGACAACTGGTGATGATGAGGTGCTGCACAAAATCATCTTCTTTTGTTCCCATCCCCTGTATACCGCGACCTCCACGGTGCTGACTGCGGTAAGTGTCAATGGGTTGACGCTTAATATAACCTTGATGGGTCAGGGAAATTACCACATCATCATCAGGAATTAAATCCTCCATATCAAGGTTTTCTTCGCTGGCAGTGATGCTGGTTTTGCGTTTGTCCCCGTATTTTTCTTTTACTTCGTTCAATTCATCCTTGATAATCATCATCAACTTATTTTCATCGGCAAGGATCTCTTTCAATTCCTTGATTTTTTCAACCAGTTCCTGATATTCACCCTCAATTTTCTCGCGTTCGAGACCGGTTAAACGCTGAAGGCGCATATCCAGAATAGCCTGTGCCTGTTCGTGGCTTAAATTAAAATTGTTCATCAATCCCTCGCGTGCCTCATCAGCAGTTTGTGAAGAACGGATCAGGCTGATAATGGCATCGATATGATCAAGGGCAATACGTAACCCCTCTAGGATATGAGCCCGTGCTTCTGCTTTTTTCAAATCAAATTCTGTACGTCTGCGAACAACTTCCCGTTGATGTTGCAGGTAATGATACAAAACCTGTTTCAGATTCAATACTTTCGGCTCACCGTTAACGAGAGCAAGCATGTTAATCCCGAAACTTGTTTGCAGTGCCGTATGTTTGTAAAGATTATTTAAGACAATATTGGGATTGACATCTCTTCTTAATTCAATTACGATGCGCATCCCGTGACGATCCGACTCATCACGTAAATCCGTAATTCCGTCAATTTTTTTATCCCGAACCAGCTCGGCTATACGTTCTACCAGTTTGGCTTTATTCACCTGGTATGGGATTTCCTCGACAATAATTCGACACTTCCCTTTCGTTTCTTCAATGCTGGTTTTAGCACGAATGATAACAGTTCCTCGTCCGGTTTCATAGGCTTTTCTGATCCCGTCACGCCCCATTAACAGTGCACCTGTTGGAAAATCAGGTCCTGTGATTTCCTGCATTAATTCCCGAATGGTGATTTCCGGATCTTCAATCAACTTGAGTAATCCATTGATTACTTCAGTCAGATTATGAGGAGGAATATTCGTCGCCATCCCTACAGCGATACCGGCTGCTCCGTTGACCAGGATATTTGGAAAACGGGCGGGAAGAACCAGAGGTTCTTTTTCATTTCCGTCATAGTTCGGTCCAAAATCGATGGTCTCTTTATTGATATCACGCAACAATTCCGTTGCAATTTTGGACATTCTCGCCTCAGTATAACGCATGGCTGCGGCGGCATCTCCATCGACAGAACCGAAGTTCCCATGTCCGTCAATTAACGGATACCGATAGGAAAAATCCTGTGCCATACGTACCATGGTGTCATAAACAGCCGCATCCCCGTGGGGATGATATTTACCGATAACGTCACCCACGATACGGGCAGATTTTTTATACGGCTTATCTGGGGTCATTCCCATCTCATTCATCGCGTATAAAATACGACGGTGAACCGGTTTTAACCCATCCCGTACATCAGGAAGTGCACGGCTTACAATAACACTCATTGCATAATCTAAAAACGAATTGCGCATTTCTTGACTGATATTAATATCTTTCACATGGGATTGTTGTTCAGCCATTGTTTCCCTCCATATTCATTCATACTTTCCACTACAACCATGTTTGCACCCGGTCGTGAACGTTAAACATTAAATATCAAGATTTCGAACCTGTTTCGCATGTTCCTGAATAAAATCCCGGCGCGGCTCAACCCGATCTCCCATCAGCGTTTCAAAAATGGCGTCGGCATCCATAGCGTCCTCCAGGCTGACTCGAAGCAGTGTTCGACTTTCCGGATCCATCGTTGTCTCCCATAGTTGTTCGGGATTCATTTCACCAAGACCCTTGTACCGTTGAATATTAGGTTCCGGTTTTTTCGGGATTTCTTTTAACATTTCTTGAAGTTGTCTGTCATTATACGCGTAACGAATCACTTTGTTCTGTTGCACCTTATACAAAGGCGGCTGTGCAATATACACATATCCTGCCTCAATCAACGGTCTCATGTACCGAAAGAAGAAGGTAAGCAACAGCGTGCGAATATGAGCACCGTCCACATCGGCATCCGTCATGATAATGATTTTGTGATATCTTGCCTTACTGATATCAAAATCGTCACCGATCCCTGTTCCGAGTGCCGTGATGATAGATCGGATCTCTGTATTGGATAAGATCTTGTCCAATCTTGCTTTTTCCACGTTGATGACTTTACCGCGCAGCGGCAGGATCGCCTGGAAATTTCGATCCCTTCCCTGTTTAGCGGAACCACCGGCGGAATCCCCCTCGACCACATATAATTCACTGATTGAAGCATCCCTTGAGGAACAATCCGCTAATTTCCCGGGCAATGAACTGACTTCCAGTGCATTTTTGCGTCGGGTCAATTCCCTTGCCTTACGGGCTGCTTCTCTGGCCCTTGCCGCCATCAATGCTTTATCCACAACTTTTTTCGCTACTGCCGGATTCTCCTCGAGGAACGTTCCAAAATGCTCAGTAAAAAGAGACTCGGTGATACTGCGCGCTTCACTGTTTCCCAATTTTGTTTTTGTCTGTCCTTCAAATTGCGGGTCAGGGATCTTAACACTGATGATGGCTGTTAATCCTTCACGCACATCATCCCCGCTCAGCTTCATGTCTTTATCCTTCAACAAGTTATATTTACGGGAATAATCATTAATCACCCGGGTTAAACCACTCTTAAATCCGGATTCATGGGTTCCCCCTTCATGGGTGTGAATATTGTTCGCATAGGAGTAAATATTGCTGTTATAGCTATCATTGTATTGCAGAGCGATCTCTACACTGAGTCCGTCTTTTTCAGCCTCCATGTAGATCGGCTCTTCGTGCAATGCTTCCCTGTTTTTATTCAAAAACTTCACAAACGAAACAATCCCGCCGTCATACTTAAAGGATTCTTCTTTTTCTGTTCGTTCATCATGAATCGTAATATTGATTCCTTTATTCAAGAACGCCAGTTCGCGGATACGTTTTTGCAGCACTTCATACTCATATTCCGTCGTTTCGGTAAACACTTCCGGATCCGGTTTGAAAGTCACCTTTGTACCGGATTCCTCCGTTGTTCCCACAACTTCGAGATCGTTCTGGGGTACACCTTTTTTGTATGATTGACGATGAATCTTCCCCTTGTATTTAACTTCCACTTCAAGCCATTCGGAAAGTGCATTTACAACGGAAACACCAACACCATGAAGTCCACCGGAAACTTTATAACCTTCACCGCCGAATTTTCCGCCGGCATGCAAAACGGTCAATACCGTTTCCACTGTGGACTTCCCTGTTTTTTCATGAATTTCAGTCGGTATTCCCCGACCATTATCGGTCACCGTAATGCTGTTATCCGGATGTACGTAAACATGAATATCATCACAGTATCCTGCCAGTGCTTCATCGATACTGTTATCTACAACTTCCCATACCAGGTGATGCAGACCCCGGCTGCTCGTGGAACCAATGTACATCCCCGGACGCTTGCGTACAGCTTCCAAACCTTCAAGAACCTGGATTTGACTGGCATCATAATTACTTTCTCTCATTGACATTTCGGTCACCTACCTTCAATATTGTGCCATATGTTAGATCTTCGGTTTAATGTCGAAGATGAAATGGATGATGCATAGATCGAATCTTTCGTAATAATATATGATTTAATCTCATCTGACCGGATGGAACCGATATTTTTCACCTGATTTTGCTTAAAAAATTTCTCATTTCTTTTTGAATGAGCCGTCTGGTAATCCAGAATGATCACGACATCCATTGAATTGACGACGGTTTCCCCACCGATATGAATGAGCATAATTTTTCCCACCTCAATGTTCGCCTGTAACCGAACCCTGTGTTACCCGAAATACACTGGCCTGATCCAGTGTCTGATGATGGATTCCCTCAACACCGGTTGTTGTAACAAATGTTTGCACACGATCCTGAATCGCATCAAGTAACTGGGTTTGTCTAAACTCATCCAGTTCGGATAATACGTCATCCAAAAGGAGGACCGGGTATTCTCCCACTTCTTCTTTAATCAATTCCAGTTCGGCCAATTTTATCGAAAGAGCCGTTGTTCGTTGTTGCCCCTGCGATCCGAACTGCTGCACATCAATCCCATTCACATAAAAGGATAAATCATCACGATGGGGCCCGATCAAAGAGGTTCCTCTCATCAGTTCACGCTGGCGGATCTCCTCCAGCTTTTGAAAAATATGATCTGCAACATCGCCTCCGGTTTGATGAGGGTCGATGTCGATTGTTCCGTTATACTGAATTGATAACGTTTCTTTCCCATCCGTGATTTGTTGATGAATGGTATTGGCCCATTTCTGTAGTTGATCAACGAATGAATACCTCTTTTTTAAAATTTTTACAATCATTTCAGCCATTTGCTGATTCCAGACTTCGAGCAAAGCCAGATTCTTTTGATGCTGATGAAAATCTTTCAAAAGTTGGTTTCGCTGTGATATCAGTTTATTATAATCTGTTAAAGTATACAAATAGGCCGGGGAAACCTGACCGATTTCCATATCGATAAAACGCCTGCGGATCGAAGGACTTCCCTTTACGATCTCCAGGTCTTCCGGTGCAAACATGACAACATTCAGCGCACCTACATAATCACTTAACTTCCGTTGTTCTATTCCGTTTAATTTCGCCTTTTTTCCACGCTGGGTCAGCTGTAATTCCAATTTCGCCGAAGTAAATCGTTGCTCTACTTCGCCTTTTATTACAGCAAAAGGTTGATCCCATTGAATAAGATCCCGATCTTTAGTCGTTCGATGAGATTTTGCCAGGGCCAGTACATAAATCGATTCAAGAATGTTCGTTTTTCCCTGAGCATTCTGTCCTACAAAGAGTGTAACATGTTGATCAAAAGTAAGTTGTAACGTTTCATAGTTTCGAAATTGCTTTAACGACAGGTTTTTCAGAAACAAAGATCGGTTCCCCCTACAACTTAGCTATAATTTTAAATTCGCCGACCCCTTCTATTTTAACATGATCTTCAGGATAAATTTTTCTTCCCCTGCGTTGTTCAGGTTGATCATTCACATACACGGAATTTTCCTGTAAAAAATATTTGGCCTGTCCACCCGTCTGAATCACATCAACCATTTTTAGAAGCTGACCGAGTGTAACATATTCTGTATCAATTTCAACATCGGACATGGCTGATCCTTCCCTTTCATGCAATTTGGTCAAAAATTAGTTTGTTCGAACCGGTACAATGAGCTGGGTAATTTCTTGATGATCGGTGGGACGGATGATAAAAGGACTCATTGCCCCGGTAAATCCGATTTGTACTTCCTCACTGTCGATTGAACGTAAGGCATCGATCATGTAGCGGGCATTAAAAGAAATCTTCAATTCATCTCCCTCGATCGATGATGGTGTAACCGTCTCCGTTACTCTTCCGACTTCCTGTGACATCGACATGACTTCAATGTTTCCGTCCGGCTGAGTTATTACCTTTACCACATTTTTATTTGCATTTCCTGCTATTAATGATGCCCGTTCTATCGCCTGTAAAAACCCTTTTGTATCAAGAGTCAATCGGGTCATAAATGTGTTGGGAATGATCCGTGAAGTATCTGGATATGTTCCATCCAATAATCGGGAGAAAAATAAAATATACTTATATTTAAATAAAATCTGGTTATCCGTAATGATAATGTCCACCGGTTGATCTGTTTCATCCAGGATCTTAATTAATTCAGTTAAACTCTTCCCAGGGATCACGATCTGGTCAAAAGATAAATCATCATTCGTTTCAACGGGGACTTCTCTGCTGGCCAGACGATGACTGTCCGTCGCAACAATGTTCAACTTTCCATCCTGCAATGCCCATTTGACCCCGGTTAAAATGGGTCTTGTTTCGCTTGTAGCTACGGCAAAAGATGTTTGATGAATCATATTCTTTAAAATGTCTGCCGGTATGGTAATCACTTTTTCCTCTACAAGTTGCGGCAAACGTGGAAATTCTTCCGGATCCAATCCGTTCAGATTAAATTCGGAAGATCCGGAACGAATCATCACCTGGTGATTGGGATTGGATTGAATTTCGACTTCTTCTCTGGGCAGCCTTTTAATGATTTCTCCAAAATATTTTTCAGGAATTACAATGCTTCCTGTTTTTGTGATCTGAGCAATTTCTTCTCCGTCCTTTTCTACGGGGATCGTACACTCTATGGAAATGTCGGAATTACTTGCAGTCAGTATGATTTCATTGTCTGTCACGACCATTTTGATTCCCGTTAAAATCGGTATAGTGGTTCTGGCTGCAACAGCTCTGGAAACGTCTTGAATTGCATGATTTAACGATTCACGGTTAATGATGAATTGCATGATATCCCTCCAGTGGAATGATTTCAATTTCCCGTGCATATAATTATATAATATATTATTTTTTATATAATCGTAATAATAGATGTTGTGGATTTGTGGGTAAATCAAATATTTTCACATAGAAAAAGGCTATACACATGTGGATAAACTGTGCATAGCCCTTTGATTTATACACATTGGGAATATTTAATTTTCACTCGTTTTTTTAATTTTCTCGATCAGTTCATCTACCGTAGCCTGAAACTGTGGATCCTTCCCCATATCCTTCGTTATTTTTTCATGTGCATGGATAACCGTAGTGTGATCTCTCCCTCCGAATTCTTCACCGATCTTAGGCAGTGATGAATCCGTCAGTTCTCTCGACAGGTACATGGCAATCTGTCTTGGCACCACAATGGTTCGTGTTCTTTTTTTAGATACCAGATCATCCCGGCTGACATTGAAATGCTGGCTGACAATCTCCTGAATTCGTTCAATATTAATGATTTTCGGTTTGTTGGCCGGCAGAATATCTTTCAGCGCCTCTGCGGCCAGATCCGTGTCAATATCTCTGTTGATCAGGGATGAGTAAGCCACTACACGAATGAGAGCTCCTTCAAGTTCACGGATATTGGATGAAATCTGATTGGCGATGTATACCATCACTTCATTGGGAATATCCAGATTTTCGGCCTTAGATTTTTTACGCAAAATGGCAATTCGCGTCTCAAGATCGGGGGGTTGAATATCTGTAATCAGTCCCCATTCAAATCTTGATCTCAAACGATCTTCCAGTGTGGGAATTTCTTTTGGCGGGCGGTCGCTGGAGATCACGATTTGTTTACTTTCTTCATGGAGTGTATTGAAGGTGTGGAAAAATTCTTCCTGTGTCTGCTCTTTTCCGGCCAAAAATTGAATATCGTCGATTAACAATACATCTACGTTGCGATATTTATTGCGGAAATCAACCGCTTTATTGTCGCGGATGGAGTTAATAAATTCATTTGTAAATTTTTCAGATGATAAATAGACCACTTTTGAGTTCGGATTATGTTCAAGCAGGTAATGACCGATTGCATGCATCAAATGGGTTTTGCCGAGACCGACTCCACCATAGATAAAAAGGGGGTTATATGCCTTTGCCGGAGCTTCTGCCACAGCCAGGGATGCGGCATGGGCAAAGCGGTTTCCCGTTCCGATCACAAAGGTTTCAAACGTATACTTGGGATTTAACATACTGTGAGTATGGTCATCAGATTGTACGCTTACTTTAACATGGGATTCCTTAGGAGATGATTTTGCTTCAATTCCGTTTAATTGCTGATCCATGTTGGGAATAATGAATTTTACATTCATTTTTGTTCCGGTAATTTCATACAATGTATCGCTGATTAATTGTGAATATCTTGAGGCAAGCCAGTCTCTCGCGAATTCGTTTGGAGCAGTGATCACAAGGGTATCCTCATCCATGGCATTTGCTTCCGTGGATTTCAACCATGTATCAAAACTGGGTTTACTCAGTTTGTTTTTAATGACGGACAAGACCTCTTGCCATAATTTTTTTATCTTTTCATCCATAATAAAGATCCCCCTCAATAAAAATAATAACAGGAATTGTGGATAAGTGGGGTTGAAAATTGTCGAATATAAAACATTTGAATGGAATTGTGTACATTTTTCACATGATTGTGGATAAAGTTAATGACATGTTGGGGATAAGTGTCCACAAATTTATCCACATGCTGTGGAAAAACTGAAAGTTGATAGAGGTTTTCCATAAGTGAAAACACAAATATAATATCAAAATCAATTACCGATATCAATTGTTTTTTTGTATTTATCCACAACTTTGTTCCAATGTGAATTTTTTTAATTCACAATCGGTGGATATGTGCATAATTTGTTGAAAAATTTGTCTAAAAATCAGAGTTTGTGTATTTAATTTATCCACAGGATGAGCTTTCTTGACAAGTATTTAAAGGACGAATATAATTAGTTGGAGTTTTGTATGCCTGCGTAATCCTTCTTCAGGCAAGAGGAGGTGGAAATATTATGAAACGTACTTTCCAACCGAATAATCGGAAGCGTAAGAAAGTCCATGGATTTCGTGCAAGAATGAGTACTAAAAACGGACGTAAGGTCCTGCGTAATCGTCGCAGAAAAGGTAGAAAAGTTTTATCCGCATAAGGCCACAAGAAATGTGGTCTTTTTCACACTATTTTTCCTTATTTTATGTGTAATATTTTTGTGACTTTCCTATAATAGACCTAATGTGATAGGCTATATGTGGAGAGGTTGTCATTGAATAAAAAATATCGCTTGCGCAAAAATGAAGATTTTCAAAAGGTATTCCGGCAGGGCAAATCCTTTGCTAACCGGCAATTTGTTGTATATTTCATTCCATCCAACGGTCTGAACCATTTCAGAATTGGAATTTCGGTCAGCAAAAAGCTAGGGAATGCTGTAACACGAAATCGAATGAAGCGTTTGATCCGAGAAGCCATCAGAAGTAAATTGCATCGCTTTTATACCGATGCCGATATCGTGGTTATCGTACGCAAACCTGCCGTAGACATGGATTTTCATCAAATCAACCGCAGTCTTGACCACGTACTGCATAAAGCGGGACTTATTTCTTCATTTCAGAATACTGCGAGATAGATCATATACCGGACAATTGTACATCCTCAGAAGGGGTAAGGTTAAAAATGGGCAAAAAGATCCTTTTACTGTTGATTCGTTTTTATCGAAACTGGATATCTCCATTAAAACCCCCCAGTTGTCGTTTTGCCCCGACCTGTTCACAATATGCTCTCGAGGCTGTGACGAAATACGGGGCAATCAAAGGAGGATGGCTCTCCGTGAAACGGATTTTAAAATGTCATCCGTTTCACAGAGGTGGTTATGATCCGGTTCCATAATAAATAACGTGAATTCTGGCAAGGAGGAGTTTTCATTGCGTCGTATCGCTGGCGTAGTTCTATTAATTGCTCTGGTAATGATATTCAGCACCGGATGTAGTCCTGATTACAGTGATTTTAAACCGATTGACCCTGTGAACGGAAATTTTTGGGACAAGTATTTCGTATTCCCATTATCCTGGCTTCTGGATCAATCAGCGATATATTTATTCGGAGAATACGGACTGGCTATTCTGGTGGTAACGATCATACTTCGTTTACTCACATTACCGCTTATGATGAAGCAGATTAAAAGTTCTAGACAGATGCAGATGATACAGCCGGAAATGCAAAAAATCCGGGAAAAATATAAAGATAACCAGCAAAAATTACAGGAAGAAACAATGAAATTGTTTCAAAAACACGGTATTAATCCGCTGAGCGGTTGTCTCCCTTTACTGGTTCAAATGCCGATTCTGATTGCTTTTTATCATGCGATTATGCGCAACAGTGAGGTTCGTGAACATACTTTTTTATGGATGGATCTCGGATTTCCCGATCCGTTATATATTGTTCCGATCCTTGCAGCAGTCACGACTTATTTCCAACAAAAAGTTATGGGTTCGATGAATGATAATCCGCAGATGAAAATGATGATGGTTCTAATGCCCATTATGATTTTTGCATTCGCCGTATCATTTCCTTCAGCCCTGTCCTTATACTGGGTATACGGAAACCTTTTCACCATTGCTCAGACCTATTTTATTAAGAGGAATGATTTAAGAGGTCAGGAGGGTGCAGCCAAGTGAACAAAATAACCGTAACGGCTAAAACGGTGGAAGAGGCCGTTGAAAAAGGGTTGAAAGAATTAAATACGACACGGGATCGCGTGGAGATTCGCGTAATCGAGCAACCCAGCCGCGGATTATTGGGTTTAATTGGAGCAAAAGATGCGAAGGTTGAACTGGAGCGAATTTTTGATCCGGTGGAAGAGGCTATAACGTTTTTACATGAAGTTCTGGATGTTCTGGTTCCCGGTGCAAATGTAGTGACGAGGCAGGAAGATGATTATATTGTATTTGATATTTCAGGAAAACAACTGGGGATCATCATCGGAAAAAGAGGACAGACCCTTGACTCATTACAATACCTCGTCAATCTGGTGGCTAATCGTTATAGCGAGCAGTATTTAAAAATTGTCCTTGATGCTGAAAATTACCGTGAGAAAAGACAGAAAACCCTGGAAAACCTCGCTGAGCGCCTTGCCGAAAAAGTGTTACGAACACAAAAAAGTGTCCGGTTGGAGCCGATGTCGGCACTTGAGCGTAAGATTATTCATACCCGTTTGCAAAATCATCCAGATGTAAGTACATACAGTAAAGGGGAAGAACCCAACCGGTATGTTGTAATTGATTTAAAATAGTCTGTGGATTGTGGATAAATTTGAACCCATTCTCTATAATGGAGAATGGGTTTTCTTAATAATATGATGTTGACAGGGTATGATGATATATAAAAGAGGTGGAATCGATGGATGTGGATACCATCGCCGCTGTGGCCACACCGCTGGGAGAAGGCGGAATTTCTATTATCCGGGTAAGCGGACCGCAGGCGATTGAAATTGTGGATAAAGTTTATAAAGGAACAAAGAAGTTGTCCACTGTGGATAGCCATACCATTCATTACGGTCATATTGTGGATCCTGAACGTGATGAGACGGTGGATGAAGTTTTGATTACCGTGATGAAGTCTCCGCGTACGTTTACAAGGGAAGATGTGGTGGAAGTAAACTGTCATGGGGGGATCATTTCCACTAACCGTGTACTGCGTACTGTTTTAAAATATGGAGCTCGACTTGCTGAACCCGGTGAATTTACAAAAAGGGCATTTTTAAACGGTCGTATTGATCTGACTCAGGCGGAAGCGGTAATTGACCTGATTCGTGCCAAAACGGATAAAGCGATGAAAGTGGCTGCTCAACAGGCAGAAGGTAAATTATCGATGCATATTCGCAGTTTGCGTTCCCAACTGTTGGAGACAATGGCCCATATCGAAGTAACCATTGACTATCCCGAACACGATGTGGAGGAAGTAACACGTCAATTTTTACTTGATAAAACACAGTCGGTAAAACAGGAAATAGAACATTTGCTGCAGATTGCTGAGGAAGGGAAAATTCTGCGGGAGGGGATATCCACAGTAATCATCGGCCGACCCAACGTTGGAAAATCATCTCTGTTAAATGCGCTGGTTCATGAAAATAAAGCAATTGTAACCGATATCCCGGGTACGACACGGGATGTGATTGAAGAATATATTAATATTCGCGGTGTGCCGCTTCGTCTGGTAGACACAGCCGGAATAAGAGAAACGGAAGATATCGTGGAACGGATCGGTGTGGAAAGATCAAGACAGGCATTGCAGGAAGCGGATTTGATTTTACTTATTCTCAATTTTGGTGAGGAATTGAGTCATGAAGATCGGCGACTGATGGAAATGACTTCAGACATGAATATGATCGTTGTGGTGAATAAAACCGATTTACCGCAGCAGTTGGATGTTGATGAAGTCCGCAAACATTTACCTGGTGCTCCTCTAATCGAAATGTCTGTAAAAGAGGAAAAGGGGATAGAACGTCTTGAACAGACGATTGTAGATTTGTTTTCATCCGGCAAATTACAGGGAGATGATCTCACCTATGTGAGTAACTCCCGTCACATATCATTGCTCGAACAGGCTTTACATTCCATTGACCAGGCGATCGATGCCGTACAAAATGATGTCCCCGTGGATATGGTGGCCTTTGATATTAAAGCAGGTTGGGAGTATCTCGGAGAGATTATAGGCGAAGAAGTACGAGAAGACCTGATTGATCAGATATTTTCTCAGTTTTGTCTCGGAAAATAATGTGACCTGTCTTCAGTGGTATATTGATAAAGGATGTAATGTTGAGAGTGCAGGGAGGTTGAAAATAGCCATGATATATGATTCGGATTCATTTGACGTTATTGTAATTGGTGCCGGTCATGCCGGCAGTGAGGCGGCGCTGGCTGCTGCGCGTCTCGGATGTAAAACGTTGTGCCTGACCATCAATCTGGATGCTGTGGCCTTTATGCCCTGTAATCCATCGATCGGCGGACCGGCCAAGGGCCATGTTGTACGGGAAATCGATGCTCTGGGCGGACAAATGGGAAAAAATATTGATAAAACTCACATCCAGATGCGGATGTTGAATACAGGTAAAGGTCCAGCCGTTCATGCTCTTCGCGCCCAGGCAGATAAATTTTTATACCAGCATGAAATGAAGAAGACCCTTGAAAGTGAACCTAATTTAACTCTTCGTCAGGCTATGGTTGAAGAGCTGGTTGTTGAGGGTGATACGGTGACAGGGGTGATCACCAACACCGGAGCACGTTATCATGCAAAAGCGGTTGTGATTACTACAGGCACCTATCTTCGCGGAAAAATTATCATCGGTGACCTTCAGTATCAAAGTGGACCGAACAATATGGCACCATCCATAAAATTATCTGATAATCTGCGTGAGTTGGGATTCGATCTGGTACGTTTCAAAACGGGAACACCTCCCCGGGTCAATACAAACTCAGTTGATTTCGATCAAATGGAGATTCAACCCGGAGACGATGTACCGCGGGCTTTTTCTTATGAAACCACGGAGTATCGTATGGATCAGTTACCCTGCTGGCTCACTTATACTAATGATAAAACCCATGAGATCATTAACGGAAATCTACATCGGGCACCGATGTTTACCGGTACGATAGAAGGGACAGGTCCCCGCTATTGTCCTTCGATTGAAGATAAAATTGTCCGGTTTAATGATAAACCACGCCATCAAATTTTTCTTGAGCCGGAAGGGCGCAATACGTTGGAAATGTATGTTCAGGGATTGTCCACCAGTCTTCCGGAGGATGTACAGTTACAAATGTTGCGCACCATCGCCGGCCTGCAAAAGGTTACAATGATGCGACCGGGTTACGCCATTGAATATGACGCGATACTGCCTACTCAACTGTGGCCGTCCTTGGAAACAAAAAAAATTCAGAACCTGTTTTCCGCCGGTCAAATCAACGGGACTTCAGGTTATGAGGAAGCAGCGGGACAGGGCATCATGGCCGGAATTAACGCCGCTCGCAAAGTACAAAATAAAGAGCCGCTTATTTTAGATCGTTCTCAGGCTTATATCGGGGTCATGATTGATGATCTTGTGACAAAGGGCACGAATGACCCCTACCGATTGCTTACATCCCGTGCTGAGTATCGTCTGTTGTTACGTCATGATAATGCAGATTTAAGACTTACAGAAATCGGTTATGAAATCGGTTTGATTCCCGAAGACCGGTATCGCCGTTTTATACAAAAAAGAGAATGGATTGAACTAGAAAAAGAGCGTTTAATGAATACCAAAGCGAGACCCGATGATCATACGCAACAGATATTAAACGAACTTGGTTCGAAAACGCTTGATAATGCGATTGAACTTTCGGCACTTTTGCGTCGTCCGGAAGTAACCTATCGCCATATTGAATTGATCAGTCCGCCGGATCATGATTTGCCGCGGGACGTCAAAGAACAGGTGGAAATTCAGATCAAATATGAGGGATACATTCGTAAACAATTGCAGGATGTCGAGCGGATGAAGAAATTGGACAGAAAAAAGATCCCCTCAGACATTAATTTTATGGAGATTCAGGGGCTGGCGATGGAGGCGCGTGAAAAATTGGAACGGGTACGTCCTATATCGATCGGTCAGGCATCCCGAATTTCAGGGGTTACCCCTGCCGATATTTCCGTCTTACTTGTTTATCTCGAACAACGCAACAGAACAAGGTCAGCTTCTCGTTAAACAGGAGGTTAAAATGGATCCGTTATCGTTTCAGGAGCATGTACGTCAATTTATCGGAATATCTTTAACTTCCGAACAGCTTAATCAGTTTGAAAGATACTATCAACTTTTGATCGAATGGAATCAAAAAATGAATTTGACGGCGATTACGGAACGGAACGAAGTGTATGAAAAACATTTTTTTGATTCGTTAACTCCGATCCGCTTCTTTTCTTTACATGATGTTCATTCCTTGATTGATGTGGGATCGGGTGCCGGGTTTCCCGGTATCCCCATTAAAATTTGTTTTCCCCATTTTCATTTGACGATCCTTGATTCTTTGAATAAACGGATTACTTTTTTAGATCAAGTGGTCGAAAATTTAAAATTAACAGATGTCTCTCTGATTCATGGGAGAGCTGAAGAAGCTGCCCGGCGAACCGATTTAAGAGAACAATTTGATGTAGCTACAGCCCGGGCAGTGGCCAAACTTCCGACTCTGGCCGAGTATTGTATGCCTTTTATCAAAGAGGGGGGCACTTTTTTTGCCATGAAAGGGGCTCAGGTTGAAGAAGAGGTTAAATCATCACAAAAAGCCGTAAAATCTCTTGGAGGTAAAATTCTCGAAGTGCAATCCCTTTTATTGCCCTTTGAAAAATCAGAACGCAATATTGTATTTATCTTAAAAACAAAACCGACTCCGGCTAAATATCCGAGAAAAACTGGTTTACCTGCAAAGAAGCCAATTATATAATAGTACATGTGTCTTGAAAAAGACTTTTGTTTCACGTGAAACAATTTTTCATTGATTGCAGGAAAAATGCGCAGCATTGCAGAAATTAAATACTAGTAGATCGTAATGAGTGGGTGGTGACTTTCAAATGCGGGATTCTATTTCAAGATTGTTTGGGATGACAGAAAAAGAAGAAAATGAACAAATCATTCAAATCCCCGTTGCAGATATTATTCCTAACCCGTATCAGCCACGTAAAATTTTTGATGATGATAAAATCACTGAATTGAGTCAGACCATTAAAACACATGGAATTATCCAGCCGATTGTTGTACGGATGAAAGATGAAAAATATGAATTGATCGCTGGAGAACGACGATGGCGCGCGGCGCAAAAATTAAATATGGAAAGAATCCCGGCCATTGTCAAAAACTTTAATGACTCTCAAACCGCTTCTGTAGCATTGATCGAAAATCTTCAAAGAGAAGAGTTAACGGCAATTGAAGAAGCTATCGCATTTCAGAAGCTCATCGATATTCACCAGTTGACACAGGAGAGTCTGGCCCAACGTCTTGGTAAGAGTCAATCTACAATTGCCAACAAAATTCGTTTGTTGCATTTGCCAGAGGAAGTTCAGGAAACGCTCAGATCGAGGAGAATCACCGAGCGTCATGCCCGGGCTCTGCTGGGACTTAAAGATAAAGAACTACAAATTAAAGTTTTAAATGAGATTTTGGAAAAGGGATTAAATGTGAAACAAACGGAAGAAAAAATTTTGGCCCTTACTGAAGAGAAAAAAACAAAAAGAAGGCCAAACCGTGTTTCTTTTTCTAGAGATATGCGGTTAGCCATCAATACTGTTCGTCAATCTGTTGATATGGTAATTAAGAGTGGTTTAAACATTGAAACTGATGAAGAAGATCATGAGGACTATTACCAATTCGTTATTAAAATACCTAAGAACAAATAAACCGGATGAATTGCCTGTAGACTTTTAAACAGAGGGCGGCTAACCATCAGCCGCTTTATTTTTGCCCCTTAAAGAAAATATGGGCACTGTGATCAAAATATTATTTATGCACAGGCATGTTTTAACTCTATTCACAATGAGTGAAATCATATAAAATAGTATTTGTCTAATTTTGCAGCTTATGTGTCGAAACGGAAAATGCTTGGTTAAATGAGGTGACTTTATGGGGAAAGTGATTGCGGTGGCCAATCAAAAAGGCGGAGTGGGCAAAACTACGACGGCAGTAAATTTAAGTGCCTGTCTGGCCTCCCTAAATAGCAAAGTTTTGCTGATTGATATCGACCCTCAGGGGAACGCCACCAGTGGAATTGGGATCAATAAAGCGGACGTAAAGTATTGTATTTACGATGTTATTGTGAATGAGATTAATCCACTGGAAGCTACGGTTCCGACGGAAATAGATAACCTTCATGTTATTCCGGCCACGATTCAGTTGGCAGGAGCCGAAATAGAACTGGTTCCGACTATTTCACGAGAGGTCAGGTTAAAAAAACAGATTGATGTACTTAAAGGACGCTACGATTATATTTTAATTGACTGTCCGCCTTCCCTGGGTATACTGACAATCAATTCTTTAACAGCTGCAGATTCTGTATTGATTCCGATTCAATGTGAGTATTATGCACTGGAAGGATTAAGTCAACTTCTGAATACCGTCAGACTTGTACAAAAACACCTGAATACTTCCCTTGAAATCGAAGGGGTTTTACTGACCATGCTCGATGCACGTACCAATCTTGGGATTCAGGTGATCGAGGAAGTAAAAAAATATTTTCAGGACAAAGTGTATAAATCGATTATCCCCAGGAATGTTAGATTAAGTGAGGCTCCGAGTTATGGTAAGGCGATAATTTCTTACGATCCCAAATCCCGTGGTGCTGATGTATATATGGATTTGGCGAAAGAGGTGATGGGTATTGAGTAAGCAACAACGTCTTGGTCGTGGACTGGATGCTTTAATATCCACTTCTTTAGAGGTGAGGGATGATGATCAAGTTATTGAAGTCAAGATTGAAGATATTCGTCCCAATCCTTATCAGCCGCGAAAAGAATTTGACCCGAAAGCCCTAGAAGAGCTAAAACAGTCTGTTGAGGAACACGGGATCATTCAACCGCTCATTGCCCGAAAGAGCATAAAGGGGTATGAACTGGTAGCCGGAGAGCGCCGTTTACGCGCTGCGAAGCTGGCGCAATTAAAAACAGTTCCTGTGGTAGTAAAGGATTTTACTGATGATCAATTGATGGAAATCGGCTTGATTGAAAATCTACAGCGAGAAAACTTGAACGCCATTGAAGAAGCACAGGCCTATGAAAAGTTAATGAAACGTTTCTCATTAACACAGGAAGAACTGGCAAAGCGTGTAGGTAAAAGCCGTCCGCATGTAGCTAATTTCATTCGTTTGCTGCAACTGCCGGCTGAGGTACAAAAGCTTGTTTCTGAAGGCAAATTATCAATGGGCCATGCACGTGCATTATTGGCGGTTGATGAGGAACAGTTAAAACGGAAACTCGCCAAAAAAGTGATAGAAGAGGATCTGAGCGTCAGACAATTGGAAGAACTTGTTCAGAAACTACCGAAAAATGTTTCACGTGAAACAATAAGAAAAAAAGCAGGAAAAAACCCGTTGATCAAACAAACCGAAGATCAACTCCGATCATATTTTGGCACTTCAGTTCATGTCAGGCATGGAAATAAAAAGGGAAAAATAGAAATAGAATATTATTCAGATGAGGATTTACAGCGAATCATTGAGTTGATCTATCGACCTTGAGATCATCTTGCTAGGCACATCTAAATATAATGAGTATGATCAAAAAGCTGGCGCCGTGTTTTCCTGGCGACAGCTATGTTTTTCTATGACAAAAATCAAGTGAAGGGGGTGGGTTGATTGATTTATTTTGATAATGCCGCATCCACCTGGCCCAAACCAACGGGAGTATCGAGGGCAATGATGGACAATATTGAACATTATGCGGCTAATCCGGGGAGAGGCGGACATTTTCTTTCGATCAAAGCCGGTGAGACTGTACAGAATACAAGAAGGTTGCTGGCCGGTCTCTTTTCAATCGCTGATCCGCGAAATTTGATTTTTTGTGTAAATGCCACACATGCGTTAAATCAAGCAATTAAAGGGTACTTGAGACCGGGAGATCATGTGATTACAACGACGATTGAACACAACTCAGTAAGACGCCCCCTGGCGTTCCTTGAAAAAGAAATAAACATAGAAGTATCATATGTGTCACCAAGAAAGGATTGGAAATTTGAAATTGATGATTTTCGTAAAGAGATAAGAGCCCACACCAGACTGATCGTAGTATCTCATGGTTCGAACGTGACAGGGGCTATTCTGCCGGTTGAAGAAATTGGTGAACTGGCAAGAGAAAAAAATATTGTGTTTCTGGTTGATGCATCTCAAACGGCAGGTATCATTGATATCAACGTAAATGAGGCCGGGATTGATATGCTGGCATTTCCTGGACATAAAGGGCTTTATGGACCGCAGGGCACCGGTGGATTATATATCAGTCCCGATATCGAATTGACCCCTATTCTTCACGGGGGGACAGGAAGTCAATCAGAATTGGCGGAACAACCACCGGCCCGGCCGGACCGCTATGAAAGCGGCACTTTAAATACGGCTGGAATTGCGGGGCTGGGTGCCGGTGTGGAGTTTGTCAAACAGACGGGAATTGATACGATTAGAAAAAAGGAAAATCAACTGACGGAACATTTGCTCGACGGGCTTCAAGCGGTGCGCGGTGTAACCATTTATGGACCGGGTCGGGACCGGCAGCGTCTGGGGGTAGTCTCATTCACGGTTGAAAATGCAGATCCCGCAGAAGTGGCAATGATTCTCGATCAACACTATCAGATCGCGGTTCGCGCGGGATTTCATTGTTCACCGCTGGCACATGAATCAGCGGGGACCATGAATTGCGGGGGAGCCGTTCGCGTCAGTTTCGGATATTTTAATACGATAGAGGAAGTAAATACATTGATTGAAGCAATTAAAGAAATTCATGAGTCTATGACAGGGATCTGACAAGGAGAGATAAAAACTATGATATTATTGGGAACGATCGTAAATACCATCGCCATTATTATCGGAGCTCTGATCGGAAGTTTAATCCCGCAAATCCGCGATCAAATTAAAACGACGGTGATGCAGGCAATCGGTCTGTCTGTGGTGGTTCTCGGGATTATGATGGTTTTTAAAACGGACCACTTTTTGCTGGTTATTTTTAGCCTGGTGATCGGCTCCATTATCGGAGAATGGATGCAACTTGAGGAGCGTTTGAATAAATGGGGGCAATGGCTTGAAACAAAAGTGGGAAACAAAGGAAAGGGCAACATATCGACAGCTTTTGTCACATCCACCCTCGTTTATTGTATCGGGGCAATGGCCATTCTGGGGGCGCTGGACAGCGGTTTGAGAAACAATCATGATGTCCTGTACACCAAGGCAATGCTCGATGGATTTACGGCCATTATCTTTACATCGACTCTCGGAATCGGAGTCATTTTTTCGTCAATCCCCGTTTTTCTCTATCAGGGGGCGATTGCGATTTCTGCCACGATTATTGTCAAATTTGTCAATCAACAAATTCTTGATGTGATGATTAATGAAATTACGGCTGTGGGCGGCGTTTTAATTATTGCCATTGCCTTTAATTTGTTGGAAATCAAAAAAATGAGAGTAGCCAACATGTTACCGGCATTATTCTTTGCCGCGGCTGCTGTCCCGCTCGTTCAATGGATGCAAAATATTTGGAATCAAGTCGTCGCACCCTATTTTTCTTGACAAACTGCAAAGGATTTTAAGGAAAAAGGAGGTTTTTGAAGAAAAAGGGCGAATAAACATAGGGTGAGGTGAATCAGCGTGAGCGGGAAAAACAACAAATTTACCGTCATGATTATTCCCCATTCGGAAAAACATACGGTCAGATTGAATATTCCGATGTATGTCTTACAGATTATGGCCGTGATTTTGATCATAAGCATCATTCTTTTTTTTCTGGGGTTGAAATCTTACATAAATCTGAAAAAAGAGAATGAGATGCTTATTTCTTCCCGTTTGGAACTTGAAGCGGTAAAAAATAAACTGAATACAGTTGCCTATCGTGTAAGTGATATGGAGTCTTCTGTGAGTCAACTGGAATTTCTGGAGAATCAGATCAGAGAACAGAACGGTCTCGAGCAATCGATTACTTTTTTTGATGATAAAAATAAGCGGGTTGTCATGGCAAGCCGTTCAGCTACAGCTAAAAACCCTCCGGATACAACAACATTGATCGCAGACGAAACGGAGAAAAAATTGGATCTGATGGAAGAAGCCGTTCCGGTAAGAGAAGAAAGTGCCAAGGAATTGATCAGTCAGGTAGAAGAAAAGAAAAAACGACTGGCTGCAACGCCATCGATTTATCCGACAATCGGTCGAATTACTTCCCATTATGGATATCGGCGGGATCCCTTTCACGGAAGGATCAGTTTTCATGATGGAATCGATTTTGCCAACAGTTATAACACCCCCGTTTACTCTGCAGCTGAGGGTACAGTATTATCAGCGCAGGTGCGTTCAGGTTATGGCCGGCAAATTAAAATTTATCATGGTTATGGAATCAGTACGTCATACTCGCATCTGGCAAGGATGATTGTATCTCCGGGGGACAAGGTAAAAAAGGGGCAACTAATCGGATATATGGGCAGTTCCGGTCGCAGCACGGGAACCCATTTGCATTATATGGTTTATGAAAATGGTTCAACTGTGAATCCGGTAAAGTATTTGCCGCGTTAGAATATCAACTGGGAGGAGAACGAGATGTTCAACAGCAAGAATGCAAAAATCGAAAAAGTGGATACGATTGTCGGTGAAGGGACTGTTTTTGAAGGAGATATCAAAGCAACGGGGATTGTGCGGGTCGATGGAACGCTGCAAGGAGAACTTGAAACCCAGGGCGATGTGATTGTGGGTGAAAAGGGTAAGGTGGAAGGAAGAGTAAAAGGAAGAAACATCACCGTGGCCGGGAAAATTGAAGGAGATGTAATGTCGGAAGGGAAACTTCATCTGCTATCCACGGGACTGATATATGGAGATCTTGATATTAACACACTCATTGTAGATGAAGGGTCCCAGTTTGAAGGCCATTGTTCCATGAATGCAAATCAAGACAAGAACAACAGGAATAAAAATCAGAAAAATTATCAAAAAAACAACAAAAATCAGGATCAACAACAGAAGGAGAAAGATAAAGACAAAGACAAAGACAAATAAAACAGACCCTCCCGGTGCTGATCAGGACCGGGTGAGTCTGGCTTTCATCGATATGAATGTTCTCGAACGGGTCGGAAATATTATGGTTCCGGCTTTTTTTATGGAATCAACGATCACATTCGACATGTTCATCACAACACTTAAACGGGTATTTTGCAACACAAAATACTCCATAAATCCTCCCACGTTCACAATTCCAATCATGTGAAACACACCCACCTCGGGTAAATCTTTTTTTACTCCGGCGCCCGGTTTTAATGGCCCGGAATGGACATTGATATTACCCACATTGCTGTATCTGCCGAGGCAGGCGTCTACGGCAACTATCAGGGGTTTTTGATATTCGGCTTCAATATGATCGAGGGTTTCCCGCAGATTGACTGCATGAACGGGCTCATCCAGTGTTCCGTAAACACGGAAATGAGACGATGTACTCTTCTTCAGCTTTGATCCCACCAGAGGACCGAGGGCGTCTCCGGTTGACCGGTCGGTACCGATGCATAAAAAAACAATGTCGGAGTAATCACGTGAATAATGCTGCATTCTGTTGCGAAGGTGATGACTGAGTATATCTACTGCTTGATCGTCCATATAATTTATTTGTACAGAAGGAAAGGCATCCGCTGAACGAGTCTCCTTTTTCATACTTACCTCCATCACGAAATAGTATTACCAGTATATGTGAATGGACAAGTGAATATACCTTAAAAAGAAAGATGGGATAGCGTCTTTCGCATGGGGGAGAGGGGGAACGTAGTGGATGACCGAATATGGCCGCTCTTTATGGAGAGGTTTAAACGTGGGATTTACAATCATCGGTACAACGATAGGAGCCGGATTTGCATCGGGACGGGAAATATGGGAATTTTTCGGCTCATATGGACCGGCAAGCTTGAATAGTCTCGGATTGGCAATGATTCTTTTTGTATTTACCAGTATGATTATTTTATGGATTGGCAAAAACCAGCGGACAGGCAACTACTACGATCTGCTGGAACATTTGCTGGGAAAAGGGATGGGGAAAGTATTTGACTGGATTACACTTTTTTATTTATTATCCATGTCCGTCATTATGTTTGCGGGAAGCGGAGCCACTTTCGCCCAGTGGCATCTTCCGTTTATGATCGGGGTGACTGCTATTGCCATCACCGTGTATATCGTGGTACTTTTTGATGTAAAAGGATTAATGATGATGAATACAGTCATTGTTCCGATTCTCGTCTCAATCCTGCTCTACGTTTCTCTTCAATTTATTCGAGGTTTTGATGGGACACCGGCCACAGAAACATTCGGAAAACAACCGGTCTGGCCGTCGGGAGTCATCTATGCTTCACTCAATATCTTGCCATTACTGGGTGTTTTATCAACCCTCGGCAGGCAGATGAGAAGCAATCTGGAAATCGTCGTGGCAGGCGTAGTTTGCCTGGTCGGACTCGGGGCGGTTGCTTATTTGATGAACGATGCTTTATTAAAAGTGGGGAATGAGGTTCATTTATATGAAATTCCTCTTTTCTCCCTGCTCACCAGTTATCCGGTTGAAATGATTCTTATCGTCAGTTTAATTTTGTGGCTGGCTATTTTGACAACAGCGATCAGCGGTATCTATGGGATCATATTACGCTTGAAACAGGTGTTAAGAATTCCCGTCTGGTTGCTGACCGCAGGATTGATTGTGATGATCATACCCCTCAGTTACCTTGGTTTTTCAACACTTGTTAAGCTGATATACCCGATATATGGTATGATAAATTTGTTTGTACTTGCCCTGTTGTTGTTATATCCGTTTGCAAGGGATCGACACCCGCGACCGCCGTCAGCGGGTACTTCATAGAAGTTCCAATGGAATCCGCAAAAAATAGATTCTAAAAATGATGTACGAGGAGGAGGAAAAAATGGAGCGGAAATCGTTCCAACTCGGTGATATTGTGGAAATGAAAAAACCTCATCCCTGTGGCACGAATGAGTGGAAAGTGATCCGAATGGGGATGGATATACGAATCAAGTGCATGGGATGTTCACACAGCGTCCTGATCCCCAGGTTGAAATTTGAAAAAAAAATGAAACGAATCATCACCCCTGCCTCAGGGGATGAAGAGTCATAATATCATTTGCATGAAGGAGTGGAACAAGAAATGGGTTTAACGACGGGAATTGTCGGACTACCGAATGTAGGAAAATCAACTTTATTTAACGCAATCACACAGGCAGGGGCTGAATCTGCCAACTATCCCTTCTGTACCATTGATCCCAACGTGGGTGTGGTGGAAGTGCCTGATGAACGTCTTGAAAAATTAACACAACTGGTCAAACCGAAAAAAACCGTTCCGACGGCGTTTGAGTTTGTGGATATTGCCGGTCTGGTAAAAGGGGCCAGTAAAGGAGAGGGGCTCGGAAATCAGTTTCTTTCTCATATTCGTGAAGTGGATGCGATTGCCCATGTGGTGCGCTGTTTTGAGGATGAAAATATTACACACGTATCGGGAAAGGTTGATCCGTTAGGAGATATTGAGACCATAAACCTCGAACTTATTTTTGCTGACATGGAAACGGTGGAACGCCGACTTGACCGGACAAGCCGTCGTCTGAAAAGTGGTGACAAGGAAATTCAGGCTGAAGTTGAGGTTTTACAAAGATTAAGGGCAGTGTTTGAAGAAGGTAAACCTGCACGCAGTCTGGAATTGAGTGACGATGAGAAAAAGTTGATCCGTGATCTGCATCTTTTGACGATCAAACCGGTACTTTATGTCGCCAATGTAAGTGAAAATGAAGCGGCAGACAGCGACCGGAATCCATACGTACAACAGGTAAAAGAGATGGCTGCATCTGAGGGTGCGGAGGTCGTTGTGATCAGTGCAAAAGTGGAAGCGGAAATTGCCGAGCTCGAAGGTGAAGATAAGGAGTTGTTCCTCGAGGAACTGGGACTCAGTGAGTCCGGTTTGGATCGCTTGATCAAAGCAGCATACAGATTGCTCGGACTGATTACTTATTTTACCGCCGGAGAGCAGGAAGTGAGAGCATGGACCATCAAGGAAGGAACGAAAGCACCGCAGGCCGCCGGTGTCATTCACAGTGATTTTGAAAAAGGATTTATCCGCGCAGAAGTAGTGGCATATGATGATCTGGTTGACAGTGGATCCATGGCTCAGGCGAAAGAAAAAGGGAAGCTTCGCCTGGAAGGAAAAGATTACGTGGTTCAAGACGGTGACGTCATGCATTTCCGCTTTAATGTTTAGTGGAAATATCCGCAAATATTTGATATAGCACGGAAGGATATGACATGATAAAATAAGGACAAATATAGGAAGGGACCCTAAACCATGGCCCCTTTCTAATCATTACATTCCCTTATTGTCTTCTGTTACAGCTTTTGTTATAATTAACTATTGTGAGTGAACAAGATAACCAGAAATGGTACCGGAGGAAGCAACCCTCTGGTTCACTCCTTGCCCGAAAGGGCCGTTAGTCCAAAAGGAGGTGAATGGAATGCGGGATTACGAAGTTATGTATATCCTTAAGCCAACGCTTGAAGAGGAATCGGTCAAGTCTAACATTGAACGTTTTCAAGGGATCGTCACTGAGAACGGTGGCGAGGTGACCAATCTGAATGAGATGGGTCAACGTCGTCTGGCTTATGAGATTAACAAGTTTCGTGAAGGGTATTACGTTGTGATGAACTTTAGAGCTAATTCTGATGTTGTTGATGAATTAGAACGTGTCATGCGTATTACCGATGATGTCATCCGTTATTTGTTTGTACGTGAAGACGAATAAGAGGGAATGATCGGGGAGGAAATCAATTGTGATTAACCGAGTCGTATTACTGGGACGCTTGACACGTGATCCTGAACTGAGGTACACACCGAGTGGTGTTGCTGTTGCCACTTTTTCTCTGGCTGTGGACAGACGTTTTACCAACCAGCAGGGAGAAAAGGAAACAGATTTTATCAACATCGTGGTCTGGAGACAGCTTGCCGAACTGTGTGCCAATTACCTGAAAAAAGGTCAACAGGCAGCAGTTGAAGGTCGTCTTCAAACAAGGAACTATGAAAACAAAGAGGGACGTACCGTTTATGTGACGGAGGTCGTAGCAGACAACGTGCAATTTCTCGGCGGGCCGGGACAATCCGGCGGTGGAAATCAGGCAATGAACCAGGATAACAAAACTCGTGTTAATGAGGATGATCCTTTTGCCGATGACGGCAAAACGATAGATATTTCCGAAGATGATCTCCCATTCTGACAGATGCAGGGTTATAAAGATAAGAATATGAGAACGACGTGAATATAAAACAGATCTGAAAAGGAGGGTGGCATATGGCTCGCGCACGTCGAGGAAAACGTCGTAAGGTATGTTACTTTACGGTGAATAAAATCGAAAAAATCGACTATAAAGATGTCGAGTTGCTGAAGAAGTTTATCAGTGAGCGCGGTAAAATTTTACCCCGCAGGGTCACTGGAACTTCCGCCAAATATCAGCGGCAACTGACCACAGCAATTAAACGTGCCCGTCAGGTAGCATTACTGCCGTACACTGTAGATTAATATTATTGGGAAACATAACGCACTGGGAACAAAAAAATTCTCGGTGCGTTTTTTATGTCGCAAAAAAAAATTGACAGAATTTAAAAAACATAATAGTATTAAAGCCAACAACAGCGCAAACGTTTGCGCATATTTTTAACGAAACAATGCAAACGCTTGCACAAAACGTTATGCCAAATAAGTTCCTTACATGAGGTGTCATGCATGCAATCTAGTGAAATGATCCATCCTGAAAAAAATTCAAATCATAAGGGGGGTGAAATGATCAGTGTATCGATAGGGGAAATAAACACATTTGAGCAAATGGAACACAGCGGAGTTATCTTACATGGGGAATATGGCAGTGTAGTTTTGACATTTATCAATCCGCATGTTTTTCGTTTCACTGCTTTTTTCGATCATGATATCAACCTGCAAACAACAACTGCAGTTCAAAACAGTCCGGCAAAAGATGTGAAGATCAACATTACAGAAGATGAGGATTCCATCAGGATACATACAGAATTTATCGAAACGAAAGTGACCAAGAAACCATTTTCTTTAGCTGTTTATAACCGGGAAGGAAACATCATTTGTGAACAGCCGGATATCAAGCAGCATCAAAGTGGTGCAATCACATGCACACAAACGATGGGTCCTTCATCACATTTTTACGGTTTCGGAGAAAAAACGGGATTTCTTGATAAGCGCGGTGAACGCTATACCATGTGGAATTCAGATGTGTATGATCCGCATGTCCCTGATATGGAAGCGTTATACGTTTCGATTCCTTTTCTTATCCATTTTAAAGAGAAAGAGCCTTCTTATGGGATTTTCCTTGATAATCCGGGTAAAACAGTATTTGATATGCGTTCCGGGGAAGAATCCTTTTATTTTCAAACAGAGACCGGAGTCCTTGATTATTATTTCATATATGGTCCTGAACTGAAGGAAATCATTTATCGCTATACGGACTTGACGGGCCGCATGCCGCTTCCGCCAAAATGGGCGCTCGGTTATCATCAGTCCCGATACAGTTATATGAACGAGGAAGAAGTGCTGGATATTGCCCGTACATTTCGTGAAAAGAAGATCCCGTGTGATGCGATATATCTGGATATTCATTACATGGAAGGCTACCGTGTGTTTACCTTCGACAGAGCGCGCTTTCCAAATCCCAAAAAGATGATTCGGGAGTTAAATCAAAAAGGTTTTAAGGTTGTACCTATTGTTGATCCGGGAGTTAAGAAGGACCCCGAATACTCTGTCTATCGCGAAGGAATTGAAAACGGTTACTTTTGCAAAAAACTTGAGGGTGACTTGTTTTTGGGCGAAGTTTGGCCCGGGGAAAGTGCTTTTCCCGATTTCACCGAAAAAGATGTAGCTGACTGGTGGGGAGAGAAGCACAGGTATTATACGAAAATGGGAATTGAGGGCATATGGAATGACATGAATGAACCGGCCGTCTTCAACGAATCAAAAACGATGGATGGTGATGTTGTACACACCAATAACGGAAACCCCAAAACACACAGAGCATTACATAACTTATACGGTTTTTTGATGAGTAAAGCAACGTATGAAGGGCTGGAAAAACAATTAAAAGGACATCGTCCATTTGTTTTGACAAGAGCCGGTTATTCAGGGATTCAACGTTATGCTGCCATATGGACCGGAGATAATCGCAGCTACTGGGAACACATGGCCATGTCGATACCGATGACTTTGAATTTGGGCTTATCCGGTGTAGCATTTAACGGTCCTGACATCGGAGGTTTTGAACACCATGCCAGTGGCGGGCTATTTGTGCGCTGGTTACAAATGGGGGTCTTTTTTCCTTACTGCCGTAATCACAGCGCAATCAACACAAGACGCCAGGAGCCATGGCAGTTTGGTGAAGAAGTTGAAAACATCAGCAGAAAGTATATTGAACTAAGATACAGATGGATGCCATATTTATACTCACTATTTTATCAAACCACACAGACCGGGGTACCCGTCATACGACCGCTGCTCCTGGAGTACCCGCAGGACCCACGCGTATATAATCTGTGTGATCAATTTCTGGTAGGAAGTCATATCCTGGTTGCCCCGATTTACAGACCCGATACAGAGTATCGATCCGTTTACTTGCCAGAAGGGGTCTGGTATGACTACTGGACCGGGCAACGCTACCAAGGTGAAGGGCATATTCTGGTTCATGCGCCGCTCGAAAAATTGCCGTTATTTATCAAGGCTGGTGCGATCATAGCGGAAGAACCTGTACGCCAGTATGCCGAAGAAAATATCGAACCGATACTCAAGATTGAAGTTTATGGAGGAGCAAAAGGGAATTCAAGCTTCAAACTTTATCAGGATGACGGCATTTCTACAGAATATCAAAAGGGGATCCATAATATCATCCGTTTAGATTTAGACGAGAAAGAAAATGAAATTACATTCAGTTACTTATTTGAACATCAAGGATACAAAGAAACAGATTCCGCGTTGTTGATTACATTTAAGCATTTACCATTCATCCCGCAACATATTTCCGGAGTGAATCAGGTCAATTTGACCCAGTTACATGATGTCACTGAAGGATGGGCCTTCGATGAGAATACAAACGATATCGTAATGAAATTAAAGCCTGTCCATGATGGGAGAACATTTTTCATGAAGTAAGGTTTCAAAAAAATCATGAATAAAAAGGTGGGGTTATTTATGAAAAGGTTACTCAATGTCATGCTTGTTGTCGTTCTTGTTCTGTCCATTGCAGCATGCAGCAGTGGAAACAATGACACGGGAGGAGGGAATACACCGGCTTCCGGTGAACAACCATCAGCGGATCAACAATTAACACCCGAAGAGGGAGCAGAATTGCTGGTATGGGAATCGGAAGGGCTTGAAGGTGAATGGCTTCAATATGTAGGGGAGCAATTCGAAAAAGAGTACGGGATACCGGTGAAATATGAAGCCGTAACGCATGCTGATGCACCGGGAAAACTGCAAACGGACGGACCTGCAGGTCTGGGAGCCGATGTCTTTGCAGCTCCCCATGATCACCTGGGAAGTATGATATCTTCCGGTCTGATCCTGGAAAATTCATTCCCGGAGGAGTATAACAATGAATTCCTTCGTGCATCGATTGATGGAACGACTTATGATGGGACGCTGTACGGATTTCCGACGGCAATCGAAACCTATGCCCTTTTTTATAACAAAGATCTGGTAAAGAAGGTTCCGGAAACATTTGATGAGATGATTGAGCAGGCGAAAGCGCTAACCAATGTGCAGGAGAACAAATATGGATTTATGATGGAAGCAGCCAATTTTTATTATATCTATTCATTTATGGGTGGATACGGAGGGTATGTGTTTGGTGAGAACAATACCAATCCTGAAGAAATCGGTTTAAATTCAGAGGGAGCAGTTAAAGGAGCAAAGTTGCTTCAAAGGCTCCATAACGAGGTGCTTCCGTTAAAAATTGAAGACATCACGTATGATGTGAAAAACTCCCTGTTCGATGAAGGAAAACTGGCTTTTGATATTAACGGGCCTTGGGCAGTGGCCGGGCATCGGGATGCCGGTGTGAATTTTGGAGTGGCGCCGCTTCCCAAACTGGATAACGGTAAATCTCCTACAAGTTTTTCCGGAATTCGCGCACTATATATCAACTCTTATACCAAGTATCCGGTGGCATCCACATTATTTGCCCAGTTTGCAACAAGTGAAGAAATGCTGCTCAAGCGTTTTGAAATTACGGGACAAATACCTCCGAGGACATCACTCCTGGAAAATGAAACCATTAAAAATGATGAAATATCAGCAGCCTTCCTTGAGCAGGCGCAACATGCAGTTCCGATGCCCAATATTCCTGAAATGGTGGGTGTATGGGAGCCGATGGCGGCTGCACTGACAACCATCTGGAATGACAACGCCGATCCTCAACAAGCTCTGGATAATGCGGTCACCCAATTGAAGGAAACCATTCAACAAAAATAGATATTAAAAAAGGTGTCACTCCGTCAGAGAGAGAGAAATCTCTCTGATGGATATTGATACCTGAGAAGAAGGTGTTTCCACATGTCCCAAACACAAATGAACATCAAACCACAGAAAATAATAAATAAAGCGAAGATCAGCGCGTTGTTATCCATCCTGTTTATGGGGATGGGGCAGATGTATAACAGACAGTATATCAAGGGGATTCTTTATTTCTTGGTTGAATGGTATGTCATCTTATTTTTCTCGAAGACGATTTTCCACGGGTTATGGGGGTTGTTTACACTGGGGGAGCAACCTCAGATTGTGAAAGGAATTCTTGTGGTTCAGCAGGGGGACCATTCCATATTTTTAATGATCGAAGGAATCTTAACCGTCTTTTTGATCATTATTTTTCTTTTAATCTATGTTCAAAATGTACGTGATGCTTATCAAACCGGACTGCAGAGGGAACTCGGAAAAAATGTCCGTACGTTTAAAGAGAGCCTGTTACATGTGTGGGAAAACGGATTCCCCTATGTGTTGATTACACCTACCGGTATACTGATTGTATTTATCGTCCTTTTTCCTCTTGTATTCGGAATTTTAATCGCTTTTACTAATTATTCATCCCCGGATCATTTACCCCCGAGAAATCTCGTGGATTGGGTTGGTTTTGAGTCGTTTGCTATTCTGTTTAAGCTAAAAACCTGGAGCAAAACCTTTTTTGGCGTGTTTTCCTGGACGGTGGTGTGGGCATTACTTTCAACATTTTCTGTCATGTTTACAGGATTGATTGTGGCTGTTCTTATTAATAGCAAGCATGTTCGCTACAAGGGGATCTGGCGGACCGTCATCATTATTCCCTGGGCAATACCGCAATATGTTTCATTATTGATTTTTCGCAATTTGTATAATGGGCAATTTGGTCCGATCAACAATATGTTGGTATCAATGGGCTTTGAACGGATTCCCTGGCTTTCTGATCCGCTGTGGGCAAAAATCTCGATTCTGATGGCAAATCTCTGGTCGGGTTTTCCCTTTTGGATGGCTTATATGGCTGCCATTTTGCTGAATATTGACAGAGAATTGTATGAAGCTGCTGAAGTGGACGGTGCCGGTCCGCTCCAGAAGTTTCGGAGAATTACTTTACCCGCTGTTCTTTCAACAACCGCTCCGTTGTTTATCTTTACCTTTGCATTCAATTTCAATAACTTTAATGTAATTTATTTGTTGACGGACGGGAACCCTGCCAACGTGAATTACAATTATGCCGGGCATTCGGATATCTTGATTTCCTGGCTTTACAAATTGACCCTGACACATGGTCAGTATAATATGGCATCTGTTGTTTCAATCATAATCTTTATCATCATAGCCGGTATTTCCATCTGGAATCTCCGTAAAACCAACATTTTTAAGGAAGTGAGTTGATCCATCTGATGGAAACCATGATTACAAAACAATCTGCACACACAGTCACTTCTAAATACTACAAAATGAAACAGCGATTTTCCGCCTTGATGGTCTATATTATTTTGATATTGATCTGTATGATATGTGTATATCCGGTGTTTTGGATTTTTGTGGGTTCACTCAATCCGGGGGATACACTTTATAGCACTTCGGTTTTTCCTGAAAAATTGTCTTTTTTACATTACAAAGAGTTGTTTCAAAAGACCAATTTTGCAAACTGGTACAAAAATACATTATTTATTTGTTTTATGACGATGATCCTGGCAACCTTTATGACGGTAAATACAGCATATGCATTTTCGCGCTTTCGTTTTAAAGGTCATAAGTCCGGATTGATTACGATGCTGATTTTGCAAATGTTTCCTCCTTTCATGGGCATGATTGCGATATATATTTTATTGCTCCAGCTTAATTTGCTTGATAATTTCTGGGGGCTTATTTTGGTTTATGTCGGGACGTTCGTTCCTTATAACACCTGGTTGATGAAGGGATATTTTGATGGATTGTCCAAGTCGATCGAGGATGCTGCAAAAATTGACGGGGCATCCCACCTGAAAATCTTTTTAAAAATTACCCTCCCACTGTCAAAACCGATGATTACATTTATCGCAATTAATAGCTTCATTCTTCCCTGGATGGATTTTGTGCTTGCAAGTCTTGTACTTCGCTCCAGTGAACAAAAAACACTGGCAATCGGGTTGTATGAAATGGTCAAGGGAAAAACGGACGTCGATTTCACCACTTTTGCAGCCGGAGCGGTACTCGTTGCCATTCCGATCACCTTTCTCTTTTTAACGTTTCAAAAATGGATGATAGAGGGGATTTCGGCCGGGGCAGAGAAGGGTTAATACGTCACACTTAAACATTGAAAGGTGATTTTCATGAATGTCACGATTAAAGATGTCGCGAAAAAAGCGGGGGTAGCCACTTCTACGGTATCGCGCGTTCTATCCAACAGCCCGCGGATCAGTAAAGCTACTCATGAGAAAGTAAGAAAAGCAATGGAGGAATTAGGATATTACCCCAATTTAAGCGCCAAAAATCTGGTGAAAAGGAGCACAGAAACGCTTGGCATTATCATGCCCCGCTCTGCCGAAGATTTATTTGTGAATCCCTTTTTTCCCGAGGTGATTCGAGGGATACAGGCCCTGGCACAGGAAAAAAACTATGATTTATTAATGGTCTCCGGCAGAGACGAAGCGGAAGAGAAAAAAGCGGTCGAAAAAATTGTATACGGGAAACGGTGTGACGGTGTACTTCTTCTTTGTTCGAGAACGACAGACCCATTAATCGAACAACTGGATGATGAAGGGTTTCCGTTTGTTGTCATCGGCAAACCCGCTACGCGCCCTGATGTCAACTGGGTTGATAATGATAACGTACAGGCATCTTATGTGGCAACGAAACACCTGCTTGACCAGGGGTACCGCCGGATCGGATTTGTTTCAGGTTCATTGAGTCTGGTCGTCAGTTTAGACCGTCTCGAAGGGTATAAGAAAGCGTTAAAGGATCAGAATATTGCCTTTAATAAAGATTTAATTGTTTATGGAGATTTTGACAGGGAGACGGGTTATCAGGCTTTCAAAAAGCTGTTGACGCTTGAAGAACCGCCCGATTCCGTTATCGCGGTTGATGATGTCATGGCTCTGGGCGTCAGTCGGGCAGCCCAGGAACTCAATCTGCGCCTGCCCGAGGATCTGGCCATTGTGGGTTTTAACAATACCATGCTTACAGAATACACCTATCCTCCGATCACTTCTGTGGATATCAAGATTTATGATCTCGGTTATCAGGCAGCAAAGCTTTTAATCAATCAGATTGAAAATCCCGATGCTGAACGGAAGCATGTCATCGTGCCTACAGGGTTGATTGTGAGAAAGTCATCCTGTCTCAAATAAAAAGAGGGAGCGTGACCATATGCAGTGGGAATCGATTTTTCATGTATCTGAAACACCCTATGCATTTCCGGTTGGCGATCATGAATTAAAAGTAAGGATCAGGGCAAAAAAGGGAGAGATAAAAGGGTGCTCTGTGTTGTTTTGCGACCGCTATGTCCCGCCGGGAAACGAACAGACTCTTGAATTAACGTATGCCGGTAGTGACCGGTTATTTGATTATTTTGAAACTGTGATTTTAAGCGAAACAAAAAGGGTCCGCTACCTGTTTCGATTAAAGGGAAATGACGGAAACGACGTCTGGTATGGTGAAAACGGCCCTTTTTATCATCAGGATGAAGCAACCTTTTTTCAGTATGCATACATCTCAGGTTCGGATCAGTTTACGGTACCTGAGTGGGTTCACGATGCAATTGTATATCAGATTTTCCCAGAGCGCTTTTATAACGGAAATCAAAACAACGATCCGCAGCATACCCTTCCCTGGAATGAGAAACCGGAGAGCGATTCGTTTTTTGGCGGGGATCTGGAGGGTATCCTGGAAAAACTTCCGTATTTGAGTGCCCTTGGGATCAATGTGATTTATCTTACTCCCATTTTTCACTCACCGACCAATCACAAATATGATACGACGGACTATTATTCGATTGATCCCCATTTCGGAGATCTGGACACATGTAAAAAACTGGTCGACAAAGCCCATCAACTCGGTATTCGTGTCATTTTTGACGCTGTTTTTAATCACTGCGGGGATCAATTTTTTGCCTTTGAAGATGTGAAGAAAAAAGGAGCAGATTCTAAATACAAAGACTGGTTTTTTATTCGCGATTTTCCTGTTGTGCAGTCCCCTGAAGCGAACTATGAAACCTTTGCCATAAACGTCCCCAATATGCCCAAACTGAATACGGGAAACCCGGAAGTAAAAGATTATTTATTAAAAGTTGTTCGTTTTTGGATGGAGGAAACGGGGATTGACGGCTGGAGACTGGATGTGTCCAATGAAGTCGATCATCAGTTCTGGCGGGATTTTCGAAAACTGGTCAAAGGAATCAAAGGGGATGCGTTAATTGTCGGTGAGATATGGCATCATTCAGGTCCATGGCTGCGTGGAGATCAATTCGACGGAGTCATGAACTATTTGTTCCGGGAAGCGGTCCTTGATTTTTTTGGCGGGCATAAAATCAATGTATCTATGTTTAACCACAGGTTGACGCAATCAAGAATGAATTATCCCGATCAGGCTAATGTATGTATGTTTAACCTGCTTGACAGCCATGACACGGAACGTTTTTTGACTTCATGCGAAAAATCCGGGGAGAGCATAGATGATAAACGTCGCGCTCTGGATCGCATGAAATTAGCTGTAGCTTTTCAGATGACATATTTAGGGATGCCGATGATCTATTACGGAGACGAGGTGGGGATGACGGGGGAGACCGACCCCGACTGCCGTCGTACGATGATATGGGAAGAAGAGAATCAAAATTTAGATTTGCTTCACTTTTACAAGAGATTAATTCACATTCGAAAACAATCGAGGGCATTGAAAAAAGGTGAGTTTGGCTCCTGGATTGAAGAAGACCGCCGTAATATATTCGGCTTCCACCGCACCTGCGGGGATGAAACGATCGGTGTCCTTCTAAATAACAGTCCCAACATTCATCAGATTAGCGTTCCAATCGACTGGAAACCGTCGGAAAAAACGGTAATCGATCTTTTCACAGAGCAGGAATACAGCATATTTGAGCAAACAGAATTAACGCTTCCCCCGTACGGATTTATGATTTTAAAATAAAACGGAAGAACAAAAGATCAAACGCAAAATCCCCTGTACACCGGCATATTGTACAGGGGATTTATTTCACTCGCGAATTGGGCTCCGCACAGGCAACTCAATGGGGACGGCTTTTTTCACAACACATCAATTTATGGTATGATAAGAAGGCACAATGCGTAATCCCAAATAACATATACAGTCGAAACAGGGCGGGTGTCGTTATTGGAACCAAAAGACCAGTCATGGGTAAAACCATTTTTACTATTGGGAATATACTTTATCCTGTTCTTTTTATCATTGTACACTCTGGCAGGGTTTATCTTTATTCCTTTACTGGCGTTGCCGTTTATCATCTATGCGGCAAGATTCACATGGAAAAGCGCCGTATTGTCAGGCCTCCTCGTTTTACTGTTTAGTTACATATTGACCGGCGTGGTCGGATTTTATATCTCGTTATTTTATATTTCGATTGGCATTGTCATGGGATTGTTGTATGATCAGAAGAAACCGGCTGCGCTCGTTGTATTGAGCGGGATGGGGATGTTTGTTTTACAAACCATCCTCGGTTTACTGATCGCTACATATGTTTTTCGGGTCAATATCATCGATATATTTCTGCAGCAATTGCAGATGGTTGAAGCGGGCGGTGAACAGATGCCGCAATTTGCCCGACTGCAGGACATGATCAATCAACAGATTGAATGGTTTAGCTTTACGTTTCGGAACATGTTCGTAGCCATGATGATTTTTTCCTCTGCAGCAGTCGTCATTCTCAACCACTGGCTTGCCCGTAAAATTTTGCGCAGGCAGGGGGATGAAGTTCCGGGATTTCCTCCTTTTCAACACTGGAGGTGGCCCAAATCGATCCTTTATTACTATCTGGTCACTTTTATACTGACGTGGGCTGTTTCATGGAGTCCGGAACTTGCAAAACAAACGTTTCTAGTGTCTGTGCTGAACAACCTGATGCCGGTGTTATCCGTCATGCTGACGATTCAGGGATTGAGCCTCGTATTCTGGTTTTCCAACCGGAAAAAACCGAACAGGCTGGTTCCGGTGCTGGTGGTGGTCACGATGTTTCTGTTCTGGCCGGTTACATTTCTGCTCAACGTAGTGGGGATATTGGACTTAGGATTTGATTTTCGCAAACGAGTGAATGATAAGTAGGGGATGAATGAGAATGCCCAAATTTTTGTTAAAAAGATGGCACGGTTTACATATGATACTGGCTCTGGTCAGTTGCCTGATCCTCGCCGTCATATTAACGTTTTACAGCTGGTTTTACGGCATCATGGGCTTCATTCTGATTTTGGTCGTCACATACTATACCTTTAAAGCCGAGCAGAGATTCCGCAGGGATTTGCATCGTTACGTGGCAACTTTGTCTCATCGCGTCAAAAAAGTCGGAGACGAAGTACTGTTGCAAATGCCGACCGGTATTATTTTATACAATGAGGATAAAGTCATTGAATGGAGCAATCCGTTTATGACAGAAATGACGGGGAATGATAACCTGATCGGGAATTCGATGTATGATGTACTTCCTCAGTTGGCGGAGCTGGACGAGGAAGGGGAAAGGTCCGATATCATATATAACGAACGAATATATCAGGTCATCCATCGACCGGAAGAACGCCTTTTATATTTTACGGATGTAACCGAGTGGAAAGAATTGCAACTCCTTTACAATCAGGAAAAAGTGGTGCTTGCAATCGTTCACCTCGACAATTTGGATGAAGTTGCACAGGGAATGGATGAGCAAAGCCGCACCCTGATGCTGACAGATGTTACCGGTGCCATCACTGACTGGGCACAGCAACATCAAGTCTATTTGAAACGGTATTCATCAGATAAGTTCCTGGTAGTAATGGATCAGTCCACCCTCGATGAACTGGAAAAAACCCGCTTTGAGATTTTGGATGTGGTCCGTGAAATGACGGCTGACAACAAAATTCCGGTCACGTTAAGTATCGGAGTGGGAGCCGGCGAGACGTCCCTGCAAGAGTTGGGACAACTGGCGGAGTCATCTCTCGATATTGCGCTGGGACGAGGCGGTGACCAGACAGCGGTCAAATCGGGAGGAAAAATCCGTTTCTACGGGGGGAAATCGAATGCGGTGGAAAAAAGGACCCGTGTGCGTGCCCGTGTCATTTCCCATGCATTAAGAGACCTGATTCAGGAAAGCGACCATGTTTTTGTCATGGGGCACAGAGGACCGGATATGGATTCCGTGGGAGCGGCAATTGGAGTATTAAGGGCCGTTCACTCCGATGAAAAAGAAGGCTATATTGTGATGGAACAGCCCAATGCGTCCATTGACCGGCTCATGGATGAAATTACGGAACACGAGTATTTGGCCAACTACTTTATTACACCGGACGAAGCCGTTCATATGATCACGGATCAATCGCTGGTTGTGATCGTCGATACACATCGACCGTCCATGGTGATTGAGCCGAGACTTCTGGATGAAATCAACCGCATTGTCGTGATCGACCACCATCGCAGGGCGGAAGAATTTGTGAAAGACCCGGTGTTGATCTATCTGGAGCCTTATGCTTCTTCCACATCGGAACTGGTGACGGAATTATTGCAATATCATCGTGATGATCTCACTATGGATGCGCTGGAAGCGACAGCACTCCTGGCCGGAATCATTGTAGATACACGCAGTTTTGCTTATCGTACCGGGGCGCGTACGTTTGAAGCCGCTTCATTTCTGCGCCGCAATGGGGCCGATATCGCACTCGTTCAGAAACTTCTCAAAGAAAACCTGAATGATTATAAGAAAAAAGTGGGGATCGTACAAAATACGGAAGTATGGTTTGATCATATCGCCGTGGCAAGGGGTAAAGCGGATGTCGAATACGATCAGGTTCAGATTGCCCAAGCGGCAGATACGCTGTTAACGATGTCCGGAATTCATGCCTCTTTTGTCATTTGCCGGAGGGAGGATGGATTGATTTCGATCAGTGCCCGTTCCTTCGGAGAAATCAATGTACAGACCATCATGGAGAAGCTTGGCGGTGGCGGTCATTTAACCAATGCGGCCACTCAGCTTGAAAATGTGACTCTTGACGAAGCGGTGGATCAATTGAAAAATATATTGCAGGAATTACATGATGAAGGGAGTTTAACCGTATGAAAGTGATTTTCCAGCAAGATGTAAAAGGAAAAGGGAAAAAAGGTGAAGTTAAAGAGGTTGCTGAGGGATATGCGCGTAATTTTCTGATTCCAAGGGGACTGGCGGTTCCGGCATCTTCTGGTAACATTAAAACCCTTCAACAACAGCAGAAAAAAGAAGAAGAACGCAAACTTCATGAGAAGGAACAGGCCGGGCAGCTGGCGAAAAAACTGGAAACCCTCACAGTCAAGATTCCGGCCAAGTCCGGAGAGGGCGGGAAATTGTTCGGATCCGTCACTTCAAAACAAATTTCAGAATCCCTAAAGAAACAACATAAAATCACGATTGATAAGCGAAAAATTGAGATGGACGAGCCGATTCGCACACTGGGTGTGACCCGGGTGCCTGTGAAGTTACATCCGGATGTGAGCGCAACGCTGAATGTGCACGTCATTGAAGAATAGGGAATGAATCGGGGAGATGCAAGGTGAGTGAATTATTTGCAGACCGCACCCCGCCTCAGAATATTGAGGCGGAACAGGCTGTTTTGGGAGCTGTTTTTTTAGAGCAGGAAGCTCTGGTGACAGCAACAGAGATCATCCGGCCGGAGGATTTTTATCGCACAGCACATCAGCGGATTTTTCAGACGATGATCGATATCTCGGAAAAAGGAGAACCTGTCGATCTGGTTACGGTTACAGCCGAACTTGAAGAGCGAAAACTGCTCGATGAAGTGGGCGGTGTCTCTTATCTGACGGACCTCGCCAATGCGGTTCCTACAGCGGCCAATGTACAATACTATGCCAGTATCGTTGAGGAAAAATCTATTCTGCGCAGACTGATCCGTGCAGCTACTCAAATTGTGAGCGACGGGTATGCCCAGTCTGAAGAACTGACGGAAATCCTGTCCAATGCGGAACGAAGCATCATGGAAATATCCCAGCGTCGAACAGATCGTTCCTTCCGCTTGATTAAAGATGTACTTATGGAAACCTATGAGTACATTGAAATGTTAAGCAACCGACAGGGCGATGTAACCGGGGTGCCAACCGGTTATATCGATCTGGACAAAATGACCTCGGGCTTCCAAAAGTCCGATTTGATCATTGTAGCAGCCCGTCCTTCCGTAGGTAAAACGGCATTCGCCCTCAATATTGCGCAAAATGCCGCAGCCCGCGCAGGGTTCCCGGTGGCGATTTTCAGTCTCGAAATGTCGGCACAGCAACTGGTGCAAAGGATGTTATGTGCCGAAGGGAATATCGAAGCAGATAAGCTGCGTACCGGGAAAGGAATGAAGGATGAGGACTGGCAGAAATTAACGATGGCCATCGGAACGCTGTCAAGAGCGCCGATTTTCATCGATGATTCCCCTGGAATTACCGTGAGTGAAATTCGTGCCAAATGCCGGCGGCTTAAGGCGGAACACAATCTGGGTATGGTGATGATCGATTACCTGCAATTGATCAATGGACGCGGTCGTTCCGATAACCGACAGCAGGAAATCTCCGAAATTTCACGAACATTGAAAGGAATTGCCAGGGAATTAAATGTCCCCGTAATCGCGCTGTCGCAGCTGAGCCGTGCCGTTGAACAGCGGCAGGACAAGCGTCCGATGATGTCGGACCTTCGTGAATCGGGGTCCATCGAACAGGATGCGGACATCGTTTCATTTTTATACAGGGACGATTACTATGATCAGGAATCCGAGCGGAAAAACATCATTGAGATCCTGATTGCCAAGCAAAGGAATGGACCGGTCGGAAAAGTGGAACTCATGTTTTTGAAGGAGTATAATAAGTTTGTTAATCTGGATCATCGCTATAGGGAAGAGACTCCGGCATAGTCCGGTCTGTATACAGCGGACACATGTACGTGATAAAAAATATTCGAAAATGAAAATGATTTGGGTATGGGATCTCCTTGAACAGGAAACCGTACCCATTTTATTACGAACAAATTTTAATAAATGTCATGAAATGTTCGTCTTTTAAATTGACACAGGGTATGGGAGTTGCTAAACTGAGAATGTGTTTAAGTAACAGGAGGTGCAGCCTATGTCAACCGTGGTCGTGGTTGGTACTCAGTGGGGCGATGAAGGAAAAGGGAAAATCACCGATTATCTCGCAGAAAAATCAGAGGTCGTGGCGCGTTATCAAGGAGGAAACAATGCGGGCCATACCATCGTATTTAACGGAAAAAAATATAAGCTGCATTTAATTCCGTCCGGTATTTTTTATAAAGATAAGATCTGCGTCATCGGAAACGGGATGGTTATAGACCCGATTGCGCTGACAAAGGAACTCAAATATTTATGGGATGAAGGGGTAAGTACCGATAATCTTCGCATCAGTAATCGTGCACACGTGATTATGCCTTACCATCTTAAACTGGATGGTCTTGAAGAAGACAGCAAGGGCAGTAACAAAATCGGCACGACCCGCAAGGGGATCGGCCCTGCCTATATGGATAAAGCGGCCCGGATCGGGATCCGCATAGCTGATTTACTTGATCCGGAAGAGTTTGCCGAGAAATTGAAGAGAAATCTCGAAGATAAAAACCGTATTTTCGAAAAAATTTATGGAACGGAACCTCTCTCTTTTGACGAGATTTATGAAGAATATCTTAAACATGCGGAAGTGATTCGTCCCTATGTCGCCGACACATCGGTTGTACTGAACGAAGCGATCGATTGCGGCAAACGGGTGTTGTTTGAAGGGGCTCAGGGTGTAATGCTTGATATTGACCAGGGCACCTATCCGTTTGTCACCTCGTCCAATCCCATCGCCGGAGGCGTATGTATCGGATCGGGAGTGGGTCCTTCCAAGATCCATCAAGTGATCGGGGTTGCGAAAGCATATACAACTCGTGTGGGAGACGGGCCTTTCCCCACGGAATTGAAAAATGAAATCGGCGACCGCATCCGCGAAGTAGGGAATGAATACGGCACAACTACGGGACGCCCGCGTCGAGTCGGCTGGTTCGACAGTGTCGTCGTACGACATGCCCGCCGAGTCAGTGGAATTACCGGTTTATCTTTAAATTCCATCGACGTGCTGACCGGAATTCCCACGTTGAAAATTTGTGCTGCCTATAAATATAAAGGGGAGATTCTGGAACATTTCCCGGCCAGTTTGAAGGTTCTGGCGGAATGTGAACCGGTTTACGAAGAGCTTCCCGGCTGGAATGAGGATATTACGGGTGCACGAAGTCTGGATGATCTGCCGGAAAATGCCCGTCATTACATTGAACGGATTTCTCAATTAACGGGTATTCCGCTGATGATTTTCTCTGTAGGTCCGGATCGTGATCAAACCAATCTGGTACGTGGAATATTTGCGTAAATAAACAGCAGGGAAAATAAAGGTGATGACCTGTGCAATCGGGCAAAAAATGTCCGGATCGTCCGGTTGTTTCGGGTCATCGGCCCATCCTTGTCGGGGAAATTTCTCCGTCCGATAGTGACATGATCACAAAAGAATAACAAAAGCTAAAATTTCCTGTTGCAAAGCTCGAAAACATATGTTAGGATATCAATTGTGTTTGCGAAATGTTCATATTGAATGCAATCATCGTAGATGATGAGCCATTAGCTCAGTTGGTAGAGCACCTGACTTTTAATCAGGGTGTCGCAGGTTCGAGTCCTGCATGGCTCACCATTTTTGTGTGGCCCGTTGGAGAAGTGGCTTAACTCACCAGCCTTTCACGCTGGCATTCAGGGGTTCGAATCCCCTACGGGTCACCATCTTTCTAGCAATGAGACACCTCTAAAATGGAGCTGTGGTGAAGCTGGAGTTCACGCCGGTCTGTCACACCGGAGGTCGCGGGTTCGAGTCCCGTCAGCTCCGCCATACAAACGGGAACAAAACCCTTTTTCTGTGGCCTGAATGGCAGGAAAAAGGGTTTTTTTAGCACTATATTCCCCCGTATTTCTTTAATATATTTCTTGCTTCATCACCGCGTTTATCCGTGGTCACTACGGTGACCAGCACATTGCGACCGGCCTGTTCCTCATTACCCTGAGCCATGTTAAATCCATCGGACATTCCACTGGCATTTACATCAGTGGAGGTCAGGATTCCGGCGGACTTACTGCCGATGTCCGCAGCAAGTGTAAGATCGGCTATCCCCGGAATATTTCCGGTCAGCGGGTTCATTCTTTCCTGCACACCCTCTCCGGGATAGGGGCTGATTTCATCGACCTGTACTTCGGTAAAACCTGCCTGGTGTAAAGCCTGCTCTGCTTTTTTCGCATCGTCCACTGATCTGAAGTAAAATAACAAATTTTGTTGAGGCAACGTTTTTCCATCTCCTTCTTTCATTAAATAGTCAAAATCTTTATCAAATTCGACAGTATTTTCCTTGAATCTTTTCTACCAAATATGATAAAGTTATTTTGCGTGTAATAGATTGAAAGACGTGATAGAGAAAATAGAAACGCTGGATTATAATGGCATTTTAACAGGGAGGTCATCATGTCTTTTTACAATAAAATATGGCAGGGACTTACCGGTTCCGTTGCCAGATGGGGACAGAGCCTGTGGGAATTTTTCCTCGCTCATAAAAAATCATCGCTTATCAGTCTGGTATCAGTGATCCTCCTTCTCGTTGGCGGGATTTTTACATACCAGTATTATTCCTCAAATATACATACGGTATACCACGTAAAAGTAGATGGAAAAGAATTGGGTACAGTAACGGATCCCGCAATCGTTGAAGAACAATTGGACGAATGGGTGGCGGAAAAGAAAGAGAGATACCCAAATTTGAATTTTTCCTTTGAAGAAAACATCGAATTTGAAGCGGAAGATCTATATAAAGGCAAAGCCGATAATAAAAAGGTGCTTGCCCTATTAGAAAAAGAAGTTGAAATTTATGCCGAAGCCGTGAAGCTTGTCATCAACGGTGAAGTAATCGGATATGTAGACAATGAACAGACACTGAATCAAATTCTAGAACAGTTGAAAGCGACATATTCCGGAGTGAGTGATAAAGATGTCAAACTGGTTCAGGCGGCAGGTAAGGACTCCGTTACTGAAGGGAATTCTTCACCGGTTGAAGTTCTCGATACGCGAATCAAGGATTCGATCAGGACTTCGATCGAAAAGGTTTCACCTGATCAGGTTTTATCGAATGACCAGCTTAAGGAGATGCTGGAAAAGGGCGGAATAGAACAGAAGAAGCATGTAGTTGAGCCCGGCGATTGTCTCTCCTGTATCGCTGACAAATATGACATGAGAACGAAAGATGTCATCGCCCTAAATCCGGGATTTACGGAGGATACGGTTTTACAAATCGGACAAGAAGTCATTGTTTCCGGCTACGAACCGAAAGTACACGTAGAAACCGTTGAAAAACGAATTGAAGAAGAAGAAATTGATTACGAAATCGAAACCAAAAAGGACGATTCGTTATATGCCGGTGAAAGAAGAGTCGTTCAAAAAGGACAGGAAGGAAAGAAACTGGTCACATACCAGGTTACGAAAGAAAATGGTGTTGAAGTAAATAGAGAAAAACTCGGGGAAGAGATTGTATCTGAGCCGGTTACAAAAATTGTGGCGGTTGGAACTAAAATCGTCGCATCCCGTGGAAGCGGACGTTTTCAATGGCCCACCCACGGAGGCCGGGTGACCAGCGGTTATGGTCAACGATGGGGAAGAATGCATGTAGGTCTTGATATCGCAGGTGTATCCAATCGTGGCATCATGGCTGCCGACAGTGGTGTTGTTGAATTCGCAGGCTGGAAGGGCGGATACGGAAACTGCATCATTATCAACCATAAAAACGGGTACAAAACATTATACGGACATTTAAGTTCCATAAGTGTTTCCGTCGGCCAAAAAGTAGGGAAAGGACAGGCCATCGGTGTGATGGGAAGTACCGGTAATTCCACCGGAGTACATCTCCACTTTGAAGTCATTCAAAACGGAAGTAATATTAACCCGCTGACCGTATTGAGATAATTGAATAATAAATAACAATAAATAGCAGGATTTGATGCTGACCGGCCGAACGCAGTGAGGGGAAGGCAAATCAAATCCTGCTATTTATTTTTATATGATAAAATGAAAGGGAAACAAGGGACAGGGAGAAACCGGGGAGGAAGATGGAATTGGTTGCCAAAATTTTAGTGGTGGATGACGAAAGACCCATTGCCGATATTCTTAAATTTACCCTAGAAAAAGAGGGTTACGAAGTCATCGTGGCCTATGATGGCGATGAAGCAGTGGAGCGTGCGCTTTCAGAACTGCCCGATCTCATTTTGCTGGATATCATGCTTCCGAAAAGAGATGGCATGGATGTTTGCCGTGCCATTCGACAGCAAGCGGATATGCCGATCATAATGCTGACGGCTAAGGATAATGAAGTGGACAAAGTGGTTGGGCTGGAACTCGGTGCGGATGACTATGTGACAAAACCCTACAGTTCCAGAGAACTGGTGGCCCGGGTGAAAGCACATCTGCGCAGACGCCAGAATGAAAGTCGTACTGAAACATCGAGAAAGATGCACATCCACGAACTGGCAATCGACAACGAATCCTATGAAGTATATAAAGGAGATCAACTGATTGATTTAACCTACCGGGAGTTTGAATTGTTGTATTACCTTGCCCGTCATGTGGGACAGGTAATGACACGTGAACATTTGCTGCAGGCGGTCTGGGGGTTCGATTACTTCGGTGATGTCCGTACTGTCGATGTCACCATCCGGCGCCTGCGCGAAAAAATAGAAGACGATCCCAGCCGCCCCGAGTACATCATTACACGAAGAGGCCTCGGCTACACCATGCGAAACCCGCAATCGGAAGGATCATAAACGATGAAAGGCTTACGCATTTTTCAAACGGTACGCTGGAAGATCGTCGTCATTTATATCCTGCTGATTCTGATTGCCATGCAGGTAATCAGTGCATATTTTATACGGGAAATGGAGAGGTATTATGTGTCAAATTTTACGGAAACCTTACATTCCCATGCGAATTTGCTGGCAGTCAACGTAGAACGTTATCTCTATTCAGGAACGGGAAGCGGTTCGGGAAATGGAGCGACTGCCGGACCGGATGAGGGAGAAAACAATGATTATCGCAGTGACATCAACTACCTCGTCAATAATTTCGTTACTCTGCAGGGAGCGATTGTACAGGTTGTCGATGAGAATGGGATAGTTCTCTCGACAACGGAAGAAGAGAAAGGAATCGTCGGACAAAAAAATACCCGCGCAGAAGTGAATATGGCGCTCCTGGGAACGAGGAACGAAGCGATTAAGATGGATCCGGAAACGAGTCAGCGCGTGAAAGTGCTGGCAGTCCCCGTCAAAAGGGGAAATCAGGTACTCGGGGCCATCTATATGGAAGCGTCGATGGAAAGCATGTATCAAATCATGCGGGAATTAAATCAAATCCTGGCTACAGGAACGGGTATTTCCCTTTTGCTTACGGTGTTACTTGGAATTGCCCTCTCACGCACAATTACGAAACCGGTCATCGAGATCACCCGCCAGGCGACGGCGATGGCAGAAGGCGATTTTAACCGACAGGTGCATATATACAGTGAAGATGAGATCGGGAAACTGGGTCAGGCCTTCAACTATCTCACCAAAAGATTGCGACAGGCATTGACCCAGAACGAAGAAGAACGGGAAAAACTGTCTTCGGTTCTCGCCAATATGAGTGACGGTGTCATCGCCACAGATCGTGACGGCAACATCATGTTGATCAATCAACGGGCGAAACAATTGCTCCAGCTTGAAGAAGAACCGTTGCAGCGTCCATTGCATGAAGTTCTCAATCTGCCCGAACATTATCAACCAGGACTGGAAAATTTTCAGGGGGACGGATCGCTGATGATAGAAATCCCGCCTGAAGGAGAGGACAAATCGCTGATCCGGGTCACCTTTACTTCTTTGCAGGGGAAAGATCAGTTGGGCAAAGGCATGATTGCCGTTTTACAGGATGTTACCCGACAGGAAAAATTGGAACAGGAACGTAAGGAGTTTGTCGCCAATGTGTCTCATGAGTTGAGGACGCCGCTCACCACCATGAAAAGTTATCTCGAAGCACTTGATGAGGGAGCGCTGGAGGACAAAAATATTGCACCCAAATTTATCAAAGTGGTGATGAATGAAACGGAGCGGATGATTCGTCTCGTCCACGACTTGCTGCAACTGTCCCGTCTGGATTCGAAGGAAGCGAAACTGGTCAGAAAACCGGTTGCCATAAAGACCATCATTGAGCCGGTAGCGGAACGGTTTATGATTCAGGGAAAACAGCGGGGATTGGAGATTGAGCTTGATCTCACGGACGGAAACAGTAAAGTCTACGTCGATCGGGACAGCGTGATCCAGGTTCTCGATAATCTGATGTCCAATGCGGTCAAATACTCCAATGATCAAGGGAAGATCTGGGTGAGAACGAAAAAAATGAATCATAACTGGCTTAAAGTAGAAATTGAAGATCAGGGTGTCGGCATTCCGCGCCGAGATCTGGCCCGGATTTTTGAACGTTTTTACCGGGTGGACAAGGCTCGTTCCCGCAGCATGGGAGGTACAGGGCTGGGATTGTCCATCGCCAGGGAAATTGTTCATCACCACGGGGGCAACATCCACATCGACAGTAAATTAAATAAGGGAACACGTGTCATGTTTACACTCCCGATATACAGGGGGGAACAACATGAGAAATAAAACCTATCTGGAAACGGCGAAAACCCTTCTTTTAAATGCGCTCATCATTACGAGCCTGATTCTGTCATGGATGCTGTGGAACACTCAGCCCAACTATGAGTACATTCATCCTTCTCAATACGTGGATCCGCAGCCGGGCGGCTATCAAAAGAAAGTGGCCGATCTGATCAAACCATCATCGATCGTTTTTCACTATGGAAACAACATCCATACCAGGGCGTTGCCCGATCTCGTCCACTTTGGCTATGTGTCTCAAGAAATTCAAAAGTGGTACCTTTACGATTTTGCACAAACGTCACTATCTGATGAGAGTTGGCAACAGTTACTCAATGAAACAAAAGGAATCGAGATCGTATACCCCGATGAAGTTCCCTTTTCCGTGATCGAACAACAGTATACGTTAAGGGGAAATCCACAGGGGGACATGATCAGTCTCAATAAAATCTGGGTCTTTGAGAATAAAGAAGAGTCGCTGGTCGAAGTGTTGATGATCTCGGAGAAAAATCAGCTTGTGTTACGGGCGCGGACCGGGGTTACAACGAGCGAATTGGAAAACGTGCTTTCCCTGGGAAATGTGTTGTCATCCCAAGTCGCCATTACCGGTGCCGGCGTTGAGCGGGATTCGTCCTTTTTTCACGTCTTTTACGTTCCCGATGAACGGGTACAGATGCGGCAATTTCGATATTTTTACCAGCCGATTACACCCGATCAGATGGTACGGGTCCTGTTTGTGGACCCCAGCATTACACGACGGATAACGGAACGGGACGGAACCATCATCTACACCGACGGAAGCCGTGGCGTACAGATTTTTCCCGACCGCCGCACCATCATTTATCAGAATCCTGTTTTGCAGACCGTGGATGAGCAACAAACGCCGCCCGATATGAACGAGGTAGTCGACTTCGTCAATCGAAACGGAGGATGGACCGGCCAATTTTTACTGGAAAAAATGATTCCTTCGGCAAATCCGGAAGCGGGGGAGCAGGACGAGACTGATACCGTGCAAAATGATATGATTTTTCGCTTTCGTCAGTATGAAGGTTCCTATCCCGTCATCGGAGGTACGGAAGAGGAATACGGCAGTATGGAATTAAGATCGCAGGGTTCCTATATTACGGAATTTCAGCGACCTCTGTTCCAGATTGACCGCTTTATCAATTACGAAACAGTACCTCTTTTATCCGGAAAAGAAGTATGGGAACGCATTCCCCTGCTGGGTCTCAATCATGATGATGTCCGTAACATGTACCTCGCCTACCGGATGGATATCGGCAATGACTACCTCGATCTCGTACCGGTCTGGGCGATTGAAACCATTGACAGCGATAAACCGGTTCTTTTTGAGGCACGCGCAGACGGTGTGCCGGAAGAAGAGGATACAGATACGGAAACCGTTGATGACACCACGGAGGCGGGGGAAGACGCCAAGCCACAGGATGAGGGTGAGATTGTCCCGGAAAATACGGATTCCGATGAAAGCAAAGACGGTGAATCACAGGGGGAGGGATCGTAGATGGATTGGAGCAGGGCAAAAACCATTTTGATTATCTCTTTCCTCTGTCTGGATCTCTTCCTCGTCTGGCAGGTATGGATCAATCGCAGTGAATGGCAAATCGCGGAACAAAACCTGCGTTCAGCTTCCGGTCTCGAAAATGAGTTGCGCAAATTGGAGATCGCGCTCGATGCGGAAATTCCCGTGGATACGCCGGAAATGAATTATCTGCACGTTCGTTACGGCATGAATTTGACAGTGAACGAAGAATACAGTCCGGGTCAGATCATCGATCAGAGTGAGGGAAAGGTGATTTCGATTTTTGCGGAAGCGATACCCCTTGAGGAACCGGAAGAACCGGATAAATGGCCGCAGGGATTAAAAGAAAAACTGATCGATTATGCGGAGTACCGCCACGACCCCTACCAGAAGTCGGATCAGGGAATTTCATTTTATCAAGTGTATCAGAAGACACCTTTGTTCAATGCCGTTCTTCAATTGAAATGGAAAGACGGATTGGTGATGGGATATGAACAGACCTACTTTGAAGTGATCAGCCGAGGGTCCGGACGAAAAGTCATCTCCGCATCCACAGCAATTTTGACGATGGTGGAAAACGGGATTATTAAACAGGGGGAAAAAATCGAGTCGGTGGAACTGGGCTATTACAGTCCCACCTATGATGCGGAAATTCAGGTGTTGTCACCGGTCTGGCGCGTGGTCCACAGCGGAAATATTCACTATATCAACGGCATCACCGGAGTGATTGAGAAACGGCCATCCCTTGAAAAATAGCGGAGAGTACTTGATAATAAAACTATTGGGCAGGCAGGCCGAAATTCGGGGGGAAGTCATCGATGAAATTCAGTGTGATTGCGAGCGGGAGTACGGGAAATTCCTTTTATATTGAGACAGAAAAAGTGAGGCTTTTGGTGGATGCCGGCCTCAGCGGAAAACAGATTGAAAATGGATTGAAAAAAATCGGGGTGGATCCGGCGACGCTGGATGCGTTGCTGGTCACCCACGAGCACAGTGACCACATCAAAGGGGTCGGGGTGCTGGCCCGCCGTTATGAACTTCCCGTTTATGCCAATGAAGCGACATGGGAGGCTATTGACGGACAGATCGGTGCCATATCAATCAAACAAAAATGTCTGTTTCAGACGGGGGAAGCGAAGGATTTTGCCGATCTAACGGTGGAGTCCTTCGGAATTTCTCACGATGCTGCAGAACCGATGGGGTTTTGTTTTCATCAGGGAAGCAAAAAATTGAGTCTGGTCACTGATCTGGGATATGTCAGCGACCGCATCAAGGAAAAGGTGCGGGGGTCGCAGGCTTATATTTTTGAGACCAATCATGATCCGGAGATGTTGCGCATGGGTTCCTACCCGTGGAGCGTGAAACGCCGGATTTTGAGCGATGTGGGCCACCTGTCCAATGAACTGGCGGGCGAAGCTCTTGTTGATATTTTGAAGGGGGAAGGAGAAAAGGTGTACCTTGCCCACTTGAGCCTGGATAATAACATGGCCGATCTGGCACGGATGACGGTGGACAGTATCCTTACGGAGGCAGGTCTGGAAGTAAAAAAAGATGTCCGTTTGTTTGATACATACCACGATCGTCCCACCCCGCCGGACAAGCTGTAGCGATGCGACGGTCCGACGGCGGTCCGGCGGTATTTCCAGCCGGGGTGTGACGTGATGTGACGGTTGTTCTTGTGTTACCAGACGGACAGTTCACGGTCCAATTCCATCACTTTTTCCTGGATCTGCTTACCCGAGCAGATCTTATTTTGTTGCAAAATTTCAATGATGGCCGTCAATAGCAGCGTGTTGTGATAAAGGGCTTCTTTGATGTCCGCAAGTTGCGCGATCAGATCCACATGTTCCATCACGGGATTTGTTGATGAAGATGCTGTTGTTGGCGACTGAAAAGGGTAAGGTGGCGTTTTGCGCTGATTCACAATTCTCACATCCTTTCACACAAAATCACATCATTTTTATCTATTTTTGCCACATCTGTTGTCCTTAAAACTTGTTATAATATAATCGGAATGGATGGGAGGCTGTGCGGAGAGGGCCGTCGTCACGATTAAATTTTTCAGAGGATGGATATAAACTATACTGAATTGAATCAACGTTGAGAATGAGAGGAAAGGGGTTGGGATTCATGGGGTTTTACGATGACTTTGATGAATATAAATATCAGTCGAAACGATCCTATGGGCGGGGATCCCTTATTTTTACTTCACTGATATCGGCAATCATCGGCGGGTTAATTGCATTACTGTTGTTTCCGGTTGTATCGCCGGAAAGTGACGGAACCGGTTATTCTTCGCCCTCATCCGGCAGCGGAACGCCGGTTACTGCACAGTCCCCGGATGGTGATACATCGATGACACCTGCGCAGTATCAGGTGACGGTCAATTCCGCGGTCACTGAAGCTGTGGCAAAAGTGGAAGGGGCTGTGGTCGGCGTCATCAATATTGGAGAGGTGCGCGACTTTTTTTCCAATCAGTCACGCACAGTTGAACGCGGAACAGGATCGGGCGTTGTTTTTGATAAAAACAACGGAAAAGCGTTCGTGGTCACCAATTTACACGTGATTGACGGTGCCCGCACCGTAGAGGTATCGCTCCCCAACGGCGACCGTGTACCGGCGAAACTGGTGGGAAGCGATGAAATCACGGATCTGGCCGTGCTGGAGATCGATGATGAAGGCGTAGATACGGTGGCGGAATTCGGTTCATCCTCCAGTTTACGAGTGGGCGAACCGGCAATTGCCATCGGAAATCCGCTCGGACTCAAATTTTCCCGTTCCGTCACCCAGGGGATTATCAGTTCGATTGAGCGCACGGTTCCCATGGATTTGAACGGGGACGGCTCACCGGAGTGGGAACTGGATGTCATTCAGACGGATGCAGCCATCAATCCGGGGAACAGCGGCGGAGCGTTGATCAATATTTCCGGTCAGGTGATCGGGATTAACAGTCTGAAAATTTCCCAGTCCGGCGTTGAAGGGCTCGGCTTTGCCATCCCCAGCGACGATGTGGTGCCGATCATCCGTGATTTGACTAAGTACGGGGAAGTGCAGCGTCCTTACATCGGCATTCAGCCGGTGGATTTAAAACAGGTGCCCAGTCAATACTGGAAAGATCCGCTGCAGGTTCCGGACGATGTGCATGAAGGGGTCGTGGTTTATGAAGTGGTCCGCTTCGGTCCGGCTGACAAGGCCGGTTTGAAAAAATATGATGTGATCGTGAAGCTCGACGATCAGGAAGTGGGCTCGTCCGCTGCCCTGCGTAAATATATGTACAATTATAAGGAGGATGGCGATAAGGTGCGCGTCACTTTGTATCGCGAGGGTAAGTTGCAGACGGTGGATGTGACGCTGGGCAAGATGGAGTCTGATCGATAAAAAGATGGTATGGTGGCCCTGATGGATGTGAGTGAGAGTGAGAAAACATCGACCATACTGACATACTGATTAAGGCGAAAAAGTCGTCTTAATCCTGCGATGTAAAGAAAAAATGGAAAAATAGGGTGAAAAAATCGTCTTATATTGCCATTGTGTTTCTCCGAAGGGAGGTTAGATGGGAATTAAGACGATTTTTTCGTCTTAAATTCCTCGTTTCACCGGATTTTAGGAGAATAAGACGAATAAATCGTCTTATTCTCCGACTCGCCGCTCCGTTATACCGAATTGCGTTGAGAACCCAACTGCCTGAAAAGAAGGGAAATCGGGCGATCGCCCGATTCTTTTTATATTATGGTTTGTATCTGTGAGGGTGTTGCGATAAGCTAAATATGAAAGAAACGGGATATGGAGGATGAAGCTGACGATGTCGATCGAAAACGAGCAGGAACGTGGAATTGCCGCCTGTGCCGCGCATGTGGAGCTGGTGCTGGATGATTATGTGGATCTGTATGAGGAAGCTCCGGATGTGGTGAAGCTGGATGATGGTATCGATGATAAAGACGAAGACGGGGACGCGAATCTTTTCGGAAGATGTCGATACTGTGATGAAATTGCGTTGTATCTTGTCAGAAAGTGTCGTTAGTTTATGCATGGATATAATGAAAATGATCTGGGGAAAAACAGGGATATTTACGATGATGAAAGGGTTTTCTTTTTGAAAGGAATTAGGTGGTAATTGTATAAACACACGCAAAACCAGCATTTTTGGTGCAAAAATATGCAAGTTATACACAAAAGTCACAGAGTTATCCACATTTTGTGGACAAAAAGAGGGGTCTGATGGTATTTTGCACAGGTATTGTGGATAATATCTGTGGATATTGTGGATAAGTTTGTATATAAAATGAATATCGGAGTGAATGGTTGAATGAATATACAGGTGATCGCGGTAGGAAAAATCAAAGAAAAGTATATCAAGCAGGGGATGGACGAGTATCTGAAACGGCTCTCTCCCTATGCAAAAGTCAGTGTGGTGGAGGTGGCGGATGAAAAAGCGCCGGAAACACTGAGTGCGGCGGAGGAAGTTCAGGTGAAAAAGGCGGAAGGCGAACGGATTTTGCGATACATCAAGCCGGATCACCATGTGGTGGCGCTGGCGATCGAAGGCAAACAATGGTCATCGGAGGAACTGGCCGCAGAGATGGAATCTTGGGCCACTTACGGCAAAAGTTCCGTTGCTTTTGTGATCGGCGGTTCACTTGGTCTGTCGGATGAGGTGATGCAGCGGGCAGATGTAAAACTTTCTTTTTCAAAGATGACTTTTCCCCATCAGTTGATGCGATTGATTTTACTGGAGCAAGTGTATCGGGCGATGAAGATTATGAGGGGGGAGCCGTATCATCGCTAATGGTAAAATATTGAGGGACTTCATCAAGTCCCTTAGGCTGTCTGTATGTGTTTGGATCAGGTTGTTCAATGCGGAAGGGTTCTAGAGGAGCGATGCAATCCAATTGTTGTGTCGCCGATAGGCGGGTAAGCAAGGTGGCTGAATCTTTCTGCAATGCATCGATAGTAAAATCGAAGAGTAGATTGATTTTGGTAATTTGCCGCCCAACTCCTCTTGGAGCCTCTTTGGTAATGAGTATACTTTGAACCATTGATCTTAACAAAGCTTTTTGGTCATCTGCGTCTAGTCTAGATATTACACCCTGAATTTGTGAGAGCAGATTGTGGAACGCATCATAATCGACAGACTTACTGTTCGTCTGAGCGATTTCTGCCTCCACCTCTTCCAAGCGGTTCCGTAGTTGCTCTTGTCTCGCATGAGATTGTTTGAGATCATCCTTGAATATGGCAGTTAGTTCAGGATCATTCAAGATATTCTCTTTGATTTTTTGCAGATGCTTGTTGTTTTTGTTGATTTCTTTAATGAGTGCCTGTTTTTCTTCCTTCAGAGGTACATCAGCACTCGACCGTATAGAATTGATCTTCTCAACCAGTTTATGAAGGATATCCGGTCGTGAAGATACTTTCTGAAATTCTTGGAGCACCTGTTCTTCGGCTATGTCGGCCCGAATCATATTGGAACTACAAACAGCTTTACCTTTGTTATGGAACTGTCCACATACATAATAACGGTAAGACTTGCCCCCTGCTCCTTTGGATCGTGCCGGAACCATGCCATGTCCACATTAAGGGCATTTGATTAAGCCGCTTAAGATATAAAGGTTGATGGGAACGGGAAGGCTTGTAAGACCGTTGTTTTAGTTTTTTGTGGACGCTTTCCCAGAGTTCAGTTGAAATGATGGGGACATGATTACCATCCACAAGGAGCTACCATGGATCTCTTGAAGCTTGGCAAAATCGCTCTCAAAATTGATGCAGGGAAAATCAATACGATTTAACTGCCCCCGTTTGAATTGCTTGCTGAGAAGGAGATCGATGGCAAAAACGTGATTACGGTCGATGAGGTGCGATTGAAAAAGTATGTGTAAAATGTGCTGAAAGAACAACAACCTTAGTGGGAAAAGCCATATCTGTTACATCAAGAAAGAGAGGCGGTTACGATGCAAAAGTTTGTCCGTACAGTTAATACTACAGAAGCATTCAAGATGAAAATTAGATCACTTGGAGCGGGAATACAAAATCAAATTACAGTCCATTAAAGAAGAAATCGCCCAGAAAGAATCGGAACTAACCAAATACAGTTTAACTGGCGTAGGAGGACAGCTTGGCGGTGGTATTCTACGTTTCATCGGTTGGGTCGTCCTGATCGTCAGTGTGATGATATTTTTCATGGGAATTGCATTTAGGGAGGATGGCCCTACTGCTTTCCCTATTATTCTCGTTTACAGTGATTACACTGATCATAGCTATAGTGCTGCTAGTAAATGGGCCAAACGTACGAAATGATGCACTAGCCAAGTAAGAAGAAGTATTACAATTATGTCAGGCGTTGGAAGCTGAGTTGGAAGCATTGCGTGAAGAAATGAGGAACATGGAGCAGTATTATCAAGATGAGATGATCAAGCAAAAGCTGTGGTATGAACAGCATATGATGAATCAGCAAGATTTAATCGAGCAGGAAGTGTCCGCTATACGCCAATCTGATCCAGCAACAGAACCTGTTATTGACGATACGAAAGAATGTCCGCAATGTGCGGAGACGGTAAAGGCAAGAGCACGGATATGTCGTTTTTGCCATTATCAGTTTGAAACAGAATAACAACATTTGAGAGCTGAAGATAAATTCGGCTCTTTCTTTTTTTCCACGTTACAAATTTGCTATATTTACGATATATGAAGAGTTGAATGCGATTTGTTTACATAGATGATTCAGGTCATTTGATGTAGACCTCAATAAATTAAGGATTATAGACATTGATCGGGGTGCTTAGCGACAATACAATAGGTTTCCAAATTCATTCCCAATAGATACGCAAGAAGGAAAACAACAAAAAAATAGAAAATGTAGTACTTAGGTATGATGAGTTTCGTACTTAGGAAAGCTCGATTAACTGTTATCGTGGATTGGGATCCGATTGTAAGATTTGTTCTAAATTAAGTTCTATAAATTCTGAGGGTTTCTTTCCTTGCTAATTGAATGTTTGTGGTAAAATTAGTATGACTAATGAATGATAAATAAGTTAATGGGGGGCTGTCAACAGTTGATAATAACGACAACATCTCATCATTTTGGTGGATTTGCCATTCCTTCAGATATTCTAGATCCTGTTGTAACCATGTTACGGGAGTTGGATTTTGAAGTCAGAAAAGGATCTGCGAAGCAGCTAAGAAAGATTATATTAGACCAGTTATTTAGACTTGGTTGGTCTGATAAGACCAGAATTGACTCAGGAAATGATATTACGATTACTTCAATGAAGGGAAATATAGGGCTTTGTCTGCAAACAGGTAATGTAAGTAGATTCTATGCAGATATATTAAAACTACAATCCCTTCATCTAAAAGATAGAGCATTATCCGCTATTTATATCTTACCTACCAAGAATGCGTCTAAACAGTTTGGAAGTAATATTGTGTATTTCGATAGGTTTGTTGAAGAGCTTGATTTGTACAAACATATCATAACTATTCCAATTTTCATAATTGGAATCGAATAGGAGGATATTAAAATGGAATATGGATGGCCTTTGCCGAAGCGAATAAGTTATCTAGATGAACTAAGGAAAATTGATGATCCGAATAAACCGAAACATCCACTTGTATTTCAAAACGAGCGTCAATATTTCACAATTCATAAGGTTCCAGTTGGATTGCCCAAATATAGACTAGCAAATGGAAGAACTCAGGCTTCCCAAGAAAGCTTTCTTTCTAAGAACTCAAACTATCCCTCTGATCTGTTTGAGAAAGATGAAGAAAATATAGAGGCCCAAGAAATTCAGCACAAATTATTAAAAGAGTTACTTGGTACTGGAGAAAAAGATATTGTGAAGTTTTTCAGAAAAAACAAACAGGTCGAGCCATTAATACTGACTCACACTGGATTTGTTGTAAATGGAAATCGCCGACTTTGTACTTACAGGGAATTGCTAATAGAAGATGAAAACAAGTATCAACACTTTCAACATGTAGAAGTTATTATACTTGATCCTTGTGAAGAGAAAGATATTGATGAATTAGAAGCACGTTTACAAATCGATACAGATATACGAGCAGATTACAATTGGATATCGGAAGCTTGTATGCTTAGGAATCGACATACGAAACATGGTTATTCAATTGAAAGACTAGCATCTATTTATGGTAAGACTACTGCTGAAATACAAGATGTATTGGACACCCTACATCATGTGGATATGTATTTGGAGAGTCAAGGGAAATCAAAACAATATGAGCTTGTCAATAAACAAGAATATGCATTTAAGCAACTTAAAAAATCTCGCAACAAGGTAAAGGACCCCTCAAAAAAAACAGTGTTTACATCAATTGCATACACGTTGTTATCGAATCCTACCGAATCGGGGAGGTTGTGGGGTGCTATACCGGCAGTTGAAACACATTTAGATAAGATCATTGAAAATCTACAGGAGGAACTTGAATTACCTGATGAATTGGCTCCTGATGATGATATTGATTTACTAGATGATGAACAAAATGATTTAGAAGCTCTCATAATTGCTTTAAGTGAACCATATAATAATGATCATGTCATAGAAATAGTTGATGACGTTATACGGGAAGAGAAAGAAACTGAAAAAGAGAATAGGAATAAAAAATATGTTCTTTCTCAAATAAACAAGGCAAATACTGCACTTAAAAATGCCATTAATGGGTTTAATAGTGACACGGAGCGTATAGGTATTGAATCCCAACTGTCCGAATTGCAATCATCCATTGAGAAAATAAGGGAGTTGCTGAATTAATATGTTGTGTATTGATTATTTGGATGACTCTCAGAGTGCATACTTGTCAATGGAGACGGAGTCTCTGGCTTGGGGTGAAATACAAAGAGTATGTCAAGAACGTGGTGAAATAACGGTTATTAACGATAAAAGTATTTCAATCCCTTGGTGGCTTTTCCTGTCGGCACGGAAGTCCATTAGACTTATCGCAGTAAAATATCAACTACAAATTAGTTTTTCACCGAGGGTTAAAGAATTATTGATACTGGCAAATGCAAACAGATCGCAATTTAAGAATGTTAGACATTCAAAATCAATTCCAGAACAAGAAGTAATCAATAGATTAAAAGCTGTTGGGTTTGAAAGGGAACTAACAACAAATCAACTAAGAAATGTATCAAAATTGGTATCACTTCCTTCAGGTGCAACTTTTTCAGTTCCTGGTGCGGGTAAAACCACTGAAGCTTTGGCTTATTATTACTATAAGAAAAGAGAAGAAACTTATTTATTTATTGTGGCACCAAAAAATGCATTTGCAGCATGGGATGAACAACTCCAAATATGTAAACCGGATGCCCAACCATTCGTCCGTTTAACGGGTGGTGAAAGAGCCATTGAATTAGCCTTGAGAAAAGAACCTCGTCACATGCTAATAACATACCAACAATTACCTAGAGTGATGAATTTGATCTCATCATATTTATCCGGCAAACATGTAATCATGTTTCTAGATGAAAGTCACCGTATCAAGAGTGGTGAAGAAATTGTAACTGGTAAGGCAATCCTATCTTTATCTCATATGCCTACAGAAAAGCTTATTATGTCAGGTACTCCAATGCCTAACTCTCCTCATGATTTGATTGCCCAGTTCAATTTTCTGTATCCAGAAATTGATGTAGATGAAGAAAGTGTATTAGAGACAATTAGGTCAATATATGTAAGAACCACAAAATCCGAATTAGGATTAAAGGAACCAAAATTTAAAATTGTTTCAATTCCGATGAGTGAATCACAAAGAAGGCTCTATGAGCTTATGAGGTCTGAAGAAGCTAGGCAATACGAAAACCTTAGGGCAAACCAAAGAAACATGTTGAGAACAATGGGGAAAAGCGTCATGAGAATGCTTCAATTAACTTCAAATCCATCATTAATATTAAAAAGCATCGATGATAACAATGAAATGATGTACGACCTTATTGAAGAAGGAAGTAGTCCTAAAATAGAATATGTATGTAACCGCGTTCGTCAATTAGCTAGCCAGGGTAAAAAAAGCATTGTTTGGTCCACCTTTGTAGAGAATATAGAGTTACTAACAGTTAGGCTTGAGGATATAGGAGCGGACTTTATTCATGGAGGCGTTGATGCTGGCAGTGAGGATGATGATTTTACAAGAGAGGGTAAGATTAAAAGGTTTCATGATGATCCAAACGCTTTTGTATTAATTGCTAATCCAGCTGCTGCGAGTGAAGGCATAAGCTTACATATGGTATGTCATAATGCCATATACCTCGATAGGAACTATAATGCTGCCCAATTCCTTCAATCTGTTGACAGAATACATAGATTGGGACTTCCAGAAGATGTAGATACTGAGGTAGAAATATTAATATGTACTGATAGTGTAGATGAATCCGTGGAACGAAGATTAAATATTAAAATTGATCGTATGTCAGAAGTGCTTAGAGATAATTCAATTCGAGTTGAACCTGAATACGTTAACCCAGAACACTTTGAAGAATCACTGTCTTTCGAAGATATAAACGACTTTGTAAGACATCTAAGGGAGAAATAATATGTCCTTATCAGTCGGTATATTATACTCTTCACGGAAGCTATTAGAAATCCTAAGTGAAAACTCACTTTCTTCACAGGATATTCTATCTCAATTTAAGAAGATATATGTTGCTAGAACCGAATATGTGATAGATATCTGTAAAGTTTGTGGATGGATTGAAGTAACCGATTCGGGTTGCTTTTTCGTAACTAGTAAAGGGCAGGAAATTTTACAAACTCCATCATCGACCGACATGCTAAGAATACAATTGCAACACTTTATTTATTCTAAAAAACCTGTCTGGTCAAGGGTGTTACACTATGGCCGAAGTGAAGCATTACAATATGTCCCAAAAGATGTAACGCAATGTTTCGAAGAGGCTGGGTTACTCGGCACAGTGGATTCTTCAACTATTTCTTGGTGGGAAAATATGGGTGCATTTTCCCGTAGAGGTATAGAGGATAAGAAAAAGTCAATTGGTAATAAGGGAGAATTACTCTCGATACAATTCGAAAGAGACCGTATTGGAGTTAATCCTATTTGGAAATCATTTGAAAGTAATTTTGCGGGTTATGACATACTTTCTAAGGTTAGCGAAGAAGACAATACAAGTCTAATGATTGAAGTTAAAGCCACTATCGGTACAAATAAGATTACTTTCTTTATTACTGAGAATGAATGGAAAGTGGCTCTTTTATCAAAAAATTATTTATTTCATGTATGGTCTCTTTCACAAGAGCCAACTTTGTACATATTAAAGCCATGTGATTTAGAAAAAAACATCCCACAGAACCAGGGAAAAGGACTGTGGGAAAGTGTGCGAATTGAATATACCCAAGAAGAGCTTGAACCTTATAGAATGAAATGAAAAGTTATCCTCAATTAATTATCAAAATCAATTACATCAAGTAACGATGATTGCTCTTGAATCAGTTTGTTGAGATATTTTTTCTTCTCATATTTAATTGCTGGGATTCGACAATAGTCCTGGTGTTCTATCTTAATATTACTGATTAATGGAGGAATATCTTTATCGAACAGTTCTTTTAATGGGAAGTTTGGATTCAACATTTCATTGATGTCCTGAATCGTCACTTCCCTGTTGTAGTTTTTTGTATCTCCGTTGGTATACAGATAGAATCTCTTATGATTGTATTGAGCAAGCATTTGTTTAAGTCGATCAACTGATATAATTTGGTTTGAAGTATGTAACCCATACTTTGTAAAAGGTGCTTTGCTGACAAGTTCCTGAACATGATTCCGAAGAGCCTTGATTGTTATCACTTTTTTATTATAAACCATGTAATAATCAACTTTGCCAATTTTATTATCATGTAGTTGAACTGGAGACTCATTATGAGCAATGGCAATGTTGAATAATACCGGACGCTTATATTTGTCTTCTTTTGAAGTGAGCGAACGTAGTTTTTTAATTAGTGCCTTCTGATATTTCAAAACTCTAAGTTTATAAATTGCTTTTCTCATCATTTCTTTTAATTCAGCTTGACCTTTATAATATTCTTCAATTGCCTTCCACTTGTCAGAAATAAGTGGTATGGTAACCTTCTCGAATACTTTTTTATAGTCCTTGTTTGTGTCGAAACCGATAAAACGTCGACCAAGTTTCTGGGCGGTAGCAAGCAATACCCCGGTCCCTGCATATGGATCGAGTACTACATCATTTTGGTCTGATGAGAGTAGTAATATTCTTGCCATCATTTCGGGTGGAAATGGACAAGCATGTCTAAACTCTTCTTCACCAAATTCTTTCTTACTTCCCCAACTACCTTGTGTAGGAATTGGGAACTTCCAGATGTTTTCTGGAACTTTTCCATCAGGATTATAACGTTCAGGGTAATCAATCCACCACTCCATTAATTCGTCGACAGTCTTAATCCGATCAATATAATATTTATATGTTTCGCTTTTAGTAAACATCAAAATGTACTCAAAGACGTTTCGCATTTGTCCTTTTCGTGACCAAGGTAATGTTTTTCCCTTGTCCCAAATAATTGTATCTTGATGAATCCATCCAATAGATTCAAGAATATCGGATATGTCGTCTGGAAGCCTCAACATCCTTCCATTACGTTTCATAGTATCTACAATGACAAATAAAGAAGCACTTTCTTTTGAAACATTATATACACCTTCAAAAGTTTTTTTAATATCATCAAGATACTCATCGTATGATTGATAATATCCTGTCTGATTATCTACATCTCCGTATTTTTTCATATTCCAGTATGGAGGTGATGTAACAGTAAGATCAACAAAAGGGTTTTTATTCGAAAAATACTCATCTAAATGAATTGAACTTTCATTCAGGTATATGTTTAGATTATCAAAATTAATATCAGTATTGTTTATTCTCATTCCGATGACACCTATCCTTCCTGACATTCACAAATACCATTATACCAACAATGTCAATTAGGATCTAGTGTCTATATTAAGTCAACCTTTTATAGCACCAACATTAAAATGAAAAAAACGTTGTACTTATAGTCCAGATATTCACAGGAATAATCTTCACTATGCCAAGAAATTTGCTTTGTATATTTGCTTAAGTCATCGTGTTTTTGAATCTGATCAATAGTTTCTCGAATTGTATTCCTTGAATTTTGTAGAAGGAATTCTTGTAGTGATAACCAATCAATAATTTTAGCTTGCGGTGTTAACGACAATGGAATAGGTAGAGGCTGTTTTCTGCAAGTAAAAAATACATAATAATGCAAGAAAAAGTGCAGAGTCTTGCCAGTCCAAAAACCAGTTAGGAATTCGTGTTAGACAAAGCATGTTTCAGCCGGTAACTTTCGCCTTTAAATGCGACAATATGAGCGTGATGGACAAGACGATCAACCAGCGCTCCGGTCAGTCTGTTATCTCCAAATACGCGGTTCCACTGACCAAATTCCAGATTGGAGGTCACGATGACACTCTTCTGTTCATAGCAGTCCGCAATCAAATGAAACAGGAGTTCCGCTCCTTCTTTCTGAAAAGGCACGTAACCTAATTCATCGAGAATGAGCAGATCACAAAGTTCAACACTCCGCTTTATCTTCTGTAATGTTCCCTGGTAAAAACCTTCTTCCAATTGAGAAACCAGATCCGCAACGCGAAAGAATCTCACCTCCTTACCTTGTTCACAGGCTTTTACACCAAGGGCTGTAGCCAAATGCGTTTTTCCTGTTCCGGAAGAACCCAGAAGGAGTAAGTTCTGTTTACGATCAAGAAAAACCAAATCGGTTATTTCGGCCTTTGTTGTACTCGTCGGAAGGTGAATTGCGTCATTCCATTCGTAATCATTCAACCATTTTATCTCCCGGAACTTTGCCTTCTTGATGAGTCTTCCGACCTTTGCTTCTTGCCGTGAGGCATATTCGGCCTGAAGAACATCAAGTAAGAATTGGGCTTTGTTTTCATAAGGGATATCCTCATACAAGTCCGCGACGTAGGCCAGTCTTAGCGATTTGCACAATCTCTCAAGGTCATCCCTCATCGACCATGCCTCCCATCAACATCGGACAAAGCATTTTATCGTATGTCTGAAGATCCGTTTCCATATCCACGAGGATCGATGGGGTATGAGACTCTTCCCACTTCTTTGGCAGGGTCGCTTTCTGAGCTTCCAACAATCCCCTCAATTCATAAGGGGATAAATCCTCATGGATTGTTTGTTCAAACAAAGCTGTGATCGCCGTCATCGGATAATCTCCCACCAACCATTCATAGAGACCCATTAAACGTTCTTTCATTTCTTCAGGCTTTTTCATGATGTAGGCTCTCATCGGTTCGGGGAGGATGGCAAAGTAACGGGAATACACCACCGATCGCGGTTTGACACTCCAGTGTTTGAAGATGTCCTCCCAGGGAATCGGCATGCTTTTATCCATATATGGTCGTGAAGCCTTGTACAGGATTTCCCCATCATCTGTGAAACAGGTGAATGTGTCCCATGTTTTTTGCAGCGTCAGGCTTTGTCTGGGTCTGGCCCGTGGGATTAAAACCTGTTCTTGATCCAGTGTAATCTCTCCGTATTTATTTACCGTTACTGACTGGTGCCGGTTAACGGGAAACGATTTGGCCGGCAAATGCTTTAAAGTTTGTTGTTCCTCCTGCCAGAGATCTTCAATACGTGTTTCCTTCTTGTAATGAGGGCGATCACGATCCTGAACGGACTGTTCGTACAGCCATTCGCTCAACTGGGCAAAGTCCTCCATAACCGGCTCCGGAACAAACCAACGCTGTCTTGAATATCCCACTTTTTTCTCGACATTTCCTTTCTCATGACCGCTTCCAGGATTACAGGGTTGTATTTTAAACCCATAGTGAGCTTGAAAGGCCAGAAAAGTATCGGTGTAAGTTCGTTTCTCACCCCGTCCAATGGCAATGACAGCTGCTGACAAATTGTCGATTCGCAGAACGGTCGGGACTCCTCCCGCCTGATGAAACAATTGTTGGAGCCCCTCCAGAAAACATTCGCTGTTCTGAGCGGGGAGGGGATATACAAATCCGGCATTGCTATATGGAAAGCTAAGATGTAGTGCATGAATTTCTTT